>DQIG01000405.1 GCA_003525885.1 Stenotrophomonas sp.
GGCATGGCCCGGCGCTACCGGATTTCATCACTCGGCGGACTTGCGCTTGAACAGGCGCTGCACCACCACGAAGAACAGCGGCACGAAGAACACGCCGAGCACGGTGCCGACGATCATGCCGCCGAGCACGCCGGTGCCGATCGCCTGCTTGGCGCCGGAACCGGCACCGGTGGAGATCGCCAGCGGTACCACGCCCATGCCGAAGGCCAGCGAGGTCATCACGATCGGGCGCAGGCGGTCGCGCACGGCATGCATGATCGACTCGACCAGGCTGGCACCCTTCTCCAGGTTCTCCTTGGCGAACTCGACGATCAGGATCGCGTTCTTGCTGGTCAGGCCCACCGTGGTCAGCATCGCCACCTGGAAGTAGATGTCGCGCTCCAGGCCCTTGAAGGTGTTGGCCAGCACGGCGCCGAGGATACCCAGCGGGGCCGCCAGCAGCACCGCGGTCGGCACGCTCCAGCTTTCGTACATCGCGGCCAGGCACAGGAACACGATCATCAGCGACAGCGTGTACAGCAGCGGTGTCTGCGAACCGGCCTGGCGTTCCTGGTAGGACATCGCCGTCCACTCGATGCCGAAGCCCTGCGGCAGCTGCTTGGCCAGCTGTTCGATCTCGGCCATGGCATCGCCGGAGGCAACACCCGGGGCCGGTTCGCCCTGGATTTCCATCGCCGACACGCCGTTGTAGCGTTCCAGGCGCGGCGAGCCGTAGTCCCAGTGCTTGGTAGCAAACGCACTGAACGGCACCATTTCGCCCTTGTCGTTCTTCACGGACCAGAGATCAAAGTCCTCCGGCACCATGCGGAACGCCTGGTCGGCCTGCACGAACACACGCTTGACGCGGCCACGATCGACGAAGTCATCGATGTACGAGCTGCCCCATGCGGCGGCCAGCGTGCCGTTGATCTGGTCGATCGACAGCCCCAGCGAAGTCGCCTTGGCCGCGTCGATGTCGATGCGGAACTGCGGCGTGTCTTCCTGGCCGTTCGGGCGCACGTTGGCCAGCTTCTTGCTGCCGGCGGCCAGGCCGAGCAGCTGGTTGCGTGCGGCCACCAGTGCCTCGTGGCCCTGTCCGCTGTTGTCCTTCAAGAAGAAGGTATAGCCCGAGGCGGTACCCAGTTCCGGAATGGCCGGCGGCGGGAAGGCGAAGATGAAGGCATCCTTGATCTGGCCCAGGGCCGCCATCGCACGACCAGTGATCGGCATCACGCCATTGTTGGCGTCACGCTCGCTCCAGTCCTTCAGCTTGACGAACGCCATGCCCGCGTTCTGGCCCATGCCGGCGAAGCTGAAGCCCTGCACCGAGAACACCGAGTCCACCGCATCCTTCTCGTTCTGCAGGAAGTGGTTTTCCAGTGCCGCGATCGATTCCAGCGTACGTTCCTGGGTGGCACCGACCGGCGCCTGCACCAGCGCCATCAGCACGCCCTGGTCTTCGTTGGGCAGGAACGAGCTAGGCAGGCGCACGAACAGCACGCCCATCAGCACAAACAACGCCGCCACGATGCCCATGAAGCGCCACGGGCGGTGGATGATGCCGCGCACGCCGCGCTGGTAGCTTTCGCTGGTGCGGTCGAAGCCGCGGTTGAAGCCATTGAAGAAGCGACCGGCAAGGCCACGGTGGGCGACGTGGTGCTCACCCTTCTTCAGCGGCTTGAGCATGGTCGCGCACAGCGCCGGGGTGAGTACGATCGCCACCAGCACCGACAACGCCATCGCAGAGACAATCGTGGCCGAGAACTGGCGGTAGATCACGCCGGTGGAGCCGCTCATGAAGGCCATCGGCACGAACACCGCCGACAGCACCAGGCCGATACCCACCAGCGCGCCGGTGATCTGGCCCATCGACTTGCGGGTCGCTTCGAGCGGCGACAGTCCTTCCTCGGACATGATGCGCTCGACGTTCTCCACCACCACGATGGCATCGTCCACCAGCAGGCCGATCGCCAGCACCATCGCGAACATGGTCAGCATGTTCACCGAGAAGCCCAGCATCGCCAGCACGCCGAAGGTACCCAGCAGCACCACCGGCACGGCGATGGTCGGGATCAGGGTGGCGCGGAAGTTCTGCAGGAACAGGTACATCACCACGAACACCAGCACGATCGCTTCGATCAGGGTCTGCACCACGCCCTTGATCGACACGCGCACGAACGGCGTGGTGTCGTACGGGATCTCGGCCTTCAGGCCGGCCGGGAAGAAGCCCTTCATGTCTTCCAGCGCGGCATTCACACCGGCGGCGGTATCCAGCGCGTTGGCGCCGGTGGCCAGGGTGACCGCCAGGCCGCTGGCCGGCTGGCCGTTGTAGCGGGTGACGAAGTCGTAGGACTCGGCACCCAGTTCGACGCGGGCGACATCACCCAGGCGCAGCTCGGCACCGTCCTGCGCACCGCGCACGATGATGTTGCGGAACTGTTCCGGGGTCTGCAGGCGCGACTGCGCGTTGATGGTGGCGTTGAGCTGCTGGCCTTTCACCGACGGCGCACCGCCGAGCTGGCCGATGGCCACCTGGGCGTTCTGCGCCTTGACCGCCGCGGTCACTTCGGCAACCGACAGGCCATAGGTGTGCAGCTTGTTCGGGTCCAGCCAGATGCGCATGGCGTACTTGCCACCGAACACCTGGATGTTGCCCACGCCCGGCACGCGGCTGAGGCGATCGACGACATTGGAACCGACGTAGTCGGCGATGTCGTTGGCGTCCATGCTGCCGTTCTCGGACACGAACGCGATGACGTTCAGGAAGCCCGAGCTGGACTTGGCCACGTTGATGCCCTGCCGCTGCACTTCCTGCGGCAGCAGCGGCATGGCCAACTGCAGCTTGTTCTGCACCTGCACCTGGGCGATGTCCGGGTTGGTGCCGCTCTCGAAGGTCAGGGTGATGGTGGCCTGGCCGTTGGACGAGCTGTTGGAGGAGAAGTAGATCAGGCCATCAAGGCCCTTCATGTTCTGCTCGATGATCTGCGTCACCGAGTCCTCGACCACCTTGGCCGATGCACCCGGGTAGGTGGCGCTGATTTCCACCGCCGGCGGTGCGACGTTGGGGTACATCGAGACCGGCAGCTTGAACAGGGCCAGGCCGCCGGCGAGCATGATGATGATGGCGATCACCCATGCAAAGATGGGTCGATCGATGAAAAAGCGTGCCATGGGGTTCTCCGCTTACTTCGCGTCGCCGGCCGGAGCGGCAGGCTGGGCGGCTGCTGCCGGCTTGGCCGGCGCAGCGCCCTTCTCGGTGGCCTTGACCGGCATGCCGGGGCCGATCTTCTGCAGGCCTTCGACGATGACCCTGTCGCCAGCCTTCAGACCGTCCTCGACCAGCCACTTGTCGCCGACCGTGCGGCTGACCTTGACCGGGCGCACTTCGACCTTGGTGTCCTTGTCGACCACCATCGCGGAGGTGTCACCCTTCGGATCGCGGGCGATGCCGGCCATCGGTACCAGCACCGCATCGCTGCGCACGCCGCCGCCGATCACCGCGCGCACGTACATGCCCGGCATCAGCAGACCGTCCGGGTTGTCCACCTTCACGCGCAGGCCAAAGCTGCCGGTGGCCGGATCGACGCTGACTTCGGAGAACTCCAGCGTGCCCTTGTGCTCGAAGGTGCTGCCGTCTTCCATCAGGATGCTGACCGGCAGGGTCTGGTTGTCCTGCAGGCGGCCGGCGGCCAGTTCGCGGCGCAGCTGCAGCAGCTCGGCCGAAGACTGGGTCAGGTCCACATAGATCGGGTCCAGCTGCTGCACCGTGGCCAGCGCATTGGCCTGGCCGGCGCTGACCAGCGCACCCTGGGTGACGCTGGACTTGCCGATGCGGCCGCTGATCGGCGCGGTGATGCGGGCATAGCCGAGGGTGACGTTGGCCGCGTCCAGCGAGGCCTTGGCGGCACCGACATCTGCCTCGGCCTGCTTCTGCGCGGCCACGGCGTTTTCCAGATCCTGCTGGCTGACCGCGTCGACCTTGGCCAGCTCGGTGATGCGCTTGGCGCTCAGGCGGGCGGCGTTGGCGGTGGCTTCGGCGCGGGCCAGCTGGGCGCGGGCGCTGTTGGCCTGGGCGCGGTAGCTGGCGTCCTCGATCTGGTACAGCGGCTCGCCGGCCTTGACCATGCCGCCCTCGGTGAACAGGCGCTTGGCGACGATGCCGTTGACCTGGGGACGCACTTCGGCCACCAGGAAGGCATTGGTACGGCCCGGCAGCTCGCGGGTCAGGCCCACGGTCTCGGACTTCAGCGTGACCACAGTGACGTCACCCGGGCCCTGCTCGGGGGCCTGGGGTTGGCCGCCGCAGGCAGCCACGGTCGCGGCGATCGCCAGCGACAGTGCAAAGGGTCGGATTCGGCTCAGCAACATGACGGAAAGGCTCTTAGGGGAAGGAATCTCAAATCGCGCTGATACAGGCCGAAAGCGCCAGCAGGCAACGCTCACCAGCGGGGAGTGGGAGCCGGACCGGCCTGCCACGCACACGACGGGAATGATGGGAGCGAAATATACATACATGCTTGTTTGTTTGTAAACCGGTACAATTCAGCCACGTTTCACCCGCACTCGTACCCATCCATGGCCCGCAAGACCAAAGAGGACACCCAGGCAACCCGGGAAGGCATCCTTGACGCCGCCGAAGCCTGCTTCCATGAACACGGCGTGGCCCGTACCACGCTGGAGATGATCGGTGCCCGCGCCGGCTATACCCGCGGCGCGGTCTACTGGCACTTCAAGAACAAGAGCGAGGTGCTGGCAGCGATCGTCGAGCGCGTGCACCTGCCCTTCATGCAGGAACTGGAGCGTACTTCCACCGACCAGCGCGACACTCCCGTGCACGACCTGCGCGCGGTGATGATCCACTCGTTCATCGAGCTGTCCGAGGACGAGCGCCTGCGCAAGACCATGGAGATCATGCTGCGCAGCGATGCGTCGGCGGATACCAAGGTACTGACCGAACTGCAGCAGGCCGGTTTCCGCGATGCGCTGGACCGGATGGAGCGCGCCCTGCGCCGCGCCGGCGATCTGGGCCAGCTGCGCGAGGGGGCCGACCCCAAGATCGCCGCACGCATGCTGCACGCCACCGTGCTGGGCGTACTGCACGGCGCGATGGTCGAACCGGAACTGATGGACCTCAAGCGCGATGGCATGCTCGCGCTGGACATGACCCTGGCCGCCTACGTGAAGGACGGCGTGTTCGTTCCCGGCACCGTGCCCGAGCCGCTGCCGGAAGCGTGAGGGTACAAGGGTCGGATCCCTCGCCAAGGCGAGGGATCCGACCCCTCAAACAAAAAGGCCGCCTTTCGGCGGCCTTCTGCATTACAGGATGTAGCGGCTCAGGTCCGGGTCCTGCACCAGCTCGCCCAGGTGTGCATCGACGTAAGCACTGTCGATGGCCAGGGTTTCACCATCGCGGTCCGGGGCCTCGTAGCTGAGCGAATCCAGCAGGCGCTCCAGCACGGTGTGCAGGCGGCGCGCACCGATGTTTTCCTGGCGCTCGTTCACCTGGAAGGCGATCTCGGCCAGGCGATCGATGGCGTCGGCGGTGAAGCTGACCTTGACGCCTTCGGTGGCCAGCAGCGCTTCGTACTGCTTGGTCAGTGCGGCCTTCGGCTCGGTCAGGATGCGCACGAAATCATTCTTGCTCAGCGCGCCCAGCTCCACGCGGATCGGGAAACGTCCCTGCAGCTCCGGAATAAGGTCGCTGGGCTTGGCCAGGTGGAACGCGCCCGAAGCGATGAACAGGATGTGGTCGGTCTTGATCGTGCCGTACTTGGTGGACACGTTGGAGCCTTCCACCAGCGGCAGCAGGTCGCGCTGCACGCCTTCGCGGGACACGTCGCCACCGCCCACGTTGTCACCACGCTTGGCGACCTTGTCGATCTCGTCGATGAAGACGATGCCGTGCTGCTCGCAGGCCTCGATCGCCGCCGTGCGGATATCGTCCTCGTTGACCAGCTTGCCGGCCTCTTCCTCGATCAGCAGCGGACGCGCGGCCTTGATGGTCAGCGTGCGCTTGTGTGCCTTGGCGCCGCCGCCGAGGTTGGCGAACATCGACTTCAGCTGCTGGCCCATTTCCTCCATGCCCGGCGGGGTCATGATGTCCATGCTGACGTTGGCGGCCAGGTCGAGTTCGATCTCGCGCTCGTCCAGCTCGCCATTGCGCAGCATCTTGCGGAACTTGATGCGGGTCTCGTTGTCCTGCGCCGACGGCTCGTTGCGCGCCACTTCAGGATCGAAACCGATGCCGCCACTACGGCGCGGCAGCAGTGCATCGAGGATGCGGTCCTCTGCGCGTTCTTCGGCCTGGGTACGCACGCGCACCTTGGCCTGTTCGCGATAGAGCTTCACTGCAGTATCGGCCAGGTCACGGATGATCTGCTCGACGTCCTTGCCGACGTAGCCGACTTCGGTGAAGCGGGTGGCTTCGACCTTCACGAACGGTGCGTTGGCCAGCGTGGCCAGACGGCGCGCGATCTCGGTCTTGCCGACGCCGGTCGGGCCGATCATCAGGATGTTCTTCGGCATCACTTCATTGCGCAGCTCAGGCACCAGCTGCATGCGGCGCCAGCGGTTGCGCAGGGCGATGGCTACGGCGCGCTTGGCGTCGTGCTGGCCCACGATGTGCCGGTCCAGTTCCTGCACGATCTCGCGCGGGGTCATGGTGGCGGAGGAAACTTCGATCTTCGACATGGATGTGCTCACGGATTCATTGTCGGTAGTGCCGGCCGCTGGCCGGCAACCAGGCACGCGTGCGGGGGCTCATGAGGTTGCCGGCCAGCAGCCGGCACGACCCTCAAAGCTCCTCGACCACCACGTTGCGGTTGGTATAGATGCAGATGTCGCCGGCGATGCCGATCGCTTCACTGGCGATGGTGCGTGCATCCAGCTCGGTGTGCGCCATCAACGCGCGCGCGGCCGACAGTGCATACGAACCACCCGAGCCGATGGCGATGATGCCGTCCTCCGGCTCGATCACATCACCGGTGCCGCTGATGATCAGCGAGGTTTCCTTGTCGGCCACTGCCAGCAGGGCTTCGAGCTTGCCCAGACGGCGCTCCGTGCGCCAGTCCTTGGCCAGTTCGACCGCAGCACGCTGCAGCTGGCCGTGCTTTTCCAGCTTGGCCTCGAACAGTTCGAACAGGGTGAAGGCATCGGCGGCGGCACCGGCGAAGCCGGCCAGCACCTGGCCATCACGGCCAAGGCGGCGCACCTTGCGCGCATTGCCCTTCATCACGGTGTGGCCCAGCGTGACCTGGCCGTCGCCGGCAATGGCCACGTGCTCGCCGCGACGGACGCAGACAATGGTGGTGGCGTGGAAAACGTTGGGGTTCTGACTGGGGTCCATGCGGCCTCCGATAGCTGTTCACGGGACATGGGGACAGCGCCGGGTGCGATCAAGCCTGCGCGGATGGCTGCCGTTCAGCGCTTGGCGTGCGAAGGCCGATCCGGATTCGGCTCGATACCCCAGGCGATGTACCAGTCTTCACCCTGCGTCTCGATCGGGTGCTGGGTACGGCCGGAACCATTGCCGCAGGCCAGCGCGTCAGCCGCGCAGTAGCGGTCGCAACCCCAGCAGATGCGTTCGGGGTGCTTGGGATGCAGCGGAATGGGCTTCGCCAAGGTGGCGGTTTCCTCGTGGCCTGCGGCCACGGTGCGCCGGTGGCGCCTGCACTACCCTGATCCAGATCAAGCGCAGGCTATTCAGCCTTGTCGTCCCTGCTGCGGCGCTTGGCGCGCGGATGCGCGGCGTCGTAGACCTTGGCCAAGTGCTGGAAATCGAGGTGGGTATAGATCTGCGTGGTGGCAATGTCGGCATGGCCGAGCAGTTCCTGCACGCCACGCAGGTCACCGGACGATTCCAGGATATGGCTGGCGAAACTGTGCCGCAGCATGTGCGGATGCACGTGCTTGAACAAGCCCTGGCGCTGCGCCAGCTGGCGGATGCGGATCTGCACCGCGCGTTGGCTGATCGGCCCGTTGCGGCCGGGGAACACCGGCGAGGCCGGCCCACCCCCACTTTCCGCACGCCATGCCTGCAGCGCTTCGCGCGCCGGCCGGCCGAACGGCACCCGGCGCTGGCGATTGCCCTTGCCCAGCACGTTGACCAGCCCGCTGTCGAAATCCAGGTCGCGCCAGGTCAGCGCGCAGACTTCGCTCAGGCGCAGGCCGGAGGAATAGAACAGTTCCAGCAGCGCGCGGTCACGGCGGCCGAGGTCACCTTCCGGTTCCAGCTCGACCAGCTGCACGGCCTCATCGGCGTCGAGGACCTGTGGCAACCGGCGCGGCGCGCGCGGTGCCTTCAGCGTCGCTGCCGGGCTGACTTCGATGCGCCCGTGCTTGAGCAGCCAGGCATAGAAGCTTCGGCAGGCCGACAAGCGGCGCTGCAGGCTCTTGGCCGACAGTCCCCGGCGATGTTCATCGGCAACGAACTGGCGCAAGGCATCGGCATCAAGCGCCTCCACCGCCACGCCACGCGGCTCGGCCCAGGCCGACAGCGCGTCCAGGTCGCGGCGGTAGGCGTCGAGTGTATGTGCCGACATCCGCCGCTCCACCTGCAGGTGCTGCAGGAAGGCCTGTACCGCGCTCATCGTCGTCGTGCCCTGCTCAGCCGGGGAAGCGCTTCAGGCCGGTGACCAGCGCGTCGCCCATCATGCGCAGGAACAACGTCCCCATGCCCGGGTAGAAGCGGTTCGGGTCGTGGCTGCCGACCGCGATCAGGCCGACGCCCGGCAGCGGCAACAGTGCGGTGGTCTGCACTTCTTCGCTGCGCACGCCGTACAGCACAGCATTCTTTTCCGGTTGCAGGCGACCGCAGATCGGCTCGCCATCGTTCAGGCAATCGCGGAACGGGCCCAGCTGCGGATCATCCGCGGCTATCACCTGCAGCCAGTCGGCCTGTTCCAGCCCGGCCACCGGCGTGTGCACCACCAGCCGCACCAGGTCGCCGGCGAAGTCTTCCTGCAGCGATGCGGCCATCGCGCGCAGGGTGTCAGCCGCGTTGTCCTGTTTCATCAGTGCCAGGGTCAGCTGGTGCGTACGCACCGCCAGGCGTTCATTGACCTGGGCAGTCGCGCCCAGATCGGCCAACCGTCGCGCCAGCTCGCGGTTCTTCTCGCGCAGCACTTCCAGCTGGTAGCTGGCCAGCGATGCGGTCGGGCCGTCATCGCGCGGCACCACCAGGGTCAAGGCCAGGTCCGGGAACTGCTTGAGGAAGCCCGGATGACGCCGCAACCAGGCAGCGACTTCATGGGCCCCGAGCTTGTCGACGGTTTCGCTCATGCCATCCACTCCCCTTCGAAGACGAATGCGGTCGGGCCCGCCATCACCACCGGCTGGCCATCACCCGGCCATTGGATGCGCAGGTCGCCACCGGGCAGGCTGATGCGGGCATCGCGCTGCAGGCGGCCGCGCTGCATCAGGGTCACTGCGGCGGCGCAGGCGCCACTGCCGCAGGCAAGGGTTTCGCCAACGCCGCGCTCGAACACGCGCAGGCGGGCGTGCGCCGGGCCCATCACCTGGGCGAAGCCCACGTTCACCGAGCGCGGGAACGACGCGTGCTGCTGCAGCAGCGAACCCACGCGCTCGACCGGTGCGGCATCGATCAGGCCCACTTCGATCACGGCATGCGGGTTGCCCATCGACACCGCAGCAAAGCGGACGCTCTCGCCCTGCAGCGGCAGCAGGTATTCCTCGCGCGCGTGGGCGAAGCCCATCAGCGGCACGTTGGCCGGCTCGAAGGCAGGCACGCCCATGGTCACCGCGAACTGGTCCTCGCCCAGCACCTTCACGTCGTGGCTGGCCAACGGGCTGTCGATGACGAATGCATCGCCCTGTGCACTGCCCTCGCGCACCAGCCAGGCGGCGATGCAGCGCGCGCCATTGCCGCACTGCTCGGAATTGGAACCATCAGCATTCCAGATGCGGTACGAGGCCACCGAGCCTTCCGCACGCGGCGCCTCGATGGTCAGGATCTGATCGCAGCCGACACCGGTGTGGCGGTCGGCCAGGCGCGCGGCCAGTTCAGGCGTGGGCGGTGCGGTGCCGTCACGCAGGTCGATCACTACGAAATCATTGCCCGCGCCGTGCATCTTGCTGAAGCGCAGGGCCTTGGAACCGGCCTTACTCATTCCCGCTGCCCGCCTTCTTCGCGGGCGCAGGTGCCGGCTGGGTGGTCGGAGCAGCCGGGTCCACGGTCGTGGCCGGAGTGGCGGTTCCCTGGGTTTCCACCGGAGTCGCCTCGGTGGCGGGCTCGGCTGCGGGTTCGACGGCTTCTTCCACCGGCACCGGCTTCTGCGGCAGTACCAGCGGGCCCTTGTTGCCGCAGGCGGCGAGGAGCAGCAGCGAGGCCGCTGCCAGCGGAATCAGGATGGCGTTTCGATGGGGGATCTTCATGCCCCGAGTATAGCCATTGGCGGCTGAGCGGTTCGTGCAGAGGATCGGGTTGCCGGCCAGCGGCCGGCACTACCGCAGGCGCTCAATCCGCGGGGGGCGGAAGCGGCCGCGTCCACAGCCAGATTGCCACCACGGTCATGCTGCCGATCGAGAACCACTTCACCCAGGCGATCGGCACGCACCACAGCATGATGGCGGCGCACACCGCCATGGTGATCGTGGCCATCCACTTGCCGTAGCGGCTGACCGCCCCGTGTGCCTGCCAGTTGGCGATGGCCGGGCCGAAGCGCGGGTGCTGCAGCAGCCAGTTGTGCAGGCGTTCGGACCCACGTGATGCAGCCCACGCCGAGATCAGGATGAATACGGTGGTGGGAAGGCCCGGCACGAAGATGCCGACGATGCCGGTGCCCAGGCTGGCATAGGCCAGCAGCCACCACGCCCAGCGGAAACGCACCACACGCGGTGGCGTGGCGGTATCACGGGATGCGGAGGGGTCGGGCAGGCTCATGGCCGCAAGGATAACGGTTCGGGGTGCCCGGCAACGCCCGGCACCCCTTCGCCATCACGGCTGGGCGATGCCCAGCTGCTGCAGCACGAACGCATACGACTCGGACAGCTCGCGGTAGCGCTGGAAGCGCCCCGACTTGCCGCCGTGGCCGGCTTCCATGTTGGTGCGGAACAGGATCGGGTAGTGGCCGGTGTTGTCGTCACGCAGCTTGGCCACCCACTTGGCCGGTTCCCAGTACTGCACCTGCGAATCCCACAGGCCGGTACCCACGAACAGCGCCGGGTACGCCTGCTGCTTCACGTTGTCGTAGGGCGAGTAGGACAGCATGTAGTCGTAATACTGCTTCTGCTCGGGGTTGCCCCACTCGTCGTATTCGTTGGTGGTCAGCGGAATGGTCGGATCGAGCATGGTGGTGACCACGTCGACGAACGGTACCTGCGCCACCATCACCCGGTAATCCTGCGGGGCCTGGTTGGCCACCGCGCCCATCAGCAGGCCACCGGCACTGCCGCCGGATGCGGCGACGCGATCCTTCGCCGCCCAACCCTGTGCCACCAGCCCTCGGGTGACGTCGATGAAGTCGTTGAAGGTGTTCTGCTTGTGCAGCAGCTTGCCGTTCTCGTACCAGTCGCGGCCCATCTCCTGGCCGCCGCGGATGTGGGCGATGGCATACACCACGCCACGATCGAGCAGGCTCACTGCGGTCTGGTTGAAGTACGGGTCCATCGACATGCCGTAGCTGCCATAGGCGTACTGGAACAGTGCGCCCTTGCCGTCCTTCTGGTAGCCCTTGCGGTAGACCAGCGACACCGGCACCTTCACGCCATCGCGTGCGGTGATCCAGACGCGGTCGGTCTCGTACTTCGAGGCGTCATAGCCGATCACCGGCTGGACCTTCAGCTGGCGGCGCTCGCCGGTAGCGGTGTTCAGTTCGAACACGGTGGTCGGGGTGGTCATCGAGGTGTAGACGTAGCGCAGCCACGGCGTATCGGCCTCGGTGTTGTCGCCCAGGCCCATCGAATACGCCGGCTCATCGGCCTTCACGTAGTCGCTGCGGCCGTCCTTGAACAGCAATCGGATGCGCTCCAGGCCCTCGGAACGTTCTGCGATGGCGGTGTAGCTGTCGAACAGCTCGAAGCCTTCGATGAACACCGCATCGTCGTGCGAGATCCAGTCTTTCCACTGCGCGCGCGAAGTGGCATCGGTCGGTGCGGTGACCAGCTTGAAATTCTTCGCACCGTCGTTGGTGCGGATCACCCAGCGGCCGTCGTAGTGGTCGGCGTCGTACTCGACATCGCGCTGGCGCGGCGCCAGCACGGTGAAGGTAGTCGGGTCGCCGGCCGGCGCGTAGCGCTCTTCC
>DQIG01000252.1 GCA_003525885.1 Stenotrophomonas sp.
GGCCGGCACTACCGGGCGCGCGCGTGCCGACCGACTGCGCTTTGCTATCCTTTCCGCCCACGCCCGGGAGCTTCCCCGATGCCATCGCTGTCGCCCCGCCGCCCGCTGGTGCTGCTGGCCCTGATCGTCGTGATGGCGGCGATCTTCCTGATCGACACCGTCACTGATTACGCCGTTGCGGCTGCCTGTTTCTACGCGGCCGTCATCCTCGCCGCCTCACGCGTACTGAGCGCGCGCGGCCTGATCACCCTGGCCATCGCCTGCATCGCGCTGACCGGGCTGAGCTTCTTCCTGACCCGCTTCGGCACCTACCGCATCGGCCTGGTCAACTCGGTCATCGGCATGCTGGTGATCGGCATCACCACCTACCTTGCCCTGAACATGGAAGCGGCCAAGGCCGCCGTGCAGGAAGCACAGGGCCGCCTGCTGCGGGTGGCGCGCGCTTCCACCGTGGGCGAGCTCACCACCTCCATCGCCCATGAAGTGAACCAGCCGCTGGCCGCCATCGCCAGCAGCGCCGAAGCCTGCCAGCGCTGGCTGGCACAGGACCCGCCAAACGTGGACAAGGCACGGCAGACCGTGGCCCGCATCCTGGCCGATGCGCACCGCGCCGGCGACGTGATCGCCCGCATCCGCGGCCTGACCCAGGGCGCGGCACCGGAACGACGCGCCTTCGACCTGAACCAGGCGGTGGAGGAAATGCTGGCGCTGTCGCGCAGCGAGCTGGACCAGCATGGCGTGGCCGTGGCACTGCTGCTGGACACCGACCTGCCGCCGGTACACGCCGACCGCGTGCAGGTGCAGCAGGTGATCGGCAACCTGATTCTCAATGCAGTGGACGCAATGGAAGCCGTACCCGCCGCCGACCGGCGCCTGTCGCTGCTGACCCGGCGTGATGGCCACCGGGTCAGCCTCAGCGTACGTGACCGCGGCATCGGCCTGCCCGCCGATCATCCCGAGCGCGTCTTCGATGCATTCTGGACCACCAAGTCACACGGGCTCGGGTTGGGCCTCAGCCTGAGCCGCTCGATGATCGAGGCCAACGACGGCCAGATCCGCGCCGAACGACCGACAGGCGGTGGTGCCTGCTTCGTGTTCGACCTGCCCATTGCCACGGACCCCCGTCATGCGTAAGCCCCCTGCCCCGGCCGTCGATCCGGCCCCCATCGTCTATGTGGTTGACGACGATCCGTCGGTGCGCGCGGCACTGGAAGACCTGCTGGCCTCGATGGGCCTGCAGGTGCGGGCCTTCGCGTCCACCCAGGCCTTCCTCGAACACGCGCTGGAAGACGCGCCGGCATGCCTGGTGCTGGACGTGCGCATGCCCGGCCAGAGCGGCCTTGAATTCCATCGCACGATGGGCAGCCACGGCCTGCAGCTGCCGGTGGTGTTCATCACCGGCCACGGCGACATCGCGATGGGCGTCAACGCGATCAAGGACGGTGCCATCGAGTTCCTGACCAAGCCCTTCCGTGACCAGGAGCTGCTCGATGCCATCCACAAGGGCATCGAGATCGACCGCCAGCGCCGCCGCGACGGCGATGTGCTGGGCGCGCTGCAGCAGCGCTGGGATTCACTGAACGCGGGTGAGCGCGAAGTGGTCGACGGCGTGGTGCGCGGCCGCCTCAACAAGCAGATCGCCGGTGACCTCGGCGTCAGCGAGATCACGGTGAAGGTGCGCCGGGCGCAGGTGATGCGCAAGATGGGCGCGCGCACCCTGGTTGACCTGGTGCGCATGTACGACCGCCTGCAGGCAGGGACGCCATGAACGTCCACGTCGCCCTGCTGCGCGCGGTCAACGTCGGCGGCACAAGCAAGCTGCCGATGCGCGACCTGGTGGCGATGTGCGAGGACGCAGGCTTCGCCGATGTCCGCACATATATCGCCAGTGGCAACGTGGTGCTGCGCAGTGCACTCGACGAAGCAGGCGTGCGCCAGGCCCTCGCCCAGCGGCTCACCGCCTATGCCGGCAGGCCGGTGGGCGTACTGGTGCGATCGGCCAGCGAGATCGCAGGCGTGGTGGCGCGCAATCCGTTTCCGCAGGCGGCCGGCAATCGTGTTGTCGCGCTGTTCCTCGACGACCGCCTGCCCGCCGATCCACTGCACGGCGTGACCGGCCGGCGCGATGAACAGCTCGCACTCGGCACGCGCGAGATGTTCATCCACTACGGTGCCGGCATGGCCGACTCGCGCCTGCGTATTCCCGGTTCGGCACAGGGCACGGCACGCAATCTCAACACCGTCGCCCGGCTCGCGGCGATGGCTGCGGAACTCCGCTAGGGTTCTTCCGGCAGGCTGTAGACCAGCCGGTAGTCATGGCGGCCCTCGCTGATGATGATCTCCAGCGTACCGGCCAGGCCCAGCAGGCCGTCGCTGCCGGAATCGGGCACCACCACCACGCTCAGCGCCGGCGTGCCGCGGGTCATCAACCCATTGTGCTGCAGGGTGAACGCGCCCTGGCGCCCGGCCAGCGTGGCTGCCACCCGCTCCATCGCCACGTAACCGGCCGAACCCTGCACTGGCGTGCGGAAGGCCAGCATCTGGCCGACGCTGCTGCCCTGCAGGTCGCCGGCGAACGTCTTGTTGATCGACATCACCGCGATCGGGCCGTCATTGCCACCGATCGGCCGCAGATCCACTTCAAACGTCCCGTGTGCTTCACCCTGCATCCTGCTCTCCCGTCTGCTCGGTTGAATGCTGCTACTTCTTCGTGGCCAGCACGATCACCCCGGCCAGTACCAGGCCGATGCCACTCCACTCCCGCAGGCTGGGCCGCTCGCCCAGCAGAAGATAGGCCAGCACGATCACCAGCACCACGCTGAACTTGTCCACCACCGCCACCTTGGCCAGCTCACCGCTCTGCAGCGCGCGGAAGTAGAACAGCCACGAGGCGCCGGTGGCCAGCGCTGACAAGACCAGGAACAGCTGGGTGCGCCCGGGCAGCAGCAACGGGTTGGACCATTTGCCGGAGACCACCACCAGCGGCAGGATCACCGCCGCCACCACCAGGGTGCGGATGGCCATGGCCAGATCCGAGTCGACGCCCTTGACGCCGACCTTGGCAAACAGCGCAGTCAGCGCCGCGAACACGGCAGACAGTCCGGCCCAGATCAACCACTGCGGTACGTTCTGCACGAAGCCCTCGCTTGCCGGAACGGATGAGCCTGCGCCAACGCTACTCCACCCTGCCATCGGTGGGGCTTCACCTGCCCATCACCGCCGCTACAATGGGTGGGGAATCGCCAGGGGGGCGATCTGCAGGGAATGCGCCATGCGTGAACAGGACACCACCCTCGCCCGTACCGGGCCCGCTGCCCTTGACCGGGCCATCCTCCCGTGCAGCGCACAGCTGCCGCTCCCCTTCCCCTTCGTTTCGCAGCAACCTGCCCGTTCCGCGCAGCAGGTTCCTCACCGCTTGCCCTGACCGGAGCCGTCGAAATGTCCGAGAACACCCTCATTGCCACGCCGGCCGCTACCGCGCCGATCAAGTACCTCGACCGCGCCATGGCCACGCTGCGCAGCCTGGGCCTGGCCGCCCCCCAGGACAACAACGCACCGGCCATCGCGCTGGTTTCGCAGCTGTCCACCCTCGACCAGGGCCGCGTGGTGGCCATTGCCCGCGTGCTGCAGCAGTCCGGCCACTTCAATGCCGTGATGCGTGATGAAATCAGCTCGGCCAAGGTGTCCGACCGCTATACCGAGATCATCCGCGCCTTCGACAGCATCCGTGACGATGCCAGCACCATGGTCGAACAGGTGCGCGACGGCAGGATCGATATGGGCGAGCGCCTGCAGAACCTGTGGATGAAGGTCACCCGCGGCGACATCCCAAGCCGGTTCGAGAAGATCCGCCGTACGTTCCTGGAGGTGAGCCGCGATTCGGCCGAGCAGCTGCAGCGCGAGTCGCGCGTACTGGAGATGTACGGCGACTTCCGCCTGTCAATCAAGGATGCCGAGATCCAGGCGCATGAACTGTTGAAGCTGCAGGAGCAGGTGCTGGCCGACGCCCGCGAGGCGCTGAAGCAGGCGCAGCAGCGCGTGGAGTTGGCCGACCCGGCGGCCGATGCCGCCGACACCGGCCGCCTGGTCATGGCCCGCGATGAGGCCCTGCGCAACAACCAGGCCGAGGAGTCACGCTACCAGCTGGCCAAGGACCTGGCCGAGAACCTGCAGGTGAACTACGCCACATCCGAGGCGATCATGCTGCGCGTGCACCAGTCGCACGAGGTCAAGCGCCGCGTCAACGAGCGCTCGGTGGTGTTCTTCTCCACCAATGAAACCAGCTTCACCGCCTTGAACCTGGCGTTCACCACGCAGATGGGACTCCACGAGTCCACGCAGGCGCTCAACGCGATGACCGAGGGCACCTCCAAGGGCCTGGAAGCGGTGGCCAATATCGGCGACGAGGTGCTGCACGAGGGCCTGAAGGCCGGCTACGGCGCCACCATCGGCGTCGATTCGGTGCGCAAGCTGGTCGATGCGGTGGTCCGCTTCCAGGAAACCTCGCTGCAGGAGATCGAGCAGCTGCGTGGCCAGGCCACCCGCGATTCGGCGGAGATCGCCGAGTACGTCGAACAGGGCAAGCAGCGTTTCGCTGCCCTGCTGCAGGCACCGCCAAGCCCGGAGTCGCGCTGAGGTGAGTGCGACGATGGCCCCTGCCGAACTGCAGGATGCGCTGCTGACCATGGATGTGGTCGACCAGCTGCGTTACCGCAATGCCGAAATGAAGGCGCTGGCCGATAGCGGCCATGACAAGGCAACGCTGAAGCAGCGCCTGCTTGAGCTGTACCGCTCGCAGGGCATCGAGGTCTCCGACCAGATCCTCGAGGCCGGCATCCAGGCCCAGCGCGAGCAGCGCTACCTCTACACCGCGCCGCGTGGCTGGAAAGCGTGGCTGGCGCGGCGCTGGATCGACCGCAGCCGGCTGCTGAAGTGGGCGCTGATCGTGGCCCTGGTGCTGGTGATGCTGGGTGTCCTGCTGGTGATGGCGCGCAGCTTCGGCGCGTTCGTGCACGAGAGCAACGTGCAGAAGAACGTGCAGGTGCTGAACGACAAGGTGGCCGCGCAGCAACAGGAGGCCGCCGCAGCGCGCACCCTTCTGGCTGGGCGGGAACAAGCCCTGCAGGGGCTGCTGCCTCGTGCCACTGCCAGCGGCGAGCGCCTGCAGCCGCTGACCGAAGGCGCACAGGCCGCGCTGG
Source organism: Stenotrophomonas sp. (assembly GCA_003525885.1). Taxonomy (GTDB): domain Bacteria; phylum Pseudomonadota; class Gammaproteobacteria; order Xanthomonadales; family Xanthomonadaceae; genus Stenotrophomonas. The sequence continues at coordinate 5,199 of DQIG01000252.1, forward strand.
CCGAAGCACAGCGGCGCTTTGCCGAGGTTCCCGCCGCGATGGCAGCACTGCCGACCCTGGTGCGCAAGGACAAGCTCACCCGGCTCAGCAGCGGTGGCAGCGCCACCGGCGAGCAGGCGGCCGCACAGGTGGAGCAGCATCGGCTTGCCGCCGCGCAGCTGCTGGCACAGGCCAGGGACACCCTGCCGCCGCTGACCGAGCGGGTGAACACTCTCGGCCAGGCCATCGAGGCCAGCGAGCTGCTGGATACCACCAACGCCGCTGCAAAGGCAGCACGCCTCGCGCCGGATGCAGAGCAGGTGCGCGCACGCGCCTACACCGGCGGCGACGTGGCACTGCGCGCGGGCGACATGGCCGCGGCCAGCCAGGCGGTAGTGATCCTGAAGGACCTGATCGGCAGCGCCGACAAACTGGCCGCGCTCAACGAGCGGCTGGCCCAGCTCAAGGCCGATGGCCTCGCCACCGGCGTCACCGGCGAAGACCGCAAGCGCTTCGAGCGTGCGCTGGACCAGGCCGCCCGCCTGATCCGGGTCGAGACGCTGGCTGAAGCCGGGCCGGCCCTGGACGAGGTCAGCCAGCTGGTGGGGCTGCTGTCGCAGACCCTGGTCTACCGCATCGTCAACCGTGACGATGAACGCACCGGCGTCTGGCGCTACAACGAAAAAGCCAATGGTGGCCGCAACTACTACCTGGTGACCGAAGCGCTGGACGAGGCCGGCAACGCTGCCGAACTGCCGATCCGCAACGAGGAAACCGGCAAGGAAGAACGGGTCTCGATGTTTGCCGTACGCGTGCCCGAGGCCACCTACAACCGGGTTGCCGCCGACAAGCAGGACAACGGCATCATCGAAGACGACCAGATCGGCAGCAAGCCGCGCGGCAGCCTGTCGCCGCGGTTCCGCATGCCCGCCACCGGTGGCTACATCACCCAATGGTGATGGGTAAGGAACTGACATGAGAGATCTGAACGACGCGATTGCCGATGTCGAAACCGACATCGGCCAGGTGCAGGCACAACTGGCCACGCGTGGCGACCAGTGCCGGGAGTTGATCAAGGAACAGGAAGCGCTGCACGGGCGGGTCCGCGACGACTTCAACGCGCTGGCCCGCCTGCAGGCCGAGGCTGCCACCGATCTGCCGCCGATGCTGGCCCGGGACCTGCTGCAGCAGTCCAGCGCCGATCTGCAGCGCCGTGATCGCAAAGCGGCGGTGCTGGCCGACGAGCTGCAGGCGCTGCTGGACATCGAGCAGTCGCTGCAGCAGCGGTCGCAGGAGGCCGTCGCCGCGCGCAACGCCGCCGGCGGACAGTGGCAGGCCCTGCAGGACCAGGTGGACACCACGCTGGAAGCGGAACCCAGCTACAGGGCACTGCAGGACGACCTGCAGCTGGCCGTGGCGCGCGCCGACACGGTCGAGCGCATGGCCACCTCTGCACAGTCGGAGCATGACGCCAAGGCCGGCGCCTACCAGGCCGACCCGATCTTCATGTACCTGCACCGACGCAACTACGGCAGCACGGCCTACCGCGGCTGGCCTCTGGTGCGCACCGTCGACGGCTGGCTGGCCGAGCTGTGCGGCTTCGACCGTGCCCGTCGCGAGTACGCCACGCTGGTCGAGCTTCCGCCCTACCTGCAGGAGCACGCCGGGCGCGCCCGCGATGACGTCGAGGCTGCCCGCCAGCCGGTGCAGCAGGCCCGCGACGCCGCCCTCGCCCACGCCGGTGGCGACCCGCTGCGCCAGCAGCTGCAGACGGCACAGAGCGCAGTCGCGCAGGCGCTGTTGGCCGAGCAGCTGCATCGGCAGACCGTGGATGCCAAACAGGCACAGATCGATGGCTTCCGCAGCTGGACCGATGCCGAAGGCGGCGCCCTGCTCATCGCGCTGGCGCGCACGCTGTCGGCCAAGAGCATGGACGACCTGTACCGCCGCGTCGCCGCCACCGCCTCCGGCGAGGACGATGCCGTGCTCGAACGCATCCATGGCAGTCGCCTGCGCCTGGGCGAGATCGACGGCATGGTGGCTGAGCACACCCGTGAAATGGCCGTGCTGAAGAAGCGCCTGGACAGCCTGCAGGCTGCGCGCAGGAGCTACCAGGCGGCAGCAGACATCGAACGCCAGGCCTACGAGGCGCCGAGCTACCGGTCCGCCGCCCCGGCCGCAGTCGCGGCATCCTTCTTCAGCACCACCAGCAGCAGAAGCACCGCCCGCTCCTCTAGCAGCCTGTTCGACCTGCTTTCGAGCGGCTCCAGCAGTTCCAGTTCGCGTTCCAGTTCCAGTTCCAGTTCCAGATCCAGTTCAAGCTCCAGTTCCAGTTCCAGTTCCAGTTCCAGCGGCAGCAGCTTCCACAGCGGCGGCGGCATCAGCGGTGGCGGCGGCTTCAAGACCGGCGGCGGGTTCTAACCGCGCAACGACCGGGTGCGTCGCTTCAGCCGCGTATCCAGCAGTCCCACCCCCAGCAGCACCAGGCTGGTCAGCCATCCGGCGGCCAGCAGGTGCATCCAGGGCAACACCAGGCCCAGCATCAGCAGCGCGGCGGCGCCCAGCAGGTGCGAGCGCGGCGCGTGCGCATAGACCACGCGCTTGTACAGGGCACTGCCCAGTAGATAGATCAGCGGGCCCGCCACCATCACGGTGGCGTACACCCCGCTGACGGCTGCGCCCGGATGGTCCATGACCAGATCGTTGCCCACCGCCGTGGCGATGATGCCGGCGATCAGCAGGGCATGCACGTAATGGAAGTTGGCGCCCATCCGCCCGGGGTCTTCGGCGTGGGTGATGGCCTCTGTGGCATCGCGGCTGGAGATGCCGAAGTACAGCCACCACATGGCAATCGTGCCAGCAAAGGTGGCCAGCACCGCTGAAACCACTTCCAGGCTCCAATGCTCGACGTCGCTGAGCACGCCACCGGTGGCCAGCAACGTCTCACCCAGTGCGACGATGACGAACAGCTGGCAGCGTTCGGCCAGGTGCCCCCCCTCGATGGTCCAGTCGCGGGTGTGCGAACGACCCATGCCCGGGAAGGCGAAGCCGAACATCGGCGAGATGTACTCGCAGGCCACCGCCACCGCCCACAGTGCCAGCCGCAGATTGCCCTCGGCCGCTGCACCAGCCAGCCAGAAGCAGGCCGAGACGCTGACCCAGGCCAGCATGCGGCGGAAGTTCGGCGCCAACGGATGGGTGCGGCCGACCTCGAACAGCACGAACGCGGTGCGTCCGACCTGCATCGTGGCGTACGCCCCGGCGAAGATCCATGCACGATCGGCAAACGCCTCGGGAATGGACGAGGACATCAACAACGCCAGCAGCATGGTGGCGAACATCAGGCCGCGGATGCGCGGCGCCTCCGGATCGAACCAGTTGCTGACCCAGCATGCGTACTGCCAGCCGAGCCAGACCGCGAACCACAGCACCAGGGTCTGCAGTACACCGGCCAGGTCCAGGTGGTGCAGCAGATGGTGGCTGAGCTGGGTGACCGCGAATACGTAAACCAGGTCGAAGAACAGTTCTTCGTAGGTGACGCGGGCATGGTGGCCGTCGCGGTGGCGCAGCGCGGGCAGTCGCAGTCGGGTACGCATGGAACTCCTTCAGCGCGCCAGGCGCCAGTACAGGAACCCGGCCAGCAGCGCCGGCACGGCGAACACCAGCAGCAGGATCGGCAGCTCCTCGCGTACTGCGTAACCGGCCTTGCTGACCCCCACCCACATGTTGGCCACGGCCACCAGCAGCCAGGTGGCGATGAATGCGATCAGCGCCGTGGGCAGCTGCGAGGTGCCCACGCTCCAGAGATGGCCAAACAACAGGAACACCCCAAGCAGGAGCACGCCTGCGGTGATCACCAGAATCACGTGCATCTGTCGATCTCCTTGAACCCCCAGGCAGGCTAGCCTGGGCCAATTCTGCGCTCCAGCCGATGATTGTGGTTTCACCTTCCAGCCGCCGCGAACAATCGGCGCGGCCGGCCGCGCATGGCAAACGCGAACAGTTCCCATTAGTATTGCGTCATCACGCAGCGGCACTTCGGTGCCGCCGCGCCTTCCCGCCCCTGCCGCCCGTCCGGATGTCCCAGCCGCCCTCCACTCCATTGCCCGCGGCGCCGCTGGTGTCCTCGCTGGTGCGCCACTACGAAGAGCTGGTGGATTACCTGCGTCGCCGCTTCCGCTCACCCGGGCTGGCCCGCGAGGTGGTCCACGATGTATGCGTGCGCCTGCTGGAGCGTCCGCCCGTGCACGATGCACGGCAACCGATCGCGCTGCTGCGCCGGATTGCCCACGATGCGGCGGTGGACCGCTGCCGCGCCGAAGACCTGCGCCGGCACTGGGTCGAGCCGCGCGCCGAACTGCCCGAGGGCGCCTGCCCGCGCCCCGGTCCCGAGCAGCAGGCGCAGGGCATGCACGCGCTTGAGCATTTGAGCGTCACCATCGAACGGATGCCCTGCCGGCGCCAGCAGGTCTTCATCCTGCACAAGATCCATGAGCTGCCTCAGGCAGAGGTCGCGCGGCGCATGGGCATCGGCCTGAAGGCGGTGGAGCGCCACCTGCGCCTGGCAATGGACGACTGCCGCCTGTCCGCAGGGCTGCAATGAGCCGCGCGCCCGACCCCGCCGAACCACAGCCGCCGCTGAGTTCCACCGATCAGGTACTGGAGCAGCACCGCGATGCCTTGAAGCGGCGCTTCCCGATGCCAGGCCCCGAGCAGCTGCAGCGGAAACGTGGCGGCCTGCCCATCAAGGGCGTGCTGCCGGTGTTGCTGGCCGTCGCTGGCGCCCTGCTGCTGATCGACCCGGCCTGGCAGGTGCGCGACTACCAGACCGCCGTCGGCGAACGCCGCAACGTCACCCTGCCCGATGGCAGCGAGGTGCTGCTTGATGCTGGCACCCACCTGCAGGTGCGCCGGCACCTGCGCTCGCGGCAGGTGCTGCTGGCACGCGGCCAGGCGCGCTTCCAGGTACAGCACTCGGCGTGGCGCCCCTTCCAGGTCGACGCCGGTCCGGTACACGTTCGCAATTACGGCACCGTATTCGATGTGGACCGCCAGGGCGATCTGAGCGAGGTGACCCTGTGGCGCGGCGAGGTGGGCGTGCGCGTCGACGGCAGCGAGGCCGAGCAGCGCCTGAAGCCGGGCCAGCGCCTGCTGGCCCAGGCAGGATCGTTGTCGCCGCCCGAAGCGGTCAGCCCGGACCGGGCCGACTGGACCACCGGGCGGCTGCAGTTCGATCGGCTACCGCTGTCCGAGGTGCTGCGCATCCTGCAGCGCTACCACGATCGTCCGATCGTGCTGGATGACCCGGCGCTGGGCCCGTTGCTGGTCTCGGGCGTGTTCGATGCCGATCGCGCCGAGACCGCCGTGGCACTGCTGCCGGACATCCTGCCAGTGCAGCTGCAGACCGCCGCCGACGGCAGCCTGCATCTGCGCGCTCGCGATTGATTGCCACCACGAGGGTGGGTTGCGCGCCCTCCCATCCGGCAGGTGCTTGAACCCCTCCGAAGGACCCCCGCATGACCCGCCCTGTTCCGCCTGCCGCGCTGTGCCGGTTGGCACCTACCCTGCTCGCCGCCTGCCTGTGCGCGGCGCTGCCCGTTGCCGCGCAGGCGTCCGAACCGACCGCCGTGGAAGTCCACCTGCCGGCGGGCTCCCTGCAGGCCTCGCTCAACGCACTGGCCCGGCAAAGTGGGATCCAGCTGCTGTTCGCCGCCGACAGTGTCAGCGGGCGCACCGCACCGGCACTGGACGGCCGTTACACCCCACGCGCGGCGCTGCAGCGCCTGCTGGCCGGCCAGGGCCTGGCATTGCAGGAACGCTCGCCGGGCGTCTTCGTGCTGAGCGCGGCCGCCGCCGCACCTGTGCAGGCCAAGGCCCCTGCGCCTGCCCGCCCTGCGTCGCAGGCCGCAGCCACCTCGCTGGCCCGCGTCACGGTCTCGGCGTCCACCGCGCGCATGGCGCAGGGCGAGACTGCCATGCCCAACACCATCACCGTGCTGACCCGCGAGGACATCGCGCAGCAGCTGGCGCTGGGCTCGGATGTCTCGCGCGTGCTGTCGTCACAGATCCCGGCCTTTGCGCCCGCCCGCGAGAAGATGTCCAACTACGGCGAGAGCATGCGTGGGCGCGGCATCCTGTACATGGTCGACGGCGTGCCGCAGTCCACGCCGCTACGCGATGGCTCGCGTGACTCGCACACCATCGACCCGGCGATGATCGAACGCATTGAAGTCATCCATGGCGCCAACGCCCTGCAGGGCATCGGCGGTACCGGCGGCATCGTCAACATCATCACCCGTAGCGCGCCAAGCGAACCGGGGGCGTTCCTGTTCGACAGCAACCTCAGCTACAGCAGCGCGCTGCCCCGCCGCCACGACGACACCGGCCAGCGCGCTTCGGCGCTGGTGGGCATGCGTGGCGAGCAGTTCGACCTGGTCGCGGGCCTGGCCTACGAGCGCCAGGGCCTGTTCCATGACGGCGAGGGGCGCTCGATCGGCACCAACGCGCAGGGCGAGCTGATGGATTCGACCTCGTCGAACGTGTTCGCCAAGCTTGGCTGGAACATTGCCGAAGGCCACCGCCTGCAGCTGATGGCCAACCGCTACGAACTGCGCGGGCTGGACAACTATCTGGCGGTGAACGGCGACTTCCGCAGCGGCCGCCCGACCATTTCGGTGCCCGGCGATACGCCACTGGACCCGCCGATGAACCGCTCGCGCTCGCTGACCGTGGACTACAGCGCCGCCGATCTGCTCGGTGGCCGCTTCCAGGCGCAGGCCTTCGCGGTCGACTTCGAAGGCCGCTATGGCGCCAGCCAGTGGGACCCGTGGGGCAATACCGGCGCCAATGCCGCCTGGGACCAGACCCAGAACGAATCAGACAAGCGCGGCTTCAAGCTGACCCAGAGCTGGAGCCGCATCGCCGGCACCACGCTGGACGTGACCCTGGGCCTGGATGGCCTGCGTGATCGCACCCACCAGGTGCTGCTGGCCAGCGGCATGAACTGGGTGCCGTTGACCACCTACCAGAGCGTGTCGCCGCTGCTGCAGCTGCACTGGTGGCCGAGCGACCACCTGATGCTGTCCGGCGGCCTGCGCTACGAGAAGGGCGAGCTGGAGGTGGGCGACTACACCACCCTGCCCCGCTATGGCGCGCGCAAGGTCGCCGGCGGCAAGCCGACCATGAGCGAAACCCTGCCCAACTTCGGCGCGGTCTGGTACATCAACGATCGCCTCAACGCCTACGCCTCCTACTCGGAAGGCTACACCGTGGCCGATGTCGGCCGCGTGCTGCGTGCGATCAACCGCGACGGCCAGCGCGTGGACAGCCTGATCGACCTGTCGCCGGTGGTGTCGGACAACCGCGAGATCGGCCTGGAGTACGACGATGGCCGCTTCAGCGGCGATATCGCCTACTACACCTCCGAATCGAAGCTGGGCTCGGTGCTGGTCTACGATGCGGGCATCGATGCCTACAACGTACAGCGCCAGGCCACCCGCGTGGAGGGTTTCGAGAGCAACCTGCGCCTGCAACTGGGCAACAGCCGCCTGGGCCTGGGCTATGCGCGCGCCAACGGACGCTACGACGCCAACATCGATGGACGACTGGACAGTGATCTGGCCGGCGTGAACATCGCGCCGAACCGCCTCACCGCATTCTGGGAACAGAACTGGACGCCGCAGCTGAGCACCCGACTGCAGGCCAGCCACGCCTTCGATCGCGACTTCGACCAGCTGGGCGCACGGGTGGCCGAGTTCAGGGGCTACACCACGGTGGATCTGATTGCACGCTACACGCTGGACAAGCATGCCTTCACGCTGGGCGTGCAGAACCTGGCCAACAAGCAGTACATCAGCTACTACTCGCAGACCACGCCGTCGAACCCGAGTTACTTCTCCGGGCGCGGCCGGGTGCTGACGCTGGGATGGCAGTACCGGTACTGAGCCTGTACGGGCCCCGGGGCAGTGTTGCCCCGGGCCCCGGCTGTACGCCTCGGATCAGGCAGCGTAGCGCCGCTCACCCTGCAGCCAGGTCTCCATCACCTTCAGGTCGATGATCCTTGCCGGATCGATCGTCAGCGGGTCGCGATCAAGAATAACCATGTCCGCATACTTTCCGTGCTCCAGGCTGCCGACGATGTCGTCCACACGGCACTGCCATGCCGCATCGATGGTCACCGCTCGCAGCGCCTGCTCGACACTGATGCACTCATCTGGATTCAGCACTTCGCCGCCATCATGCATGCGCCGGTTCACCGCGTTGTCGATGTAGCGCAACGGGTCGATGGTGGTGACGTTGAAATCCGAGTGCAGCGAAATGCGCAGACCGCCCGCCAGCGCCGACCGGCATGGATCGTAGAGATCGGCGCGCTGTGGGCCGAGGATGTTGTCGCGGAAGGCTCTCCCCCAGTAGTACACGTGCCCGATCAGGAACGAAGGTGAAACCTGGAGGTCGGCCAGGCGGACGATCTGCTCAGGATGCAGCACGCTGCAGTGCTCGATGCGATGGCGATGATCGGCCCGCGGAGTCTTTGCCAGCACCGCCTGATAGACGTTCAGCGTGGTGTCGATTGCCGCATCACCATTCGCATGGATTCCCACCTGCCAACCGAGGTCGTGGGCGCGCTGCACACCCGCTATCAACTCGGCTTCGGTGTAGTTCAACGCCCCTCGCTTGTCCGAACCCAGATAGTTCTCGCGCTGATAGCCTGTCTGCGCCTGGTTGGAGCCATCGGACCAGAACTTGATACCGGTCAGGCGGAATCGATCATTGCCATCGCCCGGCCTGAGGCCGCGCTTGATCCAGTCGTCCATCAGATCGGAGGTGAGGAATCCCGAGTAGCGGATGGGTGGATTCTTCGCCATCACCCCATTGAGCACGTCCAGGTCCGTGGTGCCGCCGGTACCAATACCTGCGTCATGCAGGCTGGTGCAACCCGCCTTGGTCGCGTCCGCGAACAACTGCTGGATCAGCTCGGCATAACGGTCCGGGCTGGGCATCGGCATGACCGCCATGAACGGTTTCATGGCAGGAGATTCCTGCATGCGCCCCGTGAGCTTTCCGTGCACTCGATCGTAGCGCCCCTGGTCTGGATCGGGCGTTGCATCGGTGACGCCTGCTGCAGCGAATCCCTTCGTGTTGCTGTAGGCGATATGCCCGTTGGACTCCAGCACGAATACCGGATTATCGGCCGCCACATGATCCAGTGCCTGCATCGTGATGGCCTGGCCGGGCATCAGCGAAGGGTCGATGCCCTGCGCGACCACCCATTGGCCAGGCTTGCTCGCACTCGCGGCCGCACCGATCTTCGACAGCGCCTCAGCCAGCGTGCCGGTACTGAACGGCGTCACGTCCACCCAGTCGGACAGCATCGCCATCGCCGAGTGCATATGCGGGTCGATGAAGCCTGGCAGCAGCGCCCTGCCGCGCAGGTCGACCACATTGGTCTGGCGCCCCCGATGCAGCATGACGTCCTCGTGGCTGCCTGTGGCCAGGATCCGCCCCTGGCGAACCGCGATGGCCTGCACCTTGCCCTTGGGCCCGAGCGTATGGATCGGACCGCCATGGAAAATCAGATCCGCCGGCCCTGCCAGGTTCGGCGCCGGTGTTGCAGAGAACGCTGCCAGCGGTACCGCCGACCCCACCAGCGCCGCCGCGCCCAACCCGACCATCCCGCCCAGAAACTCGCGACGTGCCTGCAGGAATGCTGCGGCTCCTGGATT
>DQIG01000407.1:0-465 GCA_003525885.1 Stenotrophomonas sp.
AAGTGGAGCAGTGCGGCAACGGTGCCCGCTGCTTCGCCCGCTTCGTGCTGGATAAGCGCCTGACCGCCAAGCGGCAGATCCGCGTCGAGACCAAGAGCGGCGTGATCGAGCTGGATATCCGCAGCGACGGCCAGATCAGCGTCAACATGGGCGCGCCACGCCTGGTGCCGGCAGACATCCCGTTCCAGGCCACCGAGCAGGCGTCCAGCTACGCGGTCGACGTCGACGGCCAGATCGTCGACCTGGCAGCGGTCTCCATGGGCAACCCCCATGCGGTGCTGCGGGTCAATGACATCAACAACGCCCCCGTGCATGAACTGGGGCCGAAGATCGAACACCACCCGCGCTTTCCGGCACGGGTCAATGTGGGCTTCCTGCAGGTGATCGACCGTTCCCGCGCGCAACTGCGCGTTTGGGAGCGCGGCGCCGGCGAAACCCAGGCCTGCGGCACCGGTGCTTGCGCCG
>DQIG01000407.1:628-21239 GCA_003525885.1 Stenotrophomonas sp.
ATGCGCCGCTGCCGTGGCCGCGATCAGCCAGGGATGGATGGATTCGCCCCTGCTGATCGACCTGCCCGGTGGACGCCTGTCCATCGAATGGGCAGGCCCTGGCCACCCGGTGATGATGACCGGGCCGGCCTCGCGCGTATACGAAGGACAGGTCCGTCTATGAGTGAGCCAAGCCAATGACCGATAAGCCTCAAGTACCCGCACATGCGTCCCCGAGCGAAAGTCTGGAGGCCGCCGCCGTCGCGGCGTACCTTGAGGCTAATCCGGACTTCTTCGTCGAACACGAAGAGTTGCTGCCGGCCCTGCGCATTCCCCACCAGCGTGGCGACACCGTGTCGCTGGTGGAGCGGCAGATGAAGATCCTGCGCGAGCGCAATATCGAAATGCGCCACAAGCTCTCGCACTTGATGGACGTCGCCCGCGACAACGATCGCCTGTTCGAGAAAACCCGCCGCCTGATCCTGACCCTGATGGACGCCACCAGCCTGGAAGAAACGGTGATCGCCGTGGAAGACAGCCTGCGCCAGGACTTCCAGGTGCCCTTTGTCAGCCTGATCCTGTTCAGCGACAACCCGATGCCGGTGGGACGCTGGGTCAGCGGCGGCGAAGCGCAGACCGCCATTGGCGGCTTGCTGTCCGAAGGCAAGACCATCAGTGGCACCTTGCGTGAGCATGAGCTGGACTTCCTGTTTGGCGCCGAGCAGCGCAAGCAGATCGGCTCCACCGCCGTGGTTGCCCTCAGCCACCAAGGCTTGCATGGCGTACTCGCCATCGCCAGCCGCGACCCTGCGCACTACAAAAGCTCGGTGGGCACGCTGTTCCTGACCTACATCGCCGAAGTGCTGGGCCGCGTGCTGCCACGCTTCACCACCGCCTTGCGCGCGGTGCGCTAGCCATGGAACGGCAACTGGACGCTTATTGCGCTCACCTGCGCAACGAGCGCCAGGTGTCGCCCCATACGCTGGAAGCGTACCGACGGGATTTGAACAAAGTCCTGGCGTACTGCGAAAAGCAGCAGATCAGCAGCTGGAAGGCCCTGGACATCCAGAGCCTGCGCAGCCTGATCGCACGCCTGCACCAGGCCGGGCAATCCTCGCGCAGTCTGTCCCGCCTGCTGTCGGCAGTGCGTGGGCTCTATCACTACTTGAACCGTGAAGGCCTGTGCGATCACGACCCGGCCAATGGCCTGTCGCCGCCCAAAGGCGAACGGCGCCTGCCCAAGACCCTCGACACTGATCGTGCCTTGCAGCTTCTGGACGGTGCTGTCGAAGATGACTTCCTCGCCCATCGCGACCAGGCGATTCTTGAACTGTTCTACTCCTCGGGGCTGCGCCTGTCGGAGCTGACCGGCTTGAACCTCGACCAACTGGACCTGGCGGACGGCCTGGTACAAGTACTCGGCAAGGGCAGCAAAACCCGCGTACTGCCAGTGGGCAGGAAGGCCCGGGAAGCCTTGCAACTGTGGTTGCCGCTGCGCGCCCTGGCCAACCCCGTGGACGACGCAGTGTTCATCAGCCAGCAAGGCCGACGCTTGGGGCCACGGGCGATTCAAGTGCGGGTCAAGGCAGCCGGCGAACGCGAGCTGGGGCAGAACCTGCATCCCCATATGCTGCGGCACTCCTTTGCCAGCCATATGCTGGAATCGTCCCAGGACCTGCGCGCAGTGCAGGAACTGCTCGGCCACTCCGACATCAAGACCACGCAGATCTACACCCATCTGGACTTCCAACACCTGGCAACGGTGTACGACAGCGCCCATCCACGGGCCAAACGCATCAAGGGCGGCGACTCATGAGTATCAAGCTGATCACCTTCGACCTGGACGACACGCTCTGGGACAACGTACCGGTCATCATCAGCGCCGAAGCGTCGATGCGCGAATGGCTGGCGGTTAACGCGTCCAAGGTCGGCGACTTGCCCCTGGAGCATTTCGCCAGCCTGCGCCAGCAAGTGCTGGAGCGTCATCCCGAGCTCAAACACCGCATCAGCATCTTGCGGCATCGCGTGTTGATGCATGCGTTCGAAGAGGCCGGATATGCACAGCCACAAGCTACGGAAATGGCGGATGTGTGTTTTGAAGCGTTCATTCATGCGCGCCATCAACTCACCCCGTTCCCCGAAGCCGAGCCCATGCTCCAGGCCCTGCGCCAGCACTTCCTGCTGGGGGTGATCACCAACGGCAACGCCGATGTGCAACGCGTTGGCCTGGCCGAATACTTCCACTTTGCCTTGCGTGCCGAAGACATCGGCATTGCCAAGCCGGATGCGCGGTTGTTTCAGGAGGCGTTGCAACGTGGCGGCGTGGACGCGAGCCAGGCGGTGCATATTGGCGATCATCCGGGAGATGACATCGCCGGGGCACAGCAGGCGGGGCTGCGGGCGGTGTGGTTCAACCCGACGGGTAAGGTGTGGGACGCGGATAAGCGCCCGGATGCAGAAATCCGCAGCTTGAACGAGCTGCCGCCACTGCTGCGCAACTGGCAGTAACACCAGCGATCAAAATGTGGGAGCGGGCTTGCTCGCGAATGCGGTGGGTCAGCCAGCTCATCTGGTACTGATACACCGCATTCGCGAGCAAGCCCGCTCCCACATTAGATTCACAGTGACTTGTAGAAAAACTTATTCCAGGCATGAAAAAGCCCGCAGCGACGGCGGGCTCTTTCCTACAAGCAGGTGGCTGACCTCAGATAGGTCGGCTGCCGTACTTGTTATCCGGCTTCTTCGGTGGATCTGCCACCACGTTAGCCTCGACTTCCTGCACTTTGCCGCCTTTGGCGAGGAATTCTTCCATCGCACGGGCCAGCGCATCGCGCTCTTTGTTCTTGGCTTCAACGCTCGGCAGTTCGTCTACCGACACAGCAGCCTTGGCTTTGCCTTTGGCGGCTGGAGCAGGTACATCATCGCCACCGTCGTCGTCAGCAACGTCTTCCGCCGCCGCTTCAAGACCTTCTTCGGTGTCGTCTTCGTCACCTACTTCGAGTTCGTCGTTTTCCAGATCATCGTCGCTCATGTTCTACCTCATGACTTGCGAAAAGCAGATTAGTTATAGCCCAGCTTCACCAACTGTCGAAGGCTGCCGGAAAAAAATCAACATCCACTGGATTTCCAGTGGCTTATGCCTCTTCACCGTGCAAGGTGACGAGGACTTTACGAGCACCGCCATGATCACGGTGCTCGCCCAGATAAACACCTTGCCAGGTCCCCATCGCCAAGCGGCCGGCCTTGACCGGCAAACTCAGCTGGCAGCCCAGGATACTGGCCTTGAAGTGCGCCGGCAGGTCATCCGGACCTTCGTCGTTGTGTTCGAATCCGGCGCGGCCTTGCGGCACCAGCGAATTGAAGTAACGCTCGAAGTCACGGCGAACCGCCGGATCGGCATTCTCGTTGACGGTCAACGAGGCCGAGGTGTGCTGCAGCCACAGGTGCAAAAGCCCCACACGACAGGCCTTCAATTCAGGCAAGCCGGCCAGCAACTCATCGGTCACCAGGTGAAAGCCCCGGGGCTTTGCCCGCAGGGTAATCAGGGTCTGTTGCCACATACAGTTCTCCGCCCATCGGCGCGCATTCTAGCGCGCTCTGGGAAAAAACAAAGTGTCGAATACGCCTACATGCCTGTAAGACATTCGCATGCTCAAAAGTGCCGCGTGCGCCCCATCACAAACTCGACGCAAAAACCGGTACAGCGCCCTATGACTGACAAACACCAGACAAAAAAATGCCCGGCAAGCCGGGCATCTTTTTTTCGCGTACTTACAAGTTGTAGCCGCGTTCGTTGTGTTGCGCCAGGTCGAGGCCAACCGCCTCTTCTTCTTCGGTAACCCGCAGACCCATCACGGCATCCAGCACCTTGAGGATGATGAAGGTCACGATGGCCGTGTAGATCACGGTGAAGCCGACGCCTTTGCACTGGATCCAGACTTGCGCCGCGATGTCAGTGGTGGCCGCGTTGAAGCCGCCCAGCGAAGGGGCAGCGAACACGCCGGTCAGGATCGCGCCGAGGATACCGCCGATGCCGTGCACGCCGAAGGCGTCCAGGGAGTCGTCGTAGCCCAGTTTGCGTTTCAGGGTAGTGGCGCAGAAGAAGCACACCACGCCCGCTGCCAGGCCGATCACCAGGGCGCCCATCGGGCCCACGGTACCAGCGGCCGGAGTGATTGCGACCAGGCCAGCCACGACACCCGAGGCGATGCCCAGTGCGCTTGGCTTACCGTGGGTGACCCACTCGGCGAACATCCAGCCCAGGGCCGCAGCAGCGGTCGCGATCTGGGTAACCAGCATCGCCATGCCGGCAGTGCCGTTAGCCGCCGCAGCGGAACCGGCGTTGAAGCCGAACCAGCCGACCCACAGCATCGCCGCGCCCACCAGGGTGTAACCCAGGTTGTGCGGTGCCATTGGCGTGGTCGGGAAACCTTTGCGCTTGCCCAGTACCAGGCACGCCACCAGGCCAGCCACACCGGCGTTGATGTGCACCACGGTGCCGCCAGCGAAGTCCAGCACGCCCCAGTCGCCCAGCAACGAACCCGGACCGCCCCATACCATGTGGGCAATCGGCGCGTAGACCAGGGTGAACCAGACGCCCATGAAGATCAGCATCGCGGAGAACTTCATCCGCTCGGCGAAAGCACCGACGATCAGCGCAGGGGTGATGATGGCGAAGGTCATCTGGAAGGTGACGAACACCGCTTCAGGGAACAGCGCCGCAGGGCCGGTGATGCTTGCCGGGGTGACGCCCGACAGGAACAACTTGGACAGGCCGCCCACGAAGGAGTTGAAGTTGACGACGCCTGCTTCCATGCCGGTGGTATCGAACGCCATGCTGTAGCCGTAGACGAACCACAGAATGGTGATCAGGCCGGTGATGGCGAAGCACTGCATCATCACGGACAGAATGTTTTTGGAGCGAACCATGCCGCCGTAGAACAGCGCCAGGCCCGGAATGGTCATGAACAGTACCAGCGCGGTGGATGTGAGCATCCACGCGGTGTCGCCGGAATTGAGGACTGGAGCAGGGGCTGGATCCGCCGCCAATGCCAGGGCCGGCATTACGAGGGACAACAGGGCTCCTAGCCCTGCGAATTTACGCAGAGTCATATTGTTTTCTCCTGGGGCGTTGGGGTTTGGCGGCTTAGATTGCGTCGGTATCGGTTTCGCCGGTACGGATGCGAATAGCCTGTTCCAGATTGACCACGAAGATCTTGCCGTCACCGATCTTGCCGGTACCTGCAGACGACTGGATCGCTTCGATCACCGCGTCAGCACGCTCGTCGGTGACCACGGTTTCGATCTTGATCTTGGGCAGGAAATCGACGACGTACTCGGCGCCGCGATACAGCTCGGTGTGGCCCTTCTGGCGACCGAAGCCTTTCACTTCGGTCACGGTGATGCCCGACACGCCTGCGTCGGACAGGGCCTCGCGGACCTCGTCGAGCTTGAACGGCCGGATGATGGCGGAGATCAGTTTCATGCGCATGTCCCGAGGGTGGATGGGGCCAGCGCGCCAGCGCGCGTTGGCATCAGGCAACCACGGGCCATCAGGGTGATGGCCGTGGCTGTTGCACCGGACACGTACAGGGCCGGGACGGCCGTGCCTCTCTCCTTGCACGACCGACGCGGGAGGGAGGGCGGCCCTGGTCGCGTATCCGGTCTTTCTCTTGCCCCTGGATCAGGGGTCCTTGGCGTGGGGTCAGAGCCCTTCCATGCATGAAAGGGATCCGACCCCGTGCAACGACCCCGATCTGACCGCGGCTCCCCAGCCGCGAAAACGGGTGCGATGGCGGCGGGCGGGAGGGGGATGCCCACCACCATCGCGCCCGGTCAGCTGGCGTAGTACAGCTGGTATTCCAGCGGGTGGGTGGCCGCGCGGAACTTGGTCACTTCCTGCATCTTCAGCGCGATGTAGCCGTCGATGAAGTCATCGCTCATCACGCCGCCGGCCTTCAGGAACTCGCGGTCCTTGTCCAGCGCTTCCAGCGCCTGGTCCAGCGAGGAGCAGACCTGCGGGATCAGCTTCTCTTCTTCCGGCGGCAGGTCGTACAGGTCCTTGTCGCTCGGTGCGCCCGGGTCGATCTGGTTCTTGATGCCGTCCAGGCCGGCCATCATCAGTGCGGTGAAGGTCAGGTAGCCGGACTGGATCGGGTCCGGGAAGCGCATTTCGATGCGGCGCGCCTTCGGGTTGGAGACCCACGGAATGCGGCACGATGCCGAACGGTTGCGGGCCGAGTAGGCCAGCATCACCGGCGCTTCGTAGCCCGGCACCAGGCGCTTGTAGCTGTTGGTGCCCGAGTTGGCGAAGGCATTGATGGCCTTGGCGTGCTTGAAGATGCCGCCGATGTACCACAGCGCCAGCTGGCTCAGGCCGCCGTAGCCGTCACCGGAGAACAGGTTGGTGCCGCCCTTGGACAGCGACTGGTGCACGTGCATGCCACTGCCGTTGTCGCCGACGATCGGCTTGGGCATGAAGGTGACGGTCTTGCCGTTGCGGTGCGCGACGTTCTTGATCACGTACTTCATGCGCAGCAGTTCGTCGGCCTTCTGCACCAGGGTGCTGAACTTGGTGCCGATCTCGCACTGGCCGGCGGTGGCCACTTCGTGGTGCTGCACTTCCACTTCGATGCCGACCTGTTCCAGGGTCTTGCACATCTCGGCGCGCAGGTCGTGCAGGGTGTCGGTCGGCGGGACGGGGAAGTAGCCGCCCTTCACGCCCGGACGGTAGCCGCTGTTGGCGCCGTCGTACTTGGCGCCGCTGTTCCACGCCGCTTCTTCCGAGTCGACCTGGAAGAAGGTGTGGCCCATTTCATTGGCGAAACGGACCGAGTCGAAGATGAAGAACTCCGGCTCCGGGCCGAAGAACGCGGTTTCGGCGATGCCGGAGGACTTCAGGTAGGCCTCGGCGCGCTTGGCGATGCCGCGCGGGCAGCGGCCGTACGGCTGCATGGTGGCCGGATCGAGGATGTCGCAGCTGATCACGATGGTCGGATCGGCGTAGAACGGGTCGACGTAGGCGCTGGCGGTATCCGGCAGCAGCACCATGTCCGATTCGGCGATGCCTTTCCAGCCGGCGATCGAGCTGCCATCGAACATCTTGCCTTCTTCGAACAGCGACGGCTCGACGATGCTGACCGGGAAGGTCACGTGCTGCTCGACGCCACGCATGTCGACGAAACGCAGGTCGACGAACTCGATCTGGTTGTCCTTGATCAGCTTCTCAACGTTTTCCACGGACATCGGTACGACCTCGGATGGGGATGAATGCCTGCTGAGGTACAGCAACGACCGTGCCAACTTTTCGCTGACCGCAAGTCATTGATTTCAAAAAGGGCGCCCCGTGGCGGTGCAGAGCGGTGCGCACCAAACGGGTGCACCCACCATCAGACGCACCCGATTGGTGCAGCAGGGATCGTCTATCCTCTCGACCTTCTTCCTTCCGCCGCGCGTGCACGCACCGTCCATGTCCGACCTGCTCTCCGCCCTGCTGCTGGGCATCCTCGAAGGCTTGACCGAATTCCTGCCGATCTCCAGCACCGGCCACCTGCTCATCGCCCAGCACTGGCTGGGTGCCCGCTCGGACTTCTTCAACATCGTCATCCAGGCCGGCGCGATCGTGGCGGTGGTGCTGGTGTTCCGGCAGCGCCTGCTGCAGCTGGCCACCGGCTTCAACCAGCGCGAGAACCGTGAGTACGTGTTCAAGCTGGGCGCCGCCTTCCTGGTCACCGCGGTGGTCGGGCTGGTGGTGCGCAAGGCCGGCTGGTCGCTGCCGGAGACGGTCAGCCCGGTGGCCTGGGCACTGATCATCGGTGGCGTCTGGATGCTGCTGGTGGAGGCCTACACCGCGCGCCTGCCTGATCGCGACCAGGTGACCTGGACGGTGGCGATCGGCGTGGGCCTGGCGCAGGTCGTGGCCGGCGTGTTCCCCGGCACCTCGCGCTCGGCCTCGGCGATCTTCCTGGCCATGCTGCTGGGACTGAGCCGTCGCGCCGCCGCCGCCGAGTTCGTGTTCCTGGTCGGCATTCCCACCATGTTCGCCGCCAGCGCCTACACCTTCCTGGAAATGGCCAAGGCCGGGCAGCTGGGCAGCGAGAACTGGACCGACGTGGGCGTGGCCTTCGTTGCCGCGGCCATCACCGGCTTCGTCGTAGTGAAGTGGCTGATGGGCTACATCAAGTCGCACAGGTTCACCGCCTTCGCCATCTACCGCATCGCGCTGGGCGCGGCGCTGCTGCTGTGGTTGCCGTCCGGCAGCTGAACAGCGCCGGGGCACGGTAACCCCATTGCCGGCCCCACCCCGTTTCCCCCACGGTTCCCCAAGGAGAATCACCATGAACCGCAAGCTCACCCTGCTCCTCCCGCTGGCCCTGATGGCCGCCTGCAGCCAGACCCCGGCCCCGGCCGGCAATGGCGGCGACGACGTGGCCCCGGCCGCGGCCAAGGCAGCAGACCAGCAGACGCTGGCGCACCTGGATGCGCAGCGCCTGCAGAGCCAGCACTGGCTGCTGCAGCAGGCCACCGGCGCCGACGGCAAGCGCATCGACGCGCTGTTCGCCCGCGAAGACAAGCCGGTCACCCTGGACTTCGCTGATGGCCGCCTGTCGGTCAGCAACGCCTGCAACCACATGGGCGGCGGCTACACCCTGGCCGATGGCAAGCTGACGGTCAGTGCGATGGCCTCGACCCTGATGGCCTGCACCGACAAGGCGCTGATGGCGCTGGACGAAGCCGTGTCGAGCCGCCTGCAGGGCGAGCTGAAGGCCGAGCAGGATGCCGATGGCAAGCTGACCCTGACCAACGCCAAGGGCGACGTGCTGGTGTTCAACCCGGAGCCGACCGCTGAAACCCGCTACGGCGGTGCCGGCGAAACCGTGTTCCTGGAAGTGGCCGCCAAGACCGAGAAGTGCTCGCACCCGCTGATCCCGGACTACCAGTGCCTGCAGGTGCGCGAAGTGAAGTTCGACGACAAGGGCCTGAAGCAGGGTGAGCCGGGCAAGTTCGAGAACTTCTACGGCAACATCGAGGGCTACACCCACGAAGACGGCGTGCGCAACGTGGTGCGCGTGAAGCGCTACGAAGTGAAGAACCCGCCGGCCGATGCGCCGTCGCAGGCGTACGTGCTGGACATGGTGGTCGAGTCGGCCATCGAGAAGTGATGTAGAGCCGACTGTTGGTCGGCTGGCTCTTGAAGGGCGGCCGAAAGGCCGCCCTTCTTCGTTGACGTTGTAGCGCCGGCCGCTGGCCGGCTGCCACGTCCGGTTCCAGCAATACACGGAAGACGCCGGCCGGCGGCCGGCACTACCCGCATGCATCAGGGAGATCGGCATGAAGCACGTCCCCGCCCTCATCATTGCCGCGCTGCTGGCCATGTCTACGGATGTGGCCGCTGCCAGCACGCCCACCACCGGGCAGCTCGAGGCACATCCGTGGCAACTGGCGCGCGCCACCAACGCGCAGGGCCGGCGCATTGACGCTTTGTTCGTGCGTGGTCGCCCCCCCTACACGCTGCGCTTCCAACCCGGCTACATGAGCGAGTTGAACCTGTGCAACGAGTCAAGCAGCACCTATCACCTGCAAGGTGACCGGCTGATCCTGGAGGGCGGCATCATCACCACAGCCGCTTGCCTCCGGCCCGAGGTGGCCGAACAGGAACGTGTCGCCGGCTCGCTGGTGAATGCACGCGCAGAGATGACGCTTGCGCTGGATGAGCGTGGCCGCCTGCTGCTGCGCAATGCGCACGGCGATGTGCTGGTGTTCGCGCCGGTAGCCGGTACGGACGAATGAAAAGGGCGGCCGCAGGGCCGCCCGTCTTCGCCAGCGGTAGAGCCGGCCGCTGGCCGGCTGCCACGGGCGAATGCAGCAACACACGGACGTGGCCGGCCAGCGACCGGCACGACCCGTTATGCCGCCTCAACCCAGCGCCGGATTCAACGTGTAGGTGCCATGCAGTGCCGCTTCGGCCAGCACGTGGCCGTGCATGGCGCGGTAGGCGTCGGCAGCGGTGAAGCGCTGCGGCAGGTCCAGCGACGCTACGTCCAGCGCGAACACCCGGAAGAAATAGCGGTGCACGCGTTCGTCGTTGAACGGCGGGTACGGACCGTCGTAGCCCAGGTAGTCGCCGGCCATGTCCGGGTTGCCGGCGAACCAGCCGGTGAAGTCGTTCAGGCCCTGGCGGCTGCCGGCCGGGCCGGCGGGTGCGGGCTTGCCCTTCACCACGAAGCCGTCGCTGCAGCTGCCGGCGGCGATCTCGTGCACCGAGGCCGGAATGTCGGCCATCACCCAATGCACGAAATCACAGCGGGGCTGGTCGCGCGGCACTGTCATGTCGTTGCGCCCGACCGTTTCGGGCACGGTCGGCACATCCGGGTCCACGCACACCAGCAGGAACGAACGGGTGCCCTGCGGCACGTCGCTCCAGGCCAGGTGCGGGTTGCGATCAGGGGCGAAGCCGTTGGCATCGCCCGCGGCGAACTCACGGTTGATCGGCGTGCCGTTGCTCAGGCTGCGACTGGTCAGCTGCATCAGACTCTCCTCACTCTTCCGGATAACCCAGGCGCACCGCGATCGGGGTGAGCTTGGCGAAGGCGGCGCTCATCACGTCGCGGTAGTTGCGCCAGTGGCCCGGCGGGAAGCGCGGCGCGCCCAGCTGCGCGGCCGGCGGCATCGGCCGCTCGAACAGGCGGCCCAGCAGATCGGCCATCGCCTGCGGATCGTTGCCGATCTGGTCGATGCGCAGCAGCACCTGCGGGTACAGATCGTCCTCGTGCAGGGCGGCGACCTGGGCCAGCGCGCGCGCCAGCCATTCGCTGGCTTCGGCCAGCGAGGTCATTGCCAGCGGTGCGGCGGCACCGTAGGCCACCCAGTCCAGCAGCATGTCGCGCGGATCGCGCAGCACCACCAGCAGGCGGCCTTGCGGCAGCTGCGGGCGCAGTGCCCACAGCAGCGCGTTGTCCCACCACAGCAGCCAGTCGATGATCGCGTCGTCCTGCACGCCGCGCGACGGCAGCTGTTCGCGCCAGCGCTGCACCAGCCGCTCCGGGGTCAGTACGCCCGAGGCGAGGTCCTGCAGCGTGTGGTAGTTCTGGAAGGCGTCGTCGGGGGCGTTGGAGGTATAGCGGTCGCTGCGCAGCACCGGGCTGGCGGCGGCCAGGCCGGTCGCCACGCGCTCTACGCCCGAACCCGGCGCACCCCACAGGAAGATGGGGGCGGAGGTGGCATCACCGTCGATCTCGCCCTTGTCCGGCCAGCTCGGTGGCGCCTTGGCCTGCGGCGGCAGCGGCAGGCGCTGCGAGGCCTGGTCGGCCTGCAGTGCCAGCCAGGTCTGCAGCGCATCTTCGTGCTGCCCGGCGCGGTCCTGGATCTCACCCAGCCAGGTGCGCAGGTCGGCGCGGTGGCCTTCCGGTGCCATGTCGATCAGCGCCTGAACGCGGGCGACCGCGGCGGCCGGATCGCGCTGCAGCAGGCCTTCGACCAGGCGGGTTTCGCCACTGACGCGGCCCGGCTCAAGGCTGACGATGCGCTCGGCGATCGCTTCGGCCTGCGCGTGTTCGCCCACCATGTCGTGCAGGCGCAGGCGCGCTTCCAGCGCCGGCAGGTGGCCCGGCATCGCGTCCATCCAGCGCTCGACCGTGGCGGCGGCGGTGGCACTGCCGACCTCTTCCACCGCCAGGCGTGCCAGCCACAGGTCGTGTAGCTGCGGGTGCTGCTCCAGGGCGGCATCCAGGCGGGCGCGGGCCTCGTCTTCGCGGCCCAGGCGCTGCCAGGACATCAGCAGCAGCTGCAGCACGTCGCGGTCGTCAGGCAGCGACTCCAGCAGCGGCAGCAGGTGCTCCAGCGCCTGCAGCGGCTGGCCGCTGCGCAGCGCCAGTTCGCCGGCCAGGCGGCGCATCGATGGCGTATCCAGGCCCTGCTGCTGCAGCGCGATCTGCATCGCTTCGGCGGCGGCTTCCAGGTTGCCCTGGCGCATGGCCAGCTGCACCACCAGGCCATGCAACGAGGCGATGGTCGGGTTCAGTTCCAGCACGCGGCGGAACGCCTGCTCGGCGAAGGCCAGCATGTTCTTGCCCAGGTAGGCGAAGCCCAGTGCGTAGAGCACGCGGATGTCGTTGGGCTGGGCCTGGTTGGCGGCCGACAGCAGCGTCAGCGCGCGATCGGCATCGTCGCGGCGCAGCGCGATCATGCCGTCGATGGTCAGCAGTTCCGGGTGGTCCGGTTCGACACGCGAGGCCAGGGTGGACAGGCGCTGCGCTTCATCGAAATCGTTGCGGCCGATCGCCAGGTGGGCCTGCATCAGGTACGCGGCGAATGCGTTCGGGTCCAGCCCGGTGGTGCGCGTCAGTGCTTCGCCGGCGCCGTCGAACTGGCGCAGGGCCAGCAGCAGGCCGGCGTGCTGCAGGTGCAGCTGGGCATTGTCCGGAGCCAGCTGCAGCGCCTGCTGCAGGGCCTCCATCGCGTCCTCGGCCTTGCCCTGCTGCTGCAGCGCAAGCGCCAGCCAGCGGTGGGCCTCGGCCTGGCCGGGTTCATCACGGGTCCACGCCTGGGCCAGCTGCACGGCCTGGTCGGCCTCGTTCTGGCGCAACGCTTGGATGATCTGGTCTTGCATGGCGGTCCGGTTCAAGGGCAAACCCGCATTGTAGCGGCCTGCGCGCCCGTGCCGGTTCAGCCTTGCAGCACGCGCTGCAGGCGCTGCGCTACCCAGCGCTCGGAGAAGCCGTCACCGCGCCAGTTTTCCAGGAAGCCACAATGGCCGCCCCAGCAGGCGGTTTCCAGGTGCGCCTGGCGCGGCAGCTGCCAGTCGCTGAAGGTCGCGTACGGGATCACCGGGTCGTCCTGCGCCATCAGGATGTCGGCCGGCACCTGCAGCGTGGACAGGCGATCGCCGGCAATCGAGTAGCCATCGAAATAGGCCTGCAACGAGCCGAAACTGGTGTGGCGCTCGACCAGCCAGGCGGTCAGCGCGCGGATGTCCAGCTTCAGCACGCGGTCGTCGCAGTCGCTCAGTTCGGGGAACAGGTCGCGCTTGCGCCGCAACGAACCGGCCCACTTGCGGCGGAAGTACCAGTCGTACATCGCCGGACCGTTCTCGATGCTCTCCATGGTCAGCGCCGGGTCCAGCACCGGGCATACCGAGGCGACGCGCAGCAGCGGCACCCCGGCCGCCGGCGCACGCAGGGCCAGGCGCAGCACGAAGTTGCCGCCCAGCGAATAACCGGCAGCCACCAGCGGCAACTGCGGCCAGCGCTGGGCGATGTCGCCCGCGGCATGCACCACTTCGTCGATCAGGTTGGAGTGGAAGATGCCAGGGTTGAGATGATGGGTATTGCCGTGGTCGCGGAAATTCAGCCGCACCACATCGAAGCCCTGTTCGAGCATGCGCGCTGCCGCCATGCGCATGTAGCTGGATTCGGCGCTGCCTTCCCAGCCGTGCAGCAGCAGGGCCATGCCCTTGGGTTCGCGGCCTTCGACGTGACTGTGCCAGCCCTGCAGGCGCACGCCGTCGCCGCCGTCGAGGATCAGTTCTTCGCTGATCGCGCCGGTCGCGGCCAGCAGCAGCAGGCCGCGCTGCAGGCGCATGCGGCTGGAGCTGAGCATCGACTGCAGGTGCGGATTGCGCAGCCAGCGCGGTGGCTGGTAGTCAGCCGCGTGCAGCGTCGGCGTGCCGGCGTCCAGGACGGGTGGCGGGATCAGGGCCACCGCACCCTCACTCGGTGCTCATGGCCGCCACGATGCGCGCGCGCGAAGTCTCCGCGATGCGCCGACGGCCTTCCAGGTCCTGCGCACCGATCGGTGCCAGGAAATGCACTTCCGCACGCCGTGCCGGCTCACCGAGCAGGCGCAGAAAATTGGCGAAGAAACTTTCGCCAGGGCCGAACGCGACAATGGTCTGCGCATCGCCCTTGAGCCCGTACACCAGTGCCACCGGCTGCACCGGCACGCCGGTTTCAACCGCCGCCTGGAAGATGCGGGCATGGAACGGGCCGACTTCGTGGCCGCCGCGGGTACGCCCTTCCGGGAACACGCCCACCGCCTTGCCTTCGCGCAGGCGATCGGCCATCACCTGCATCACGCCACCGAGCGATTCAGTGTTGCCGCGCTGGTGGAAGATGGTCTGGCCACGCGCGGCCAGCCACCCGACCAGCGGCCAGCTGGCGATCTCGCGCTTGGCGACGAAGCCCATCATGCGCTGGCTGTGCAGGATGCAGATGTCGACCCAGCTGACGTGGTTGGCGACGAACAGCACGGCACCGGGCAACGGCCTGCCGATCTGCACCAGGCGGAAGCCGAAGATCCACATCAGCCCACCCTGCCACCAGTTGACCACTTTGGCGCCGAAGGTCGCTTCGCCCACGCGCAGTTCGCCCCACGGCCGAAGCATGCCGATCAGGATGAGCGGCAGGAACACGATGATGTGGACCAACAGCAGCGGTACGCGGTACAGGTAACGGCACACACGCGCCACGCCGCCACGGGGGGCCGGAGTGGGGGAAGTCATCCGCGCACGATACCGGAGGGCCGTCATCGCTGCCAGCCGATTTAGGCCATAACACCCATCGACCGGGGCAATCGGCGGGGAACGCTGGGTTCCGCTGCCGTCACCGGCCGTCCGGGGCTCAGCCGTGGCCGGCCGCTACCACCGCCAGGGTCAGCCGCGAGATGCACACCAACCGGCCCTGCTCGTCCTCGATGCGGATCTCCCACAGCTGGGTGCTGCGGCCCACGTGCAGCGCGCGGGCGGTGCCGGTCACGGTGCCCGAACGCACGGCGCGTACATGGTTGGCGTTGATTTCCAGCCCTACGCAGATCTGTTTCGCGGTATCCACGCAGAGGTTGCCGGCGCTGCTGCCCAGGGTCTCGGCCAGCACCACCGACGCGCCGCCATGCAGGATGCCGTAGGGCTGGCGGGTGCGCTCGTCCACCGGCATGGTGGCCTGCAGCCAGTCGTCACCGGCCGCGCTGAAGACGATGCCCAGCGACTCGATCGCGGTGTTGCGGCTGAGCGTGTTGAGCTGCTCGAGGGAAACGGCTTCGCGGAACACCTGGGTCATGCGGGCACCTTCAAAGGATGGGAACGAGGCCGGCGCCGAATGCGGTCAGCATGCGTACCAGCAGCCACTTCGGGCCGACATTGACCTCGGGGAAATCGCCCACGGCGACATAGCAGCGGTGGAAGTCCGGGTCCTGCCGTGGCAGCGGCTGCGGGCAGTCCGGGCCGGGCTTGAACTCGTAGTCGGTGGCATAGCGCCACGGCCAGAAGTCGAGGATCGGCAGTGCTTCGGAGGCCTTGCCGACGCTGTAGTTGAGCCCGGACAGCACCGGCGGCTTGGCCCGCGGCGCCACCGTCCACGAGTTCTGCGGGTGGGTGTCGCGCAGGATGCTCTCGGCCAGCTGCTCGGCGAAGGCCGGGTCATCGATGATCACCGCGCCTTCGGTGTTGTAGTTCTCGCTGCGCGGATCGAAGTTGTGGGTGCCGACCACGCCGATGCGGCGATCGACCACCAGCGACTTGGCATGCAGGCCCATGCGCGCGCCCTTGCGGGTGACCGGCAACGGCTTGTTGACCGCCTTGCTGCCCAGGAACGAGGGCCGGGTCTCGGTGCGCAGCAGGCGGGTCTCGACCTCGCTGCCGGCCGCGCGGCGGCGCTCGCGCGCGTTCTGGTAGGCACTGCCGGTGCGCGGATGGTTCACCGGCCCCAGCTTGCCGGTGGGTGCCGGGGGCTCATCGCGATCGCCGCTGTTGCCGGCGTTGCTGCCAGCGGCGCTGCCGCCGATCAGCGGATTGCGCCCGTCGTCGTCGTCGCCCGCGGCCGCGGCAATCGGGTCGGGCAGCAGGTTGCGGTAGTCGACCGGTGCATCCAGCGGGAACGGCTTGTATTCGAAGATGTTGAAGCCCAGTTCGCGCATGTTGCGCCGCTTGTACTTGTACGACAGCGCATACACGATCGGGTTGTCGGTGGCTGCCAGGCTGTTGCTGGATACCACCACGCGCGGCGGTTGCGGGCGCTTGCGCAGCTCGCGGAACAGCTTCTGCGCCGGCTTGGACAGCACCAGGTACGGCGTCTGCAGGATCACTTCCTTCTGCGCGCCGGCGATCAGCGCATCCAGCTGCGGCTCGGTCACGTGCTGGCCTGCCAGCGGCGCATCGGCCTTCTCGCGCCGGTGCTTGCGCGGCAGGTCGGCGACATAGCGCACCGAGGCCACGGGCAATGCGGTATCGACGAAGGAACGGGTGACGAAATCCGTGTCGCTGGCTTCGGCACTGACCCGCTGTACCCGCTCGGGGCGGCGGAAGCTGGCCGGCGGCAGGGTCGGCACGCCCTCGCGCAGCAGGGTTCGGCCGACATCGTTCAGGCGCTCGGCCGGCACGCTGCGCTTGGCACGCCAGAAGGCATCGAAGTTGGCGGCCATCGCCCGCGCCTCCGGGCCGGCGATCAGCACGTCGCGGTCGCGGAAGTTGTACTCGCGGTCCCAGTCGTAATAGTCGTCCTGGTAGTTGCGGCCGCCGACCACGCCGATCGCATCGTCGATCACCAGCAGCTTGTTGTGCATGCGCTGGTTGAAGCGGCGGAAGCAGCACAGCACGCTGCCGGCATAGTCGAAGTAATTCAGCCGGGCCTTGCCGAAGGTCGGGTTGTAGACCCGCAGCTGGAAGTTCTGGTGCGCGCCGGACAGCGCGCCGAGGATCTGCAGGTCGGAGATCGCCGAGAGCTGGTCGATCAGCACCCGCACCTTCACCCCGCGCCGCGACGCGGCCAGCAGCTCGTCGATGACCAGCCGGGCACTGTCGTCCTTGTCGAAGATGTAGGTCTGCAGGTCGATGCTGCGGGTGGCGCTGCGCAGCAGATTCAGGCGCGCCACCAGTGCGCCCTCGCCCTCGTCGAGCAGGGTGGCGTAGTGCCGCGGCTGCTCCGGGGTGGATTCGGTGAACGCCCGGCCGGCCAGCGCACGCAGCGGCGAGTCCTGCGCGCAGCGGTCGGCGCGCTGGCAGTCGACGTCGGTCGAGCGCGCCTGCACGGCGATCGCTTCGGCACGGTCGCGCTCGGCATGCGAGAGCGATGCGCAACCACTGCCCAGCAACACGGTTGCCAGCGCCAGGACACGCAGCAGGAGATTCACGGTTTCGGCGCCTCGCTCAGGCGCGCACGCAATACGAAAGTCACTCGGTCACTCAAGGCTAGCTGCCAGCTGTCCATTCCATACCGGCCTCGCTGCACGGTACCGCGGCTGACGACATCGCAATCATAGCCGGGTCGGGCGCACTCCGCCTTCTCGACCTGCAACGACTCGGGGTGGCTGATGCCGCGCAGGGTCAGCCGGCCGTTGATGTCGCCGCCCTGTTCCACCGTCTCTGGCCAATACGGCAGCGAGTCGAACTCGACCACCGGATGGCGCCCGGCATCGAAGAACTCTTCGCCGCGCATCCAGCCGGTATAGCGCGCCTTGCCGGGGATCTCCACCGAACGGGTGAACATCTTCAGGTGCACCTGGTGGCGGCCGTCGGACAGGATCTCGATGCGCCCCTCGAAGTGCGGGAATACGCCTTCGATGCGCTGGCCGAAGCGGGTACGCACCTCGAAGCCGATCCGCGAGCGCTGGGTATCCAGGCGCAATACCCGTGGCGCTTCGGCGGACACGGGCGGCAACGGGGTCGGCGGGGGCGCCGCAGCCCAGGCCGGGCCGAGCGCCAGCAACGCGGGCAGCAGGAAGCGGCTGCGCCGCGCCAGGCTCATTGGATCACGGCCACCAGAACGCGTTCAGGCTGGCCACGCCCGGTTCGATCGCGGCCTCGCGCGGGAAGCCGAGGACGGCCACGCCGCCCGGTGGCATGCCGCGATAGTCACTGCTGGTGCCGTCGGTCATCAGCGCCACCAGCTGCTCCAGGCCGGGGTTGTGGCCGACGATCAGCACCCGGTCCAGGTCACGACGCTCGTCCACCAGCGCCGCCAGGGTGCCCGGGGTGGCTTCGTAGATCCGGTCTTCCAGGCGCTTTTCGACATAGCCGATGGCCGTCATCACCGCTTCCAGGGTCTCGCGGGTACGTCGCGATGGCGAGCACATCACGCAGTCGGGCAACAGGTTGTTTTCCTTCAACCACTTGCCGGCGGCTTCGGCTTCGGCGAGCCCTACCGGCGACAGCGGCCGGTCGAGGTCGGCCTGGCCGGAAACGGCGGGTTCGGCATGGGCATGGCGCAGCAGGATCAATTCACGCATCGCGGGTTTCCATGAAAAGAGGGTGGAGACGTGCAGCGTTACAGCTTCAACCAGGACAGCAGCGGCTCCCAGTCGGCCTGGTGTTCGCGCACCTGGGCCGAGCGGTAGTCGAACAGGCTGCGGCCCAGGCCGGTCATGACCACGTAGCTCTGGCTGTCACGCAGCTGCGCGACCACCGGGTAGGGCCATTCGGCCAGCATCTGCAGCGCCTGCTGCGAGGTCTGGGTCCAGGGCTTGGTGCGGTTGAGGACCAGCCCCACCGGCAGCTTGCGGCTGTGCACGCGCGGGTTCTGGGCCAGGCTGTTGAGGAAGCCGACGATGGCTTCGATATCCAGCGCAGAGGGCAGCACCGGCACCACCACGGCGTCGGCCGCATCCAGGAAATGGGGGATATCGTCGGCCAGCGCACCGGCTGGTGCATCGATGATGACGGCATCGGTACCGTCCGGCAGCTTCTGCGCCCACTGTTTCCTGCGATACACGTCGATGGGGAGCACCGCGCTTTCCAGCCCGGCACGCCGTTGTGCCCAGCGGGTGCTGGAGCCCTGCGGGTCGGCATCGGCGATCACCGTGGCCTTGCCCTGCAATGCCGCGTACGCGGCCAGGTGGGTGGCGACGGTGGTCTTGCCCACCCCGCCCTTGGAACCGGCCACCAGGATCGTCTTCATGCCAGCCTCGCTTCCGGGTACGTGCCCCGAGCGTACACCGGCGGTGGTGACGGGAGGTAGCGCCGTGCTGAACCAGTGGCCATCGCCTTTGCTATCGTGGCGCCCCCGAAGGATCGAACCGGCATGAGCGAACTGCAGGACCTGAGCGCACTGATCCGCGCCAATACCCCCCTGATCGTGATCGAGACCCAGGATGAGGGTCGCATCGTCGAACTGTTCCGGCAGACGCTGA
Source organism: Stenotrophomonas sp. (assembly GCA_003525885.1). Classification (GTDB taxonomy): domain Bacteria; phylum Pseudomonadota; class Gammaproteobacteria; order Xanthomonadales; family Xanthomonadaceae; genus Stenotrophomonas. The sequence continues at coordinate 19,721 of DQIG01000407.1, forward strand.
TGCACGTGTGGCGGGCCCTGCACCGCTGGTCCATCACCGAGGGCCTGCGTCGCATCGACCTGGACCGCGAGGATCCGCCGGTCGGCCCGCCCGATGCCAGCGCCGCACTGCAGATGATCCGCCAGGCCGACCAGCGGGGTGTCTACCTGCTGCTCGATTTCCACCCCTACCTGGGCTATGCCAGCCACCAGCGCGCGCTGCGCGACCTGATCCAGCGCCGCCACAGCGAACCGCACGTGCTGGTGCTGATCGGCGCCAAGGTCGAGTTGCCGGCCGAGCTGGAAGCACTGGCAGTGCGCTTCAACCCGCGCCTGCCCGATGCCAATGCCCTGCTGAAGATGCTGCGCGAGGAGGCCGATGCCTATGCGCGCGAGCACGGCGGCCGCCGCGTCGAGGTCGACAGCGAAGCGGTGAAGAAGATCCTGAAGAACCTGCAGGGCCTGAGCCTGGTCGATGCCCGCCGCATCGCCCGCCAGCTGATCTACGCCGATGGCGCGCTGCGCGACGACGACCTGCCGCAGCTGGCACGGCTGAAGTTCGAGCTGCTCAACCGCAGCGGCCACCTGTTCTTCGAGCATGACAGCGCGCGCTTCGGCGACGTGGCCGGCGCCAACCGGCTCAAGCGCTGGATCAGCCAGCGCCGGGTGGCCTTCATCGCCGGCTCGGCACCGGCCGGCCTGGACCCGCCGCGCGGCATGTTGCTGCTGGGCGTGCAGGGCTGCGGCAAATCGATGCTGGCCAAGGCCACCGCCGCCGGCTTCGGCGTGCCGCTGCTGCGCCTGGACGTGGGCGCGCTGTACAACAAGTATCACGGCGAGACCGAGGCCAACCTGCGCCAGGCATTGGCCTCGGCCGAGCAGCTGGCGCCCTGCGTGTTGTGGATGGACGAAATCGAGAAGGGCCTGGCCAGTGGTGGCGAGGACGGTGGCGTATCGCGCCGCGTGCTCGGCTACCTGCTGACCTGGATGGCCGAACGCAAGGCGCCGGTCTTCATCGTCGCCACCGCCAACCAGGTGCACGAACTGCCGGCCGAGCTGCTGCGCAAGGGCCGTTTCGACGAGATCTTCTTCGTCGACCTGCCCACCCCGGAGGTGCGCGTGGAGCTGCTGCGGCTGCACCTGGGGCGGCGCCAGCTCAATGGCGATGACTTCGCGCTGCCGGCGCTGGCGGCCGCGGCGAATGGTTTCTCCGGCGCGGAGATCGAGCAGGCGATCGTGGCTGGGCTGTATGCGGCGCACGCCGAAGGCCGGCCGTTGGATACCGAGCTGCTGATGAATGAGATCCGTGCGACGCGGCCGCTGTCGGTACTGATGGCCGAGCAGGTCGAGGCGTTGCGGGCGTGGGCGTCGGGGCGGACGGTTTCCGCGGACGATTGAGCGGTTTCCAGCGAACGGCGCAGCCCCTCGTGGTTGGTCGCTCAAAGCGACAGTCGTGGTTGGCCGGGTGGGTAGGCTGCGCAGGGGGCGCTGCAAGTACGTCCCTGTAAGCTCGGTCGCCGCATCCATGCGGCTCACGCCCC
>DQIG01000402.1:0-202 GCA_003525885.1 Stenotrophomonas sp.
CCTGCCACTGGCCGTAGCTGTTCGGCTCGTAGTGCGGCAGGCCACCGTAGTTGCCGTCCACGCGCATTGCCCCGTCACGGTGGTTGCTGTGCACCGGGCAGCGCGCGGCGTTCACCGGGATCTGGTGGTGGTTCACGCCCAGGCGGTAACGCTGCGCATCGGAATAGGCGAACAGGCGAGCCTGCAGCATCTTGTCCGGCGA
>DQIG01000402.1:347-511 GCA_003525885.1 Stenotrophomonas sp.
CCTGCAGCATCTTGTCCGGCGACGGGCCGATGCCCGGCACCAGGTTGCTCGGCGCGAACGCCGACTGCTCTACGTCCTGGTACCAGTTGACCGGGTTGCGGTTCAGTTCGAACTGGCCCACTTCGATCAGCGGGTAGTCGCTCTTCGGCCACACCTTGGTCAGG
>DQIG01000402.1:655-4707 GCA_003525885.1 Stenotrophomonas sp.
GTGCGGCCACACCTTGGTCAGGTCGAACGGATGCACGCGGTAGGTTTCCGCCTCCAGCTCCGGCATGACCTGGATGAACAGCTTCCACTTCGGGAAGTCGCCCTTGTCGATGGCGGCGGACAGGTCGCGGCCGTGGCTTTCGCGGTCATGGCCGACCAGGATCTGCGCCTGCGCGTCGGTCAGCGATTCGATGCCCTGCTGGCTGACGAAGTGGAACTTCACCCAGAAGCGTTCGCTGTCGGCGTTGGTGAAGCTGTAGGTGTGCGAGCCGAAACCGTGCATGTGGCGGAAGCTGCGCGGAATGCCGCGGTCGCTCATCACCACGGTTACCTGCAGCAGGGCTTCGGGCAGCAGCGTCCAGAAGTCCCAGTTGTTGCGCGCGCTGCGCAGGTTGGTGTGCGGGTCGCGCTTGACCGCCTTGTTGAGGTCGGCGAACTTGCGCGGGTCGCGCAGGAAGAACACCGGCGTGTTGTTGCCGACCAGGTCCCAGTTGCCTTCTTCGGTGTAGAACTTCAGTGCGAAGCCGCGGATGTCACGCTCGGCGTCGGCGGCGCCACGCTCGCCGGCCACGGTGGTGAAGCGGGCGAACATCTCGGTCTGCTTGCCGACCTTCTCGAACAGCTTGGCGCGGGTGTACTTGCTGATGTCGTGGGTGACGGTGAAGGTGCCGAACGCACCCGAGCCCTTGGCATGCATGCGGCGCTCGGGAATGATCTCGCGGTTGAGGTTGGCCAGCTTCTCCAGCAGCCACACGTCTTCCATCAGTAGCGGGCCGCGCGGGCCGGCGGTCTTGCTGTTCTGGTTGTCCACCACCGGTGCGCCGAAGGCCGTGGTCATCGGCGTGACCGGATCATCGCCGTGCTTCTGCTTGGGCGTGGTGCTCAGCTCGCGCTGCTGCTGGGCGCCTTCCTCGGGCGACGGGGCGCTGTGATACGGGCACTTGGCGTTGTTGTTGTCGGACTGGCTCATCGGCTGGCTCCTGGTGGCGGTGAAGACGTGGGAAACATCTTCACTCGACTGTAGCTAGGGCCAGATGAAATGAATAATCGAATGATTCATTCAGGTTGATAGATTCTGTCAATCGAAATGCAGAATCAGATTCGCGGGGGCTTTCGGTAGCCCGGGGAAACTCCCCGGGTCCAAGGCCTCCCGCGGCGCTGCGGTTACAACAGCGCTTTCAACCGGTACAGAGCTTCCAGCGCCTGCTTCGGCGTCAGCTCGTCCGGGTCGATCGCCGCCAGCGCTTCCTGCGCCTTGCTGGCCGGTGCGCTGAACAGGCCGAACTGCTGCGGCGCATCCAGTGCCTGCGGCGCCAGCTCGGCGGCATGGCTTTCACCGCCACGCTGCTCCAGCTCGGCCAGGCGACGACGCGCCTGCGCTACGGTTGCGCGCGGCAGGCCGGCCAGTGCCGCCACCTGCAGGCCGAAGCTGCGGTTGGCCGGGCCGTCCTTCACCGCATGCATGAACACCAGCGCCTCACCGTGCTCGACGGCATCCAGGTGCACGTTGGCGATGCCGCTGCGGCCGCCCTCATGCTGCTCGTCGGCCAGCGCGGTCAGCTCGAAGTAGTGGGTGGCGAACAGCGTGTAGCAGCGGTTCTGGTAGGCCAGGTGGCGGGCCACTGCGTCGGCCAGCGCCAAGCCATCGTAGGTGGAGGTACCGCGGCCGATCTCATCCATCAGCACCAGCGAATGGGCGGTGGCGTGATGCAGGATGTAGCTGGTCTCGGCCATTTCGACCATGAAGGTCGACTGCCCGCGGGCGAGGTCGTCACCGGCGCCGATGCGGGTCAGGATGCGGTCGATCGGGCCGATCAGCGCACGGCTGGCCGGCACGAAGCTGCCGATGTGGGCCAGCAGCACGATCAGCGCGTTCTGCCGCATGTAGGTCGATTTACCGCCCATGTTCGGGCCGGTGATGACCAGCATGCGACGGTCCGGATGCAGGTCCAGATCATTGGGTTCGAACGGCTGCTCGCGTACCGCCTCGACCACCGGATGGCGGCCACGCTCGATCTTCAGGCACGGCTCGGCCTGCAGCTCCGGGCGCGCCCAGTCCAGCGCCTGCGCGCGTTCGGCGAAGGCTGCCAGCACGTCCAGCTCGCTCAGTGCAGCGGCACACTGCTTCAGCGGTTCCAGCTGCCCGCCAAGGGTATCCAGCAGCTGCTCGTACAGGTACTTCTCGCGCGACAGCGAACGATCGCGCGCGGACAGCACCTTGTCTTCGAACGCCTTCAGTTCTTCAGTGATGTAGCGCTCGGCATTGGTCAGCGTCTGGCGCCGGGTGTAGTGCACCGGCGCGCGGTCGGACTGGCCCTTGCTGATTTCGATGTAGTAACCGTGCACGCGGTTGTAGCCCACCTTCAGGGTGGGGATGCCACTGCTCTCGCGCTCGCGCAGTTCCAGGTCGACCAGGAACTGGTCGGCATGGGTGGACAGGCGGCGCAGCTCGTCCAGCTCTTCATCGAAGCCATCGGCCAGTACGCCGCCGTCGCTCAGCTTCAGCGGCGGCATTTCGGCGATCGCGCTGGCCAGCAGCTGCGCGCACTCATCATGCTCGCCCAGCGCGGCGTGCAGGGCCTGCAGGCGCGGCGAATCCAGCGGCGCCAGCACTTCGCGCACGGCTGGCAGCAGGCCGAGGCCGTCGCGCAGGGTGGAGAAATCACGCGGGCGCGCCGAACGCAGTGCGACGCGGGTGAGGATGCGTTCCAGGTCGCCGAGGCGACGGAACTGTTCGCGGATGTCGGCGTCGCTGCCGCGATCGATCAGCGTCTCCACCGCGTGGTGGCGCTGTACCAGCACCTCGCGCAGGCGCAGCGGGCGGTGCAGCCAGCGCCGCAGCAGGCGGCCGCCCATCGGCGTCACCGTGCTGTCGAGTACGCCCAGCAGGGTATTGCGGGTATCGCCGTCGACGCGCGTGTCCAGCTCCAGATGGCGACGGGTGGCGGCATTCATCGCGATCGCCTCGCCAGCGGTTTCCATCGCGATCGAGGTCAGGTGCGGCAGCCGCTGCTTCTGGGTCTCCTCGACATAACCGAGCAGGGCGCCGGCGGCAGCGGTCGCGCGCGGCTTGTCATCGATGCCGAAGCCGCTCAGGTCATGCAGTTTGAAGAAGTTCAGCAGCTGGCGGCGGCCACTGTCGGCGTCGAACAGCCATGGCGCGCGGCGGCGCACGCCGGTGCGCTGGCGCAGGAACTCCGGCCAGTTTTCCTCGTCGGGTACCAGCAGCTCGGCCGGTTCCAGGCGGGCCAGTTCGGCTTCCAGGGCGTCGTCGGTTTCCACTTCATTGACCAGGAAGCGGCCACCGGCCAGGTCGGCCCAGGCCAGGCCGTAGCCCTGCTTGCTGCGCGACAGCGCCATCAGCAGGGTGTCGCGGCGCTCGTCCAGCAGGGCTTCGTCGGTGACCGTGCCCGGGGTGACGATGCGCACCACCTTGCGTTCGACCAGGCCCTTGGCCAGCGCCGGGTCACCGATCTGCTCGCAGATCGCCACCGATTCGCCCAGCGCTACCAGCCGTGCCAGGTAGCCCTCGTAGGCATGCACCGGCACGCCGGCCATCGGGATCGGCGCGCCGCCGGAGCTGCCACGCTGGGTCAGGGTGATGTCGAGCAGGCGCGCGGCCTTGCGCGCGTCGTCGTAGAACAGCTCGTAGAAGTCGCCCATGCGGAAGAACAGCAGCAGGTCCGGATAATCGGACTTGGCTGCGAAGAACTGCTTCATCAGCGGGGTGTGTTCGGCGGACTTGTCTTTGGACATGGGACTCGTGGATCTGGGCGTCCGGCCGCGCCGGAGGGCGGCGGCAGCGGAGCTGGTACAGGGCCGTCCATGGTAACTGCTGGGGCGCAGGGCTGCCGCCACCGATGGCAGGCCGTTACGGCACAGCAACGAAGTCAGGCCGGGACCAGGGTGATCTGCCGGTGCCCGCCGAAGATCTCCATGACGATCTCGAAGTAGGTCGGGCCTTCGCCCCGTTGCAGGGCCAGCAGCTGGTGGGCAATGGCCTGGGTATTGAAGGCGCCCGGTGTGTCCAGCTTGGCCTGCAGCCACTGGCGG
>DQIG01000402.1:4870-13821 GCA_003525885.1 Stenotrophomonas sp.
CCACTGGCGGGTGGCCTCCACGCCCAGCGCCGCGCGGCTGTGGGCGATGTCGCGCCAGATCAGTGTGGCCTGTGCCTGGCCGGCCAGCGCGCCATAACCGCCATGCAGCAGGTCGTCCAGCGCGTCCAGGCTTGGCCCGAGCTGCCACGCCTCGCCGGCCATGAACACGCGGTTGATCTCCGCGTACAGGCTGGCGATGTCATCGATGGCGGCGCCTTCAATCTGTAGGACGATGGTCATGTGCCGACTGTAGGGTCAGCAGGCGAAAGCTGGCGTGTTGAACGACTGGGGCGCGCGCGCCATGGCACGCGCGCGCATGCTTCCTGGCCGTGTGCGGTGTGTTTCCCCGCAGTCGACTGAATTTGCAATTTCCCTATAGAAGTTTCTGTGGCGGCCGATACCCTTTGCGCCTTTCTGCGCTTCGCGCGGTGGCGTGCTGTCGCGTCTGCGCCGGCGGACCCGAATCAAGCCGGCACGTCGATGCCTTGTCCTTTTCCGGACAGAGCCCCGACGGCCGGCATCAATATCAGGAAAAAACTGTGCGGTCAGGGAAGAAGCAGGCACGGCAGGTGTGCCGTGGTGGTGGGTGGGTGGTGTTGCTTGGCATGTCCTTCCGTGTTGCCGCCCAGCAGACCGGTGATCCAGCCGCGCAGGAACTGCTGCGGCAGCAGGAACGCGAGCGCGTACTGCGCGAGCAGCAGGAACAACGCCCCGACGTCCGCCTGGAGCGGGACGCACAGAAGGACGGCGAGCACCTGCCGGCGCAGGAGCAGCCCTGCGTGCGCATCGATCGCATCGTGCTGGAAGGCGACGACAGCCAGCGCTTCGGCTGGGCACTGGCGGCGGCCGACCCGGTGGATGATCCGGCCACCGGCCGTTGCCTGGGGACCGAAGGCATCAACGTGGTGATGAAACGCGTACAGAACGCGATCATCGCCCGTGGATATGTCACCACGCGGGTGCTGTCGGCACCGCAGGACCTCAACCAGGGCACGCTGGCGTTGTCGGTGGTGCCAGGCCGGTTCCGCGAGGCCGTGTTCTCCGACCCGCTGGGCCGGCATCCGGCCCTCGCCAATGCACTGCCGATCCGCAGCGGCGGCCTGCTCAACCTGCGCGACATCGAGCAGGGGCTGGAGAACCTGCAGCGCGTGCCCACCGTCAGCGCCGACATCAAGATCGCGCCGGCCGACGGCGAGGGCGCGGGGCCGGGCCAGAGCGACCTGAAGATCGACTGGACGCAGCGTTCACCGGTACGCGCGAGCGTCACCCTGGACGATGCCGGCAGCCGCGGGACCGGCAAGCTGCAGGCCAACGCGACGCTGTCGCTGGACAATCCGCTGGGCCTGAACGAGCTGTTCTACATCAGTGCCGGCCGCGGCGTGTTCAACGGCCGGGGCAAGGACAACGACAGCTGGACCGCGCACTACGACGTGCCCTACGGCTACTGGCTGTTCGGCGCCACCGCCAGCGCCTATGACTACAGCCAGAACGTGGTCGGTGCCTTTGAAAGCTATGACTACAGCGGCCGCAGCCGCAACGCCGAAGCGCGGGTGGACCGGCTGCTGCTGCGCAATGCCAAGGTGAAGTTCAGCGCCTACGCACGCGGCTGGCAGCGCGAGTCGAAGAACTACATCGACGATACCGAGATTGAAGTGCAGCGCCGCCGCACCGCGGGCTGGGAACTGGGCCTGACCCACAAGCAGTTCATCGGCACTGCCACGCTCGATGCCAGCGTGGCCTACAAGCGCGGCACGGGCGCCTTCCACGCCCTGCGCTCGCCGGAAGAGATGGCGCAGCAGTGGGACCCGACGCTGCCGCTGGAAGGTACCTCGCGGATGAAGCTGATCACCGCCGATGCGCAGTTCAGCGTGCCGTTCCAGCTGGGCAAGCAGGGCCTGCGCTACACCGCCGCATGGCGGGCGCAGTGGAACCGAACGCCGCTCTCGCCACAGGACCGCTTCGCCATCGGTGGCCGCTATACCGTGCGCGGTTTCGATGGTGAAAGCTCGCTCAGCGGTGAGCGTGGCTGGTCGCTGCGCAACGATCTTTCGCTGGGCATCGGCGGTGGCCAGGAGTTCTACGTGGCCGCCGACTACGGCCGCATCGGCGGTCCATCCGCGCAGTGGCAGTCTGGCCGTGACCTGGCCGGCATGGCGCTGGGCCTGCGCGGGGGCTGGCAGCAGCTTTCCTGGGATGGCTTCGTGGGCTCGGCGCTGCACAAGCCCGCCCATTTCCCCACCGACTACACCACGTTCGGCTTCAGCCTGGCCTGGCGCTACTGATCTGCCACAAGGACACGTGACATGAATACTATCTATCGTCTGGTTTTCAACCGCGCGCTGCGCGTCTGGCAGGTTGCTTCGGAGCTGGTGAAGGGCGGCGGTGGCCTGGTCGGCCATGTGCCGGGCCGGCAGAGCGCGGCGTTGTCGCCGCTGGGCTTCGCGCTGATGTGCTCGCTGGGCTGGGTCAGCCTGGCAACACCTGCGCTGGCGCAGTCCGATGCGCGCATCATTTCCGATCCGAATGCGCCGGGCCGTGAACGGCCGACGATAGTGACGGCACCCAATGGCGTGCCGATGGTGAACATCACCACGCCGTCGGCGGCGGGGGTGTCGCGCAACCGCTATTCGCAGTTCGACGTGGGCCGCGAAGGCGTCATCCTCAACAACGCCCGCGGCCAGGTGCAGACGCAGCTGGGCGGCTGGGTGCAGGGCAACCCGTGGTTGGCCACCGGCAGTGCACGGGTCATCCTCAATGAAGTGAATGGTCCGGCCAGCCGGCTCAACGGCTACGTGGAAGTGGCCGGGCAGCGTGCCGAAGTGATCATTGCCAATCCGGCCGGCATCCAGGTGAACGGCGGCGGTTTCCTCAATGCCAGCCGGGTGACGCTGACCACCGGCACGCCAATGTTCACTGGCGCAGGCGCACTTGAGGGCTATCGTGTCATCGGCGGCGCGATCCAGATCGATGGAGAGGGCCTGGACACCAGCCGTGCCGACTACACCGACCTGATCACCCGTTCGTTGAAGGTCAATGCCGGTATCTGGGCCAACCAGCTGCAGGCGACGCTGGGCAACAACGTGGTCAGTGCCGACCATAGCCAGGCCAGCGCGACCGCAGCCAGTGGCGAGGCACCGACCTTCGCGCTGGACGTGGGCGCACTGGGTGGCATGTTCGCCAACAAGATCTGGCTGGTCGGCAACGAGCACGGCGTGGGCGTGCGCAATGCCGGCAGCATCGGCGCGCAGGCCGGTGAGCTGGTGGTGACGGTAGACGGTCGCCTGGAAAACACCGGTGCACTGCAGTCGCTGCAGAACGTGCGCGTGCAGGCTCGCGGTGATCTTGCAAATACCGGCACCATCGCCGCCACGCGCGAAGTTGCGATCACCACCGGCGGCACGCTGGACAACAGCGGCGGCAAGCTCAATGCACAGCGCCTGCAGGTGGAGGCGCAGGGCCTGCGCAACCGTGGCGGCGCCATTGAACAGACCGGTGTGCAAGCGCTGGCGCTCAAGGCCGACGCAGCCAGCAACCGCAGCAACGGCCTGTTGGGTGCACTGGATGCGGTGGCGTCAGGCGGCAATGAGGGCAGCCCTGGCGGCGGCACGTCGCCGGGCAGCGGTGGCGGAACGCCCGGAACCGGCACGCCGGGGACACCGGGAACCGGCGGCGGCAGTGGTGGCTCGACTGGCACGCCGACGTCGCCGGGGCTGCCTCTGGCCGAGGGTCTGATCGCCATCACCGGCACATTGGACAACGACGGCGGCAGCATCAGCAACGGCGGTACGGTGTCACTGGCCGCACGCAACGGTCTCGACAACCGTGGCGGTCGCCTGGGGGTGAACGCGCTGCAGGCCGGGGGTGAGCTGCGCAATGATGGCGGCACGCTGCAGGTGCATGGCGATGCCGCGTTGCAGGTGGGACTGTTGTCGAACCAGAAAGGCGCGCTGAGCGTGGCCGGCGGCCTGCTGCTGGATGCGCAGTCGCTCGACAACCGCGGGGGGGAACTGCGCCACGCCGGCAAGGCGGCGTCGTCGTGGACGGTGCATGGCCTGTTCAACAACGACGGTGGCCTGCTGGCCACCAATGCCACGCAGTTGGCGTTGCGCGCAGGCCAGGTCGGCAATGCCGGTGGTCGCATCGAACACGCCGGCGAGGCTGGCCTGCAGCTGGGTACCGGCGACTGGGCCGGCGCCGGTGGGCGTCTGAGTACCCTGGGCCGCCTGCACTGGACGGCCGGCAACGCCGATCTGCGCACCGGTTCGCTGAGTGCGGCCGGGTTCGACATCGTGGCCGGGACGCTGGACAACCGGGGCGGCAGCCTGCTGTCGCTCGGTACCGGCGCCAGTTCGGTGAAGGCCACGGCGCTGGACAACAGTGCCGGTGGCACGCTGGCCGGCAATGGTGATCTGGACCTCACCGCGACCACGCTGGACAACAGCAAGGGGCTGGTGCAGCAGGCCGGCAACGGCAGCCTGCGGGTGCAGGCCGATACCCTGCGTGGCAGCGAGGGGCGCCTGCTCAGCAACGGCGCGCTGGTGTTGTCCGGCGGCGAGCTGGACGTGAGTGGCGGTACGACGTCGGCGCAGCGCGTGCAGATCCAGGCCGATGTGTTGCGCAACCGCCAAGGCCAGATCGTTGCGCAGGGAACGCAGGCGTTGGCACTGGATGTGCGCGATGCGCTCGACAACCAGGGCGGCCAGATCGTCGGCAACGGCGGCCTGCGCATCGACGCCGGTCGCATCGACAACCAGAACGGCACGCTGCAGTCGGCCGGTACGCAGGGCGTGGCGCTGACGGTGCGCGACACCCTGGACAACAGCGGCGGCGGCATCTCCGGCAACGGCCAGGTGCAGCTGCAGATTGGCAGCCTGGTCAACCAGGGCGGCAAGGTGCTGGCGGCAGGCAGCGGCGCGCTGCAGGTGCAGGCCCGCGAGCGGCTGGACAACAGCAACGGCGGCCGCCTGGCCGGTACCGGTGATCTGCGGCTGCAGGCGGCACGGCTGGACAACCGCAGTGGTGCAATCGAACACGCTGGCGGCGGCGCGTTGCAGATCCGCGCCGACGGCCTTCAGGGTGCGGCGGGGCGCATTCTCAGCCAGTCGACGCTGGAACTTGAGGGCGGGGACCTGCTGCTGGGGGCCGGCAGCATTACCCAGGCCGAGCGCATTGCCATCGATGCGCAGCGCCTGGACAACGCCGGGGGCAACCTCAGTGCGACCGGCAGCGATGCGCTGCGGCTGCACGTCGCGCAGAACGTGGACAACAGTGGCGGCACGATCGCCGGCAACGGGGCGCTGGATGTGCAGGCCGGCGAACTGATCAACCGCAAGGGCACCCTCAGCGGCGCCGGAACGGCTGACAGCGCGCTGCAGATCGACGGTACGCTGGACAATCACGAAGGCACGATCGCCAGCAATGCCAACCGCCTGGCGGTCACCTCCGCACGGCTGGACAACAGCGGCGGCAGCATCCGCCAGGCAGGAAGCCAGGGCCTGGACATCACCACCGGCCGCCTTGACGGCAGCAAGGGCATGCTGGTCTCCTCGGCCACGCTGGTCCTGCGCGCCGATGACGTGGATCATCGCGGCGCGACGCTGGGCGCCGATCGCCTCGACCTCGAGGCGACCACGCTCGACAACGCCGGTGGCCGCATCATTGCCAGCGGTGAAGTCGCCAGTCGCATCGAGGCCACGACGCTGGGCAATGCCGGTGGCACGCTGGCCAGCAATGGCGACCTGACCCTGCTGGCCCGGACGCTCGACAACAGTGCAGGCAGGATCCAGCACGCCGGCAGTGGCCAGCTGCAGGTCTCGGCGCAGACCCTGCTGGGCAAGGGCGGCAGCGTGCTCAGCAACGGCAGTTTGGTGCTGGATGGCGCCAGCCTCGACCTGAGCGCGGCAACCACCTCGGCGCGCCGCGTCGACATCACCGCTGGTAGCCTGACCACTGCCGGTGGCACGCTCACCGCAACCGGTGAAGATGCGTTGCGCCTGCGCGTACAGGGTGTGCTGGACAATCGCGGCGGTTCGCTGGCCAGCAATGGCACGCTGGATGTCATAGCGCAGCAGCTGATCAATGCACAGGGCACGCTGCAGGGTGCAGGCACCGGTCACTCCACGCTGGCGATCAGCCAGGCGCTGGACAATCAGAAGGGCCGCATCCTGCTCGGCGGTGCCGGCTCGGTCACCGCGGCCAGCCTTGGTAACCAGGGCGGCACCGTGCATGCGGGCGGCAGCGCGCTGGTGCTCGGCGTTGACGGTCGTCTCGACAATGGCGAGCAGGGCCTGCTGTCCAGCACCGGCACGGTGACCCTGGACGCCGGCAGTCTCGACAACCGCCACGGCACCCTGGTCGCTGGCAAGGACCTGACGGTGACCACGGCGGCAGGCGTGGACAACAGCGACGGTGCGATGCAGGCCGGCGAGCGGCTGCAGCTGCAGGGCAACGGCCTGGACAACCAGCGCGGCACGCTGCTGGGTGGCCAGCTGGACATCGATACCCTCGGCCAGCGGCTGGACAACCGCGCCGGCACGCTGGGCACGCAGAAGGGCGACCTGATCGTTCGCAGTGGCGCGATGGACAACCAGGGCGGCCGCGTGCAGTCGGCCGCCGACCTGACCATCAACACGGCCGGGCAGGACATCGACAACCGTTCCACGGCCGGCAGCGGTGGGTTGCTGGCGGCCGGGAAGCTGCAGCTGGAAGGCGGTGTGCTGGATAACCGTGGCGGCGCAATAAACGCACAAGGCGATGCACGCCTGCTGCTGGCCCGCGTTGACAACAGTGCCGGTGGAACACTTGCCAGCGCTGCGAATTTGTCCTTGCAGGCGACGACCCTGGCCAATGCCAGTGGTCGCGTGCAGGCCGGGCGCAACTTCGACCTGACCCTGGGCGGGCACCTGGACAATGCCGCCGGCGCGATCGCGGCGGGGCAGCTGCTGACCCTCAACGCCGCCAGCGTGGACAACCGCAACACACGGGGTGGTGATGGTACGCGCGGCCTGCAGGCTGGCCAGCTGCAGCTCGGCGCGCAGTGGCTGGACAATAGCCAGGGCCAGGTCGTCACCGATGGCGGTGCACGATTGGAGATCAACAGCCAGCTGCAGAACACCGGCGGCGTGATCAGCACCGGCGGCAACCTGGACAGCCAGGCGGACAACGTCGCCAACAGCGGTGGCCTGCTGCGCGCCGATGGCAGCCAGACCCTGGTGGCACGTGCGCTCAGCGAAGACGGCCAGGTGCATGCGCAGCGTGACCTCGGCCTCACCCTGCAGCAGGGCATGCGCCAACGTGGCGAATGGATCGCCAACGGCACGCTGTCGCTGAATCTGTCCGGCGACCTCGACAACCAGGGTGTGGTGCGCGGTGGCAACCTCGACCTCAACGCCCAGAACATCACCAATGCGGCTTCGGGTGAGATCTCCAGCCAGGGCACGACCCACCTCAATGCCCGTGGCCAGCTGACCAACCGGGGCCTGATCGATGGCACGCTGACCCACCTGGAGGCCGGCGAAATAGACAATCTCGGCACCGGGCGCATCTATGGTGATCGCGTGGCGATCTCCACCGGCGTGCTGAAGAACCGCGCCGAAGAGGCCGGTGGTGCCACCCGCGTCGGCACCGTAGCCGCACGCGAGCGCCTGGACCTGGGCGTGCGCGAGTTGCAGAACACCGGCAAGGGCCTGATCTACAGCGGCGGTGATGCTGCCATCGGCGGCACGCTGAGTGCCGATCGCATCGCCAGCGGCATTGCCGGGCGGATCGACAACATCAGCTCGGTCATCGATGTGGGCGGCAACCTGTCCATCGATGCGCAGGTGGTCAACAACATCCGCGAGAACGTGGTCGTTTCGCAGACCACGACCGTGATGGATCCGGTGCGGCTGGACCGCCCGGCATGGTGGCGCAACGGCAAGAACGGCACCGAGAACATCCGCAGTACCAGCCATTACTCCGCGCACGAGGTGTACTACCTCGACCCGGCCGACATCCTCGAAGACACACCGCACATCACGCCTGATGGCTTCGCCGTGCATCGCGCGGTGGTGCGCCTGAGCTCGAAGACCAGTGCCTACTTCTTCGGGCGCGGTGGCCTGTACGCCGGCCTGGGCGAGCGCGCGCGCCTGAACGTGCAGGATGGCACGGTGGTGATGTACTACGTCGGCCGCCAGGACAACCAGGTCAATCCGGACCAGGTGCGTGTGGGCGCGGATGACCCGTTCGCCGAGCTGAGCACCCTGCATCCCGATGCACCGGCATTCCGCTATGTCGACGACAAGCTGACCTATTCCAGCAACTACGGAACCTGCACCACCAACTGCGTGCAGTTGTGGACCTACAAGGACTACAGCGATCCGGATCATACGCTGACCAATCCGCGCGGCTCGGGTGGCAACAACGTCAGCAGCAACGAGCAGTACCGCATCGCCACCCGGACAGTGACCGAAGATGTGCTCGGCGCCGGGGTAGGCGCCGATGCGGTGATCCGCTCTGGCGGCGCGATGCGCATCGGCACGGACAACCTGAAGAACCACTACGGCAGCATCGCCGCAGGAGGCAACCTGAGCATCGTGGGCCTGACCGCGACGGCGAAGGTGGAGAATCTGGCGCAGACGCTGTTCCGCACCCATGAATTCAACAACGTGGGCCACACCTACAGCAATGAACGGGTCACCTGGAGCAATGAAACGATCTCCGAGGAGATCGGCAGGATCGGTGGCAGCATCACCAGTGGAGGCACGCTGGTCATCGACGTCGGTGACCTGAGCAACCTCAACCAGGGGCGGAATGCGCCGAACGTTCAGAACGGCGCGTTGATGGCCAACCTCAACGTGCAGGGGCCCAAGGCGCTGCCGGATGGGCCGGGTCATGGCGGTGCGCAGGGGCCGGGCCAGTCCACCGGCACCGGTGCCGAACGCGCGCTGGCGCAGGCGGCGGATGCCGCCGGC
>DQIG01000079.1:0-7945 GCA_003525885.1 Stenotrophomonas sp.
TCGCCCACAGGAACTGCGCCTGCGGGTGCTGGCTCTCGCGCAGCTTGGCGAACTTCTCGGCCGGGTTCCTGATCTTCAGGATCTCGACCACTTCCGGCGCGGCCGTGCGATCAGCCGGACGATAGTCCTGCTTCTCCAGGTCCAGTACGACGATGTCCTTGCCGACCTTTCGGAAGATGCCGGCACCGGTCTTCTGGCCCAGTGCGCCCTTGGAAATCAGCGCATCCAGCCACTTCGGCGACTTGAAGAACTCGTGCCACGGGTCGCTCGGCAGGGTGTCGCCCATGGTCTTGATGACGTGGGCCATGGTGTCCAGGCCGACCACGTCGGAGGTGCGGTAGGTGGCCGACTTCGGGCGGCCGACCAGCGGGCCGGTCAGGCCGTCCACTTCATCGAAGCCCAGGCCGAACTGCTGGGTGTGGTGGATGGTCGACAGGATCGAGAACACGCCGATGCGGTTGCCGATGAAGTTCGGGGTGTCCTTGGCGTACACCACGCCCTTGCCCAGGGTGGTGACCAGGAATTCTTCCAGGCCTTCCAGCACGGAGGCGTCGGTGGTGGTGGCCGGGATCAGTTCGGCCAGGTGCATGTAGCGCGGCGGGTTGAAGAAGTGCACGCCGCAGAAGCGGTGACGCAGCTGCTCGGGCAGCACGTCGGCCAGCTTGTTGATGCCCAGGCCCGAGGTGTTGGAAGCCAGCACCGCGTGGTCAGCCACGAACGGGGCGATCTTCTTGTACAGGTCCTGCTTCCAGTCCATGCGCTCGGCGATGGCCTCGATGATCAGGTCGCAGTCCTTCAGCTGCTCCAGGCCGGACTCGTAGTTGGCCGGGGTGATGGCTTCGGCCAGCGACTTGCTGGCCAGCGGCGCCGGGCTCAGCTTGCCCAGGTTGGCGATCGCCTTCAGCACGATGCCATCGGCCGGACCTTCCTTGGCGGGCAGGTCGAACAGCACGGTGTCGACGCCAGCGTTGGTGAGGTGGGCGGCGATCTGGGCACCCATGACGCCGGCACCCAGCACGGCGGCGCGGCGGACTAGCAGGGAATTGGACATGGTGTAGGGCCTTTGTTGGTCAGCAGTTACTGGGTGGAATCAAAGGGAAGCGGGCAGGGCGCTGGCGCGTGCGGCGGCGCGGAACCCGGCTTCGGCGAAATGGATCAGTTCGTGGGCGGCATGGGCACGATGCGCCGCTTCGGTGACACCGGCGGGACGCTTGATCAGCCCGAAGTCGGCCATGGCATAGGTGAGCGAGCCGGCAAGGAAGTCCAGGCGCCAGTACAGCTCTTCCTTGCTCAGGTCGGGCACGCACTCGCCGATGGCCTTGCCGAACGCACGCAGCACGTGGCCGTAGTGGTCGGACAGGAACTTGCGCAGGTTGTCGTTCTTCTCGGCGTAGGCGCGGGCGATCACGCGCACGAAGGCGCCGCCGTTCTGGCGGTCCTGGGCCAGCGCCAGTGCCGGCTCGACGAAGGCGGCCAGTACCGAGCGCAGCTGCCCGGGGTGTTCGCTGCGTGCACGTTCGAGCTGCGACAGGCGGGCGCCGGTCATCTCGTCCATGCGGCGGCGGAAGACCTCGTTGACCAGGTTTTCCTTGGAGCCGAAGTGGTAGTTGACCGCTGCGATGTTGACGTCGGCCTGGCTGGTGACCTGGCGCAGCGAAGTGCCGGCGAAGCCGTGCTGTGCGAACAGCTCCTCGGCCGCGCCGAGGATCCGGTCCTTGGTCGAGAAGTGGGCGGGCTTGGCCATCGATGGGCGGACCTTAATCAAACGATTGTTTGATACTAGAACCAGACGGTACCGTATGGCATTTTGCAGTGCAGCAAAATCGCCCGGGTCGGTCAGATTTCACTCAGGTGGGTGAATGGGCGGGGCGGGGTCGGAACCCCGCAGGGGCTCTGACCCCCGCGGCGACGGGTTGCCGGCCAGCGGCCGGCACTACCACCGCGCCGCTTTATCTTTTACAATTCGCCTACGTTTATCAGGCTAAGCCCGCGTCCCGACGCGGGTTTTTTTCATGTTACCCTTCGGGCCATCAGCGGCCCGATTCCATTGGAGACATCCCATGGCGCTGGAGCGCACCCTTTCGATCATCAAGCCGGACGCCGTTGCCAAGAACGTCATCGGCGAAATCTACGCCCGCTTCGAGAAGGCCGGCCTGAAGGTCGTGGCCGCCAAGTACAAGCAGCTGTCGCGCCGTGAAGCCGAAGGCTTCTACGCCGTGCACCGCGAGCGTCCGTTCTTCAACGCGCTGGTCGAGTTCATGATCTCCGGCCCGGTGATGATCCAGGCCCTGGAAGGCGAGAACGCCGTCCTGGCCCACCGTGACCTGCTGGGCGCCACCAACCCGAAGGAAGCCGCTGCGGGCACCATCCGCGCCGACTTCGCCGAATCCATCGATGCCAACGCCGCCCACGGCTCGGACTCGGTCGAGAATGCCGCGATTGAAATCGCCTACTTCTTCGCCGCCACCGAAGTCGTCTCGCGCTGAGAGTAATGCCGTGAACGAGGTCGTACAGTCCCCCGCCATCCAGCCGCTGCCGAAGTCGGCACCCACGGCTGGCAAGCAGAACCTGCTCGACCTCGATCGCGCGGGCCTGGAGAAGTTCTTCGTCGAGGTTCTCGGCGAGAAGAAGTTCCGTGCCCATCAGGTGATGAAGTGGATCCACCATCGCTACGTCACCGATTTCGATGAAATGACCGACCTCGGCAAGGTCCTGCGCGCCAAGCTGCAGGCCCATGCCGAGGTGCTGGTTCCGAACATCGTGTTCGACAAGCCCTCCGCCGACGGTACCCACAAGTGGCTGCTGGCGATGGGCGTGGATGGCAAGAACGCCATCGAGACCGTGTACATCCCGGACAAGACCCGCGGCACGCTGTGCGTGTCCTCGCAGGTCGGTTGCGGCCTGAACTGCACGTTCTGCTCCACCGCCACCCAGGGCTTCAACCGCAACCTGACCACCGCCGAGATCATCGGCCAGGTATGGGTTGCCGCACGCCACCTGGGCAACGTGCCGCACCAGATGCGCCGCCTCACCAACGTGGTGATGATGGGCATGGGCGAGCCGCTGATGAATTTCGACAACGTCGTGCGCGCCATGAGCGTGATGCGCGACGACCTGGGCTACGGCCTGGCCAACAAGCGGGTGACCCTGTCGACCTCCGGCCTGGTGCCGCAGATCGACCGCCTGTCCACCGAGAGCGACGTGTCGCTGGCGGTGTCGCTGCATGCGCCGAACGATGCGCTGCGCGAGACGCTGGTGCCGCTCAACAAGAAGTACCCGATCGCCGAGCTGATGGCTTCGTGCGCACGCTACCTGCGCGCCAACAAGCGCCGTGAATCGGTCACCTTCGAATACACCCTGATGAAGGGCATCAACGACAAGCCCGAGCATGCCCGCGAGCTGGCCCGCCTGATGCGCCAGTTCGACAACGCGGTGCAGGCCAAGGACTCGGGCAAGGTCAACCTGATCCCCTTCAATCCGTTCCCGGGCACCCGCTACGAGCGTTCGGAAGAAGCGCACATCCGTGCCTTCCAGAAGATCCTGCTCGACAGCAACGTGTTGACCATGGTGCGCCGCACCCGTGGCGACGACATCGACGCCGCCTGTGGCCAGCTCAAGGGCCAGGTGATGGACCGCACCCGCCGCCAGGCGGAGTTCAACAAGACGCTGCAGGCGGGGAAGGGGAGCGATGCCGCGGCCTGACCGCCTCTGGCTGGTTCTGTTCGCAGGCGCGCTGGCCGTTGCGGTCGGCGGCTGCAAATCCCACCCCAAGGCCAAGCTCGGGCCGAGCCAGGCGCCGGTCTATTCGGTGGGTGACCCGGAAAGCGTGCGGCGCGAAGTGCGCTGGCGCGACCTGTTGACCCTGGCGACGCGCGACATGCAGGTCGGCAATCTCGACGCCGCCGAGCGCAAGGTGCGCGAAGCACTGAAGCTGGCGCCCGAGGCTCCCGATGCGCTGGTGCTGCAGGCCGGTATCGATGATCGTCGTGGCCGCACCCGCCAGGCGGGCGAGAATTTCCGCAAGGCCGCCGAGCTGGCGCCGCAGCGCGGAGACGTGCTCAACAACTACGGGGCCTGGCTGTGCCAGCAGGGCCAGCCGGCTGAATCGCTGGTCTGGTTCGACCGCGCCTTGCAGGCGCCGGGCTATGCCACCCCGGGCGAAGCGCAGGCCAACGCCGGCAGTTGCGCGCTGGACGCTGGCCAGCTCGAACGTGCCGAACGCGACCTGCGTGCGGCGCTCGTCGCGGCTCCGGCCAACCCGGTCGCGCTGGAGTCGATGGCCCAGCTGAGCTTCCGCCAGGGCCGCTTCATGGAGGCCCGGGCCTTCGCCGAACGTAGGATTGCGGCTGCACCCGCAACGCGTTCCGTGTTACAACTTGCGTCTCAAATCGAAGCGAGGCTGGGCGATCGGGCGGCATCTGATCGTTATCTGCAGCGCATTCGACAGGAATTTCCGCAGGAAGCGGGCTCCTAACTCCAGGGTTGATGCATTGTGATTGATGACCAGACTGTGAGCGCTCTCGAGACTGCGGCCGGCTGCGGCACCCGCCTGCGCCAGGCCCGTGAAGCGGCCGGACTGACCCTCGAAGATGTCGGCTCGCGCCTGCGCATGCCGGTCCAGGTGGTCAAGTCGCTGGAAGAGGAACAATGGCAGAAGCTGGGGGCGCCGGTGTTCGTGCGCGGCCAGCTGCGCAGCTATGCGCGCCTGCTCGACGTGGACGTGGGCCAGCTGCTGGAACAGGCCCAGGTCGGCCCGGTGGTTCCGCCCACCCTGGTCAGCCATACCCATACCCCGCGTGCGCGCCGCATCGCCGAGAACCTCGGCCGGCGCGTGCTGTACGTCGGCATCACCGCCGTGCTGGCGGTGCCGGTGTGGTTTGCTACCCGCGGCCACTTCGACGGCAGTGCGACCCCGTCGCCGAGCACCGCCTCATTGGACGTGATCCCGGCCGCCGTGCCGGTCACCCCGTCCGCAGCCGGTAGCGAGACGGCCGCGCCGGCCGAAGCGACCACTGCCCCGGCCAGCAAGCCGGCGGCCACCCCGTACGTGGCCTCGCTGGCCCCGGTGCCGCGCCCGGCGCCGGCCCCGGCGGTTACCGGCAATGCGCTGGAGATGCAGTTCAGCGGTGACAGCTGGGTCGACATCGGCGGCCCGGACGGCAGCACCGTCGAGAAGGCGCTGATCAAGTCCGGCGAGACCCGCAGCTTCACGCCGGGCCAGGTGACCCGGGTGACCCTGGGCAACGCCTCGGCGGTCCAGGTTCAGCAGAATGGCGCTATCGTCGATCTGACCCCCTACCAGCGAGCCAACGTGGCACGCTTTCAGGTATCCTCTGAAGGCTCCGTGGTCCCGGTTTCGCACTGAGGCGCGGTTTCACCACCTTCGATAATCCCAATGGTCCCTCCCGATGGGCGGGGCGAGAGTACGCATGGCGATCGACGATCTGCTCGACGAGCACGAACAAAGTGAACGCGTCCGCAGCTGGCTGCGGAAGAATGGCGCCAGCATCCTCGGTGGCGTAGTCATCGCCATCGGTGCCATTGCCGGCTGGCAGTGGTATCAGAAGGATCAGGGCGGCAAGCTGGCCTCGGCCAATGTCGAGTACCAGAAGGCCCTGCAGGGCCTGCAGCAGAACAAGCTTGACGACGCCGCCAAGGCGGTCAAGGCGCTCGAAGCCGGCCCGTCCAGCATCTACGGCGACCTCGCGGCGCTGCAGCTGGCCAAGGCTCAGGTCGACGCCGGCAAGAATGAAGAAGCACTGGCGACCCTGCGCAATGTGAAGGTCGAAGGCGACCTGCAGCGCGTGGTCGACCAGCGTGTGGCCCGCCTGCTGGTGGCCACCGGCAAGGGCGACGAGGCGATCAAGCTGCTGGGCAGCGCCACCGACAGCAGCAGCCTGGAAATCCATGGCGATGCGCTGATGGCGCAGGGCAAGCGTGACGATGCCCGTGCACAGTACGAGAAGGCGCTGAAGACGCTGGACGTGGCAGCGCCGCAGCGGCGCCTGCTGGAAACCAAGGTTATGGACGCCGGCGGCACGGTCGCCGCCCCTGCGGAGTCGGTTTGATGAGTCAGAAGGTCATGATCACCCGCGTCGCTACCGTGCTCCTGATGGGCATGGCCCTGACCGGCTGCAGCACCATGAAGGGCTGGTTCGCCGGCAAGGACGCGGCCGCGAAGAAGGCACAGGAACCGGCTGAGCTGGTCAAGTTCGAGCCGACCCTGAAGGTCAGCAAGGCCTGGTCGGTCAACCTCGGCAAGGGCGAGCGCCGCATCGGCGTGCGCCAGGGCCCGGCGGTGGCCAACGGCCATGTGTTCGCTGCAGCGATCACCGGTGGCGTGCACGCCATCGACCTGCAGACCGGCAAGAAGGTCTGGACCTGGGAGCCGAAGAAGGAAAAGAAGAAGGCCAAGCTGCGCCTGTCCGGCGGCCCGGGTGTCGGTGAGAACCTGGTCGTGATCGGCACGCTGGATGGCCAGGTCATCGCGCTGGACATCAACGACGGCAGCGAGAAGTGGCGCGCCCGTGTTCCGGGTGAAGTCATCGCCGCGCCGGCCGTTGCCCAGGGCATGGTCTACGTGCGCAGCAACGACGGCCGCGTGACCGGCTTCGATGCCGGCAACGGCACCCAGAAGTGGTTCAACCCGAGCGAGCTACCGGCGCTGACCGTGCGTGGCAACGCGCCGGTGGTGACCGGTCCGGGCGTGCTGTTCATCGGCAAGGACGAGGGCGCGGTTGCGGCCCTGGCCCAGCAGGATGGTCGCACGCTGTGGGAACAGAACCTCGGCAACGGCGAAGGCCGCACCGAGCTGGAGCGCATGGCGGACGTCGACGGCGCTCCGGTGCTGGAGGGCAACACCCTCTACGTGAGCAGCTTCAAGAACCAGACCATGGCCATCGAAGGCCCGACCGGTCGCCCGCTGTGGGCGCGCGACCATGGCGGTGCCGGTGGCGTGGCGGTGTCGTCGGGCAATGTGTTCGTCACCGACAACAAGGGCGGCGTGTTCGGCCTGGACAAGGCCAGCGGCGCGGCGATGTGGTCGCAGACCGCGCTGGCCCGTCGTTCGCTGACTGGCCCGGCGCTGCACGGCGACTACGTAGTGGTCGGCGACTACAAGGGATACGTGCACTGGCTGCAGGCGTCCGATGGTGCGATGGCGGCACGGGCAAAAAGTGGCGGCGACGCCCTGCTGGCCCAGCCGATCGTCGCAGACGGGGTGCTGCTGGTGCAGAACGTTGATGGCAAGCTGACCGCCTTCCGGTTGGCAAATTAAAAATTGGAGTAATCGCGATGCTGCCTTTGGTCGCCCTGGTTGGACGGCCGAATGTCGGCAAGTCGACTATTTTCAATGCGCTTACGCGCACCCGTGACGCGCTGGTCCATGACCAGCCCGGCGTCACCCGCGACCGCAATTACGGCGTCTGTCGTCTGGACGAGGACAATCATTTCCTCGTCGTCGACACTGGCGGTATCGCGGAAGAGGAAGAGGGTCTGGCAGGGGCTACCACCCGCCAGGCTCGCGCCGCTGCGGCGGAAGCCGACCTGATCCTGTTCGTGGTCGACGCCCGTGAGGGTACGTCGGCGATGGACGACGAGATCCTGGCCTGGCTGCGCAAGCTGTCGCGCCCGACGCTGCTGCTGATCAACAAGATCGACGGTACCGACGAGGACACCGTGCGTTCGGAGTTCGCCCGTTACGGCTTCGGCGAGATGCTGACCGTCTCGGCTGCGCATCGCCAGGGTCTGGACGACCTGCTGGACGAGGTGATCCAGCGCCTGCCGGAAGAAGGCAGCGGCGAAGAGCTGGACAACGATCCGAACCGCATCCGCATCGCCTTCGTCGGCCGCCCGAACGTGGGCAAGTCGACCCTGGTCAATCGCATCCTCGGCGAGGAGCGCATGATCGCCTCCGACGTGCCGGGCACCACCCGCGACTCGATCG
>DQIG01000079.1:8092-8336 GCA_003525885.1 Stenotrophomonas sp.
GGCACCACCCGCGACTCGATCGCGGTGGACCTGGAGCGTGATGGCCGCGAATACCGCCTGATCGATACCGCCGGCCTGCGCCGTCGGTCGCGCGTGGACGAGGTCGTCGAGAAGTTCTCGGTGGTCAAGACCATGCAGTCGATCGAGCAGTGCCAGGTGGCCGTGCTGATGCTCGACGCCACCGAAGGCGTGACCGACCAGGACGCCACCGTGCTCGGTGCCGTGCTCGACGCCGGCCGCGCGC
>DQIG01000079.1:8512-9049 GCA_003525885.1 Stenotrophomonas sp.
CATCAACAAGTGGGATGGCCTGACCGAGTACCAGCGCGAGCAGGCCGAAACCATGCTGTCGCTGAAGCTGGGCTTCGTGCCGTGGGCCGAGTCCGTGCGCATCTCGGCCAAGCATGGCTCGGGCCTGCGTGAGCTGTTCCGTGCGGTGCACCGCGCGCACGAATCGGCGAACAAGACCTTCACCACCAGCGAAGTGAACAAGGCGCTGGAAGTGGCTTACGAGACCAATCCGCCGCCGACCATCCGCGGCCACGTCTCCAAGCTGCGTTACGTGCACCCGGCCGGCGCGAACCCGCCGACCTTCATCGTGCACGGCACGCGCCTGAAGGAACTGCAGGAATCGTACAAGCGCTACCTGGAGAACTTCTTCCGCAAGCGCTTCAAGCTGATCGGCACGCCGGTGAGCTTCATCTTCCGCGAGGGTACCAACCCGTACGAGGGCAAGAAGAACGTCCTCACCGAGCGGCAGGTCAAGGCCAAGCGGCGCTTGATGAAGCACGTCAAGGGCAAGTGATCTGCGGTAGTGCCGGCCGCTGG
>DQIG01000220.1:0-3309 GCA_003525885.1 Stenotrophomonas sp.
CGGCTCGGCACCGGAGATGTACTGGCGGTCCCGGTGCGCGCCGCTGGCCAGGTCGCTGCGCACGCCCTGCGGCAGCACCAGCTTGGGCAGCGACTGGTCCTGCTCGCCGATTTCGGCGATCACCTCGCGGCGCGGCCGCGCGAAGCCGATGCGGCGCACGTCCAGTTGCGCGTCCAGGCCGTCGATGCTCGACAGTGCGCCTTCCAGCAACAGGCTGTGCCGGCAGAAGAAGCGCTGGCCAGGAATCTGTCCGTCCTCGAACTCACGGTCGAGCAGGAACAGAATGGGCTTGTCGGTTGCGTCCAGACTCACGGGGTCGTCCTCATCGGGGGGGGCGGCAATGCGATGCCGCTTCGATATCGATGCTAGAGATGCCAGCGGCTGCCATAGCGCTGCCTGGCGACAATCGGCGGTCAGATCCGGCCACGCAGATGCGCCTTGGCCATATGCAAAGCGCTGCCGGTTATGGCGTCAGGCAATGCGTCGCAGCGGCGCCGCTACCGCCAGCGCCTGCGTAGCCAGATGCCCGGCCGCACGTTCGGTCGCCAGCGCGATGCGGGCCTGCAATGCCGCACTGTTGATGTGTTCGCCATCGAAGTCGGCAGGCGTGGCATACACCCCGATCGGCAGCGTGTGCGCCTGCAGGAAGCTGAACAGCGGCCGCAGCTGATGGTCGATCACCAGTGCATGCCGCTCGCTGCCACCGGTCGCCGCCAGCAGCACCGGTGTATCCACCAGCGCCTCCAGCTCGATGAAGTCGACCAGGTGCTTGAACAGCCCCGGATACGAACCGCGATGCACCGGCGCGGCCACCACCAGCAGTTCGGCGGTCTCGATGGACCGCAGCGCCTGTTCCACTGCCGGCTCCACTTCACCGCGCGACAACGACTGGCCCAGCGAACGCGCGATCGGCGCCAGCTCCACCAGCTCCACGCTGGCATGCACGCGTTGCTGCAGCGACGCCAGCAGATGCCGCACCAGCAACAACGTACGCGACGTCGCCGAACTGGTCGGCGACCCCACCAATGCAACCACCTTCAATGCAGAAGACATGAACTGCTCCCATGTAGAGCCGAGCCATGCTCGGCTGCCCTTGGCGTGAACCTCAGAACCGGTAATTGATCCGCCCGTACCAGTACGCCCCGACGTTGCCCAGCACATCACCGCTGTCCCAGGTGGTCTCGATGCTGGCCACATCGGTGGCACTGCGCGCGTACTCGGGCACCTTGCGGGTGCGCTTGTCGAACACGTTGTTGATGCCCAGCGCCGCGCTCCAGCCCGCGCCCAGCTCCACGCCACCGGACAGGTTGATCACCAGCACCGGCGGCTGCTTGTACTCCACTCCGTTGTTCAGGCGCTTGATCGGGCCGTAGTAGGTGAAGTCCAGGTTCGAGCGCCAGCGCCCGTTCTGCCAGCCCAGGCCCGCCACCTGCGTGTAGCTGGGCGTGCGGAAGCGCAGCGCGTACTCGCTGGATTTGGTCAACAGGTTGATGTTCGGCAGCCCCTGCAGCGCCGCCGGAATGTCGCTCACCTTCTGGATGGTGGTGCGACCGACGTTGGCCGCGTAGCTCCAGCGCAGCTTGCCCCACGCGGTGTCCTGGTTCGCCTCCAGGGTCAGCTCGACACCGCGTGTGCGGGTGTTGCCCACGTTGGTGAAGTAGCTCGCGTAGAAGGCATCACCCGGCAGGATGCTGATCCCGGCCGCCCCCAGCAGCGCATCGATGGTGCTCTTCTGCGCCGCGCTCAGCACCGTGCCGCTGTTGTCGGTGATGCGTGCCGGATCCTGCGCGTTGTAGCCGATCTGGCTGGACTGGCCCAGCTGGCCGCGAATGTCGATCTGGTAGGCATCCACTGCCAGATGGAACGCGGGGCTCGGGTCCCAGGTCACGCCCAGACTGTAATTCGTGGCCTTTTCCGGCTTCAGCGGCGTGGCACCCAGTGCGATCGCCGCCGGCGAAGACACCTGTGCCACCAGCGTGGTTCCGCACGGGCAACTGCCCGTGGCCTGATAGAACTGCGCGCCCAGGCTGGGGGCATGGAAGCCGTTGCTGACCGTGGCGCGCACGCCCAGCGCATCGGTGAAGTCGAAGCGCGTGGTCAGGCGCCCGGTGGAGACACTGCCGAAGTCAGAATGGTCTTCCCAACGCGCGGCCGCATCCAGGTACCAGCGCGAGGTGATGTTGGTGGCTGCGCCGACGTACACCGCCTTGCTGTTGCGGGTAGCCTTCACCGCATCGGCAGTCGAATAACCGACGAAGGCCGCGGCACCGAAGCCAGTGTACGACTCCCACTGGCCTGCCCCGCGCTCATACTGTTCATGCTGGTATTCCGCGCCTGCGCTCACTTCCAGCGGCGAAGCGAAAGCCGCCACCTCGAAGCCACGGCGCAGGTCGAGGTTGGCGATGCCCTGCTGGTAGTCCAGCTTGCCGTCATAGAAATCCGTGGGCGAACCGGGATACGGCAGCGAGTAGTTCACCGAGTTGCGGGTATAGGTGCGCACCGTGCTACGGTTGCCGGTCAGGCTGGCGTCGTAGTCCCAGCCGGCAAGCTGGCCTTTCACGCCCGCAGTACCGGTGTACTGCTTCTCCTTGGTTTCCAGCACAGGCAGGAAGCCATCGGGAAACACGCTCAGCACGCCAGGTGCCTTGTAGGTGGTGAAGATGGTCGCTGGCAGGCGGAAGTTCTGGATCGCCTGCGCGGTGCGGTCACTGGCGGTCGCATTGGCGTAGAACTGCGCGCTCTCGCCCAGGCCATGGCCCACGTTCACTGCGAAGGCCTTCAACGCATACGACGGCGAGCTGAGGATGGTGTTGGCCTCGGCATCGCGGTTGGCCTCGGCCGGGTTCGGCGACGCACCCGCAGGCAACCGGTTGTTCGGGCGCAATGCCACCAGATTGCCGTTGCCATCCACCGCCGGATAGCTCAGGTAGCCATCGACATAGCGGCGGGTACGGATCGCATGATGCTGGCGGGTGGTCTCGCCGGACAGATTGACGAAGCCATCCTGTCCCCACGGCAGGCCGACGTTGGCACGCACACTGGTACGCGAGCCATCGCCGTCGGTGCTCTGCCCGCTCTCCACCGACACATCGCCACCGTGCGCCTGCGATTTCAGGATCACGTTGACCACGCCGGTGATCGCGTCCGAGCCATAGATGGCCGAAGCGCCATCGCGCAGCACTTCCACATGGTCGATGGCCGAGACCGGAATCAGCGCCAGGTCGGCCCAGGCGTGCCCGGGAAAGCCACCACCGTTCGCCCCGCTCACATAGGCACTGGCATTGCGGCGCTTGCCGTTGACCAGCACCA
>DQIG01000220.1:3459-3702 GCA_003525885.1 Stenotrophomonas sp.
GCCGTTGACCAGCACCAGCGTGTAGCCCGGTGACAGGTTGCGCAGCTGATAGCCGCGGATCAGGCTCTCCTGGTCGCTCTGGTAACCGCCGATCTGGCTCAACGACGGCAGGCTGCGCTGTAGCGCTTCCAGCAGGTTGCCCTGGCCAGTCGCAGCAAGGTCCTCTGCGGAAATCACATCGATCGGCGTGGAGCTGTTCTTCACCGTGCGCGTGCTGGTGCGCGAACCGGTGACGACCACGGC
>DQIG01000412.1:0-2635 GCA_003525885.1 Stenotrophomonas sp.
CCGCTGGCCGGCAACCTCATGAACCCTCGACAGGAACCTGCAATTGCCGGCCAGCGGCCGGCACTACCGCGCCAGGTGCCACCCGCCGCGTCCACCCGAACCGCTGCGCGGCCCAGATCTCCAGCGCCACCAGCAGCGCGATGACCAGCAGCGGCAACAGCAACCCGAAGTACACGCCGGGCATCATGCCGTTGATCTGCGCCTTCACCAGCCGCAGCACGCCACGGGTGTGCAGCAGCTCATCGACGTGCATGGTCAGCGCCTCGCGCACCACCTTGGGCTCCAGGCCGAGGGTGCCGGCCCGGTCCACCAGCGTGTCTTCCACCATGCCGCGCAGCAGGCCCTCGCGCACCTTGCCGATCACCCAGCCCGCACCACGCGCCAGCGGCCCATCGCCAAGACGGTCGAGGCCGGGCAGCGGATGTTCACTGAGGTAGGCAGAAGCCACGGTATCGGCCACATCGCCCACCGTGCCCTGGCGGCGCAATGCCTCGCGCATGCGTGGGTCGTCCAGCGAGTCGGTGAAGCCTTCGCTCCAGCCTTCCACCAGGGCCTGCAGGTGCGGCTGGAAATGATCCAGCTGCTTGAACAGCGCGCGGTGCGCACCGGCAGTGAACCCCAGCTGCAGGCCGAAGAAGGCGGTGGCCAGCGGCAGCAGCACCACGTAACTGGCCAGCAGCCAGTGATGCCAGCGCTTGCGCCGCTGCAACCAACCACGGCGATGCAGCCAGCGCCAGCCGAGGATGCCCAGCACCAGGCCAAGCAGCGTACCGAGCAGGCTGCCGCCCAGCAGATCGAGCACGCTCAGGCCCGACCAGAATTCGTTCAACCAGTACTGCGCGTCCTGCATGGGTCTTCCTTCCGTGGGTGATACAGCGGGCCATTGTAGAGCCGAGCCCACGCTCGGCTGCCCCCTGCATCCGGTGGATGCGGACCGCCATCGACTGATGGGTGCGGACCGCCATCGACTGGTGGGTGCGGACCGTTGGTCCGCACACTCCCCTGCAATTGCCGGCCAGCGGCCGGCACGACCGAGCTGGCAATGCGACAATCGCGCTCCTTTCCTGCAGCAACGAGGCCCACATGGCCAAACTGACCCTGGCCAGCGTGGATGCGCTGCGTACCCGCTTCGCTGATGACGCTGCCTGCGACGCGGCACTGGCCGCCTTCGCCGACACCGCCGCACTGCGCACGCCGCTGCGCGAGCTGGTGGAAGCACAGCACCGCTACCTGCAGGCCGAATTCGAAGTGGCGCAGGTGGCCGACGTGCTGCGCCGCGACCAGAAGTACGCGCCGGTGGGCCGGCCTTCGATCAACATCGTGCAGCTGCGCAAGCAGCAGGCCGCGACCAAGCAGGCAGCACTGATCGCACGCCAGGTGGTGGCGCAGGCCGCGCAGACCTTCGTGCGCGTGAGCGGGCTGGCGGTGAAGGCCAAGCAGAGCCCGAGCGAAGCGTGCGGGGCATGGTTGGGCGCGCTGCGCTGAGGAATCGTGCGGACCAACGGTCCGCACCCACCAGATGCAGGTTGGCATCTACCGGGTAGTGCCGGCCGCTGGCCGGCAACCCCATCGGCATCGGGTACCTCGCATGCAGAACCCAAAAAGAAGGCCCGCTTTTCAGCGGGCCTTCTGCCTTCTCACGACGAGTGAGTTGGGTGCATCAAGCCGCCGGCTTTTCGCCGGTGGCTTCGGTGGTGATGCGGATCTTCACTTCATCGCTGACGTTCGGAGCGTAGGCGCCGACGCCGAAATCGCTGCGCTTCAGGGTGGTGGTGGCATCGAAGCCGGCGGCCGGAACCTTGGCCATCGGGTGCTCGCCGCCGCCGTTGACGGTGACGTCCAGGGTGACCGGCTTGGTGATGCCCTTGATGGTCAGGTCACCGGTGACGGTCAGCTTGTTGGTGCCAGCGGCTTCCACCTTGGTGCTCTTGAAGGTGGCATCGGCGAACTTGGCGGCGTCGAAGAAGTCGGCGCTCTTCAGGTGCTCGTCGAACTTGGCGGTGAAGCTGTTCAGGCCGCTCAGCGGCAGCTTCACTTCCACGGTGGACTTGGTCACGTCTTCGGCGTTGTACACCAGGGTGCCTTCGACGTTGCCGAAGTGCGCGCTCGGGTTGGAGAAGCCGAAGTGGCTCCACTGGGCCAGCACGTCGGTGTGGCTCGGGTCCAGCTTGTAGGTGCCCGAGGCGATCTTGATCGCTTCGGCGGCCGGCGCAGCGGCGGCGGCATCAGCAGCCGGGGTGGCGGCCTGCTCGGTGGTGGCCGGGGCGGCGGCGTCGGCAGCCGGGGCAGCGGTGTCGGCCGGCTTGGAGCAGGCGGCGATGGCCAGGGTCAGGGCCAGCGGCAGCAGCAATTTACGGGTGGCGCTCATCTGAGGAACTCTCCGGATCGTAGGGTGGGTACACGGTGCAGCAAGAGCCCGCCGCGGGACGGCGGGCCCGAAACCGATACAGCGACTTACGCGATGCGCGCCGCTTCGTCGAACGACAGGCGCGGCAGACGCGGGAACAGGCCCGCCGGGTCACCGTAACCCAGGTTGACCAGGAAATTCGACTTGATGGAGGTGCCGGCGAAGAACGCTTCGTCCACCTTGGCCGGGTCGAAGCCCGACATCGGGCCGGCATCCAGGCCCAGCGCG
>DQIG01000412.1:2784-3585 GCA_003525885.1 Stenotrophomonas sp.
GCCGGCATCCAGGCCCAGCGCGCGCGCGGCCAGGATCAGGTAGGCACCCTGCAGGCTGCCGTTGCGGATGGCGGCTTCGTGGCGGCCTTCCTGCGGGCCGTCGAACCAGGCCTTGGCATCGGTGTGCGGGAACAGGTACGGCAGCTTTTCGTGGAAGTCCAGGTCGAAGCCGATGATGGCGGTGACCGGGGCGGCCATGGTCTTGGCCAGGTTGCCTTCGGACAGGGCCGGGGCCAGCTTGTCCTTGGCTTCCTTCGAGGTGACGAAGACGAAGCGGGCCGGCGTGGTGTTGGCCGCGGTCGGGCCCCACTTCACCAGGTCGTACAGTTCCTGCAGCAGGCTGGCCGGGACCGGCTTGTCGAGGAAGGCGTTCTGGGTACGGGCAGTACGGAACAGCTGATCGAGGGCAGCAGCGTCGAGCGCGTGGGACATCGGTGGATCTCCAGGGCGGCGAAAGGAAGTCAGTGCCCGCGGGCGGCGCGGGGCGAATCGACGAGCCGCAGTGTAGAGTGTCGCGACTGTTGCAACACCCAGCAGGGCTGAAACGAATTAATGCCAATGGTGAAACGATCGAGCGCGCCCTGGACGGTCACTGACGGCCGTGCGGGCAATGTCCGCCAGGCGGTCGCGCTGGCCTCGGCGCTGCGCCAGGGCACCCATCAACCGCTGGCCCTGCAGCCCCGCGCGCCCTGGCGCTGGCTGTCGCCGCGCCGCCTGCCCGGCGATGTGAACGGCTACGGCGAGGCTTTCGCGACACTTGCCAACGAAGCCCCGGCGCTGGCGATCGGCTGTGGCCGCCAG
>DQIG01000412.1:3743-4493 GCA_003525885.1 Stenotrophomonas sp.
CGGCTGTGGCCGCCAGGCCGCCGGTGCCCTGCGCGTGCTGCGCGCACGTGGCAGCCAGGTGGTGCAGATCCTCGACCCGCGCATCGGCGCCCGCCACTGGGATGTGGTGGTGGTGCCCGAACACGACGCCCTGCGCGGCAGCAACGTGCTGACCCTGCTCGGCAGCCTCAACCCGGTGGACGATGACTGGCTGGCCTGGGGCCGCGCTGCGTTCGCCGGCTTCAGTACCCTGCCCGGCCCGCGTACGGCGCTGCTGGTGGGCGGGCCGACGCCGCTGGCACCGTGGGATGAGACGGCGATGGTCGGTGTGTTCCAGGCGCTGGCCGACCAGATCCGCAGCGAAGGCGGCAGCCTGCTGGCGACCACCTCGCGCCGCACGCCGCCGGCATTGGCCGAGATCCTGCGCGCGAAGTTCGCCGACCTGCCGCACGTGATCTGGGGCGATGGTGGCGACGGCACCAATCCCTATGGCGGCCTGCTCGGCTGGGCCAATCGCGTGGTGGTCTCGCCCGATTCGGTGAACCTGCTCTCGGAGGCCTGCGCCACGCGCATGCCGGTGATGGTGGCGCTGGCCAGCACCGCGCAGGGCCGGTTGGCGCGCTTCCAGCAGCAGCTGCGCGAGCGCGGGCGATTGCAGGCGCATTGGCTGGACTGGCAGTACGACCGCATCGAGCCGCTGCGCGAAACCGCACGGGTGGCGGCAGAGGTGAAGCAGCGCCTGGCACTGGGGTAGTGCCGGCCACTGGCCGG
>DQIG01000412.1:4647-7847 GCA_003525885.1 Stenotrophomonas sp.
GGTAGTGCCGGCCACTGGCCGGCAACGCGGTACCTGGCATCACGGTAGTGCCGGCCGCTGGCCGGCAGCGCGGTACCTGGCATCACGGTAGTGCCGGCCGCTGGCCGGCAATGCGGTATCTGGCATCACGGTAGTGCCGGCCGCTGGCCGGCAATGCGGTACCTGGCATCACGGTAGTGCCGGCCGCTGGCCGGCAATGCTCTACGCGCTACCGAAGATCCTGACGTTGCCGGCCAGCGGCCGGCACTACCGGGGTGCGCAGCGATTTCTGAACATTTGGATCCGCCCACGCCGTTAGAGTCCGGTTTCCCCCATCGGACCGAACGCCCCCATGCGCACCCTGCTCCTGCTGCCCCTGGCCCTGCTCGCTGCGTGTTCCACCGCGCCCACCGAACTGGACCCGATTTCCTACCAGTGCCAGCAGCAGCTGGACGCGTACCGCGAACAGCCGGCACTGCGCGATCCGAAGAATGGCCAGCGCCCGCCGTTGCCGGTGGCACCGATCAGTGATGCCTGCGACAGGGAACTCAAGCGCAAGGGCGTGGATCGCCCGCTGCGCTGAGCAGCGTATGATCGGCGCGCGGGCCTGCCCGCCGTTGAAGGTATCGACATGGATCGTTTTTCCCGCCTGCCCCGCGCCGCGCTGCTGATCGCCAGCCTGCTGGCGACCGCACCGGCATGGGCCAACAGCACCGAGTGCCGCGAGCGCTACCCGAGCGTGGCGTCGCAGGCGGCGATGCTGGACGTGGCCTGGACCACCGCCGAACGCCTGGACGCGCTGCCCGATGTGGACGTGGTGGTCGCCGCGCGCGGTGGCCAGGACCTGAGCCGCTATGGCCTGCGCCACAGCCACCTGGCGTTCCTGCTGCGCGAGGATGACGGCCGCTGGCGCGCGATGCATCTGCTCAACCGCTGCAAGACCGACAGCTCGCAGCTGTACCACGAAGGGCTGGGCAACTTCGTCGGTGAGAGCGGCGGCCATACCGACCTGCGCATCGGCGTGCCCTCGGCACCGTTGCGGGCGGCGCTGCGGGTGATGCTGGTGCCGCCGTCGATCCAGCCCAAGGCGCTGCACGAAACCAGGTACAACGTGGTGGCCTACCCGTTCGCCACCGACTACCAGAACTCCAACCAATGGGTGCTGGAAGTGCTCGCCGCGGCGATGGCACAGGCCGAAGGCGCACCGGCCATCGTCAAGCGCGAACAGGCGCAGCAGTGGCTGCGCCAGCAGAAGTACCAGCCCAGCGTGCTGCATATCGGCCTCGGCAAGCGCGTGGGTGCGCGCCTGTTCGTGGCCAACGCGACCACCACCGACCATCCGGCCGGCGAACGCATCTCCGGCAACTATTCGGTGGTGACGGTGGAATCGGTGTTCGACTTCCTGCACCAGCGCAGCCAGCTGCAGCAGGAACTGGTGATCCCCCACGTGCCGGTGGCCGGTGCCACCGCCGCCACGCCTTGAATTGCACGAGGAGAACGACATGCGTCCACTGCATACCGCCCTGTTGTCGATGGTGATCGTCAGCTGCCTGGCCTGGTCCTCGGCCGCCCACGCCGAACGCCGCATCGTGATCATCCATGACCCAGGCCCGCAGGGGCCAAGCCTGGAGATGTCCACGCAGATGGTGGCCTCGGCCCGCGCAGCGGCGGCGAAGGAAGTCCAGGATGCCGCCGAGGCGGGCCAGCCGCTGGCCCGACCGCAGCAGATCAAGCTGCCGCAGATGGAGGTGAGCGGGATCGCCACCACCGTCGATGGCCGCCGCGAAGTGCTGCTGCGCGATGCAAATGACCCGCAGAACACTGCATCGATGCAGTACCCGCGCGGCATCGGCGATCCCGCCGTGCAGTTCACCGTGGGCCAGACCGTGAACTTCGAGCCGACCGGCAACGATCAGGGCTGGCAGCTGAAGGACAACCAGGGCCGTGCGCTGGAATACCTGCCCGAGGCCACCGGCCCGCGCGACATCTTCGATACCCGGCGCTGAGCCGCCGTCTCCACTCTGACCAGGAGGTCTCCATGTTCCGTTGCCTGCGTGTTCCTGCTTCCGCTCTGCTGCTCTCCGCACTGCTGGTGCCCACCGTCCATGCCGGCGCCGCGCCGCAGTTGAACAGCAGCGAGGCCAGCGTGCTGATCACCTCGCTGATCGTGGTCTCGGTGCCCCTTGCCGCATCGGCGGGCCTGTCTGAACTGTCGAAGGCGCCGTTCAAGGCCAGCGAGCGCAGCGCCAAGGCGACCCGCACCAAGGCGGTGCCGCTGCCACCGATGGAAGTGAAGAAGGTGGAGACCACGGCGGCGGGCGAGCGCCAGGTGCAGCTGCAGGTGCCCGACAAGGCCGACCAGACCGCCACCCTGCGCTGGCCGGCGCGCGTGCATGAAGACCAGACGGCGGCCTTCGTGGTCGGCCAGCAGGTGCATTTCGACCCCACCGAGGCCGGTGCCGGCTGGACCGTGAAGAGCGCACAGGGCCAGGCCCTGGCTTACGTGCCCACCGCCTACGCCGCGGGCGATGTGATGAGCGAAGCGCTGTAAAGCTGAACGACCGGTTTTGGCTTTGCCGCGGGCCGGGCGGATAATGGGCGATCCCCTTTTTCCCCCTGGCTCGCCATGTCCGTGCGTCCTGCCCCTGTGTTT
The DNA here is from genome assembly GCA_003525885.1 of Stenotrophomonas sp. Lineage (GTDB taxonomy): Bacteria > Pseudomonadota > Gammaproteobacteria > Xanthomonadales > Xanthomonadaceae > Stenotrophomonas. The sequence continues at coordinate 7,280 of DQIG01000412.1, forward strand.
GCCCCGCTGACCCCGCGCGCCCTGGTGCTGGCGGTGCTGGCGATGGGCGCGGTGGTGCTGCTGTCCAACGTACTGGTGCAGTACCCGATCAACGATTGGCTGACCTGGGGTGCCTTCAGCTATCCGGTGGCGTTCCTGGTCAGCAACCTGATCAACCGCCGCTTCGGCCCGGGCCCGGCGCGCCGCGTAGCGTGGATCGGCTTCCTGGTGGCGGTGTTGTTGTCGATCTGGGTGGCCACGCCGCGCATCGCCATTGCCTCGTGCTCGGCCTTCATCGTGGCCCAGCTGCTGGACATCACCGTGTTCGACCGCCTGCGCCGTGGCAGCTGGTGGCGCGCACCGATGGTGGCCACCACCTGCAGTGCGACGGTGGATACCACCATTTTCTGGTCGATCGCGTTTGCCGGTTCCACCCTGCCGTGGGTGAGCTGGGCGGCGGGTGACCTGGCGGTGAAGCTGGCGATCGGCGTGTGCCTGCTGGCCCCGTTCCGCGCGCTGTTGTGGAAGATGGCGCCGCTGCGCGCCACCAGCTGACCGCACGTGTTCTGGTAGGTGCCGACCGTTGGTC
>DQIG01000217.1 GCA_003525885.1 Stenotrophomonas sp.
TGGCGCCATGGATGGCGCCATCGAGCCCCCAAGGATGGGTTTACGGCGTGTCCTGCCTGCCCACACCGCCCCGCCATCCCACGGAATCCATGCTGTTGCTGTTGCTGTTGCTGTTGAAGTTGCCGGCCAGCGGCCGGCACCACCGCGGGTGCAGGGCGCAGCCCTGCCGAACAACCCGCTAATCGTGCCCGCTGTCGTCCAGGCTGATGATGCCGCGCCGCAGCGCCTGGGTTACCGCATGCGTGCGATCGCCCACGCCCAGCTTGTCCATCAGGCTCTTCATGTGCGCCTTCACGGTCTGCTCGGAGATCTGCATGCGCTCGCCGATGCGCTTGTTCGACATGCCACCGGCCACGTGCCGCAGCACTTCGGTCTCGCGGGGCGACAAGCGGTCTTCCACCACATGTGCGGCGATGCTCGCCGCCACCGCCGGGGGGATCGGTGCGCGCCGGCCGCCAGCGACCATGCGGATCGTATCGACCAGCTCGTGGCGCAGCATGTCCTTCAACAGGTACGCACTGGCGCCGGCCTGCAGCGCCCGCACCGCACGCACGTCACCGCGATAGGTGGTCAGCACGATGATGCGCGCACGCGGATCCATCGCGCGGATCCGCACGATGGCTTCGACACCATCCAGGCGCGGCATCTGCAGATCCATCAGCACCACGTCCGGCTGCAGCTGCTGATAGCGCGCGATGGCTTCCTCGCCATCGGCGGCCTCGCCGAGCAGGCGCAGGTCGGAATGGGCGCCCAGCAACGCAGCCAGGCCGTCACGCAGCAACGGGTGATCATCGACGACCAGTACGCCGATCAGGGCAGGGGATTCAGTCATGGCTCGTTCTACTCCAGGGCCAGTGCCAACGCGATGGGCGGCGGTGATACAGGCGACGGGCGGGAACCGCCAGCGCGACTTCGGTACCCAGCCCGGGGCGGGTCCACAGTTGCAGTTCCGCACCGAGGCGCTGCGCGCGTTCGCGCATACCCTGCAGGCCCCAATGGCCATGGCCGGCATTCTCGTCGGCGATGCCGACGCCATCGTCGCGCACGTGCAGCAGGAAACAACGCGTGCCATAGGACAGTTCCACTTCAATGGCACTGGCATCGGCATGACGCAATGCATTGCGGATGGCCTCGCGCCCGATCAGGAAAACCTCTTCCGCTGCGTCGGCCTGCAGCGGTGGCGTCGCGCCTTCCACGGTCAGGCGCAGGGGATTGGTGCCGTGCCCGGCGTATTCTGCGTGCACATCGGCCAGCGCCGAAGCCAGGTCGCGGCCAGCGAACGGTCCCTCGCGAAGCGCATTGACCCGCTCGCGGCCCTCGGCAAGGTTGCGTTCGGCCAGCTGCATCGCCGACTCCAGCTGGCTGCGTACCGGTTCCGGTGTCTGCGCTGACTGGCTGATCGCGTGCAGGCGCAGGATCAGGCCCTGGCTGCCCTGCAGCAGGGTGTCGTGCAGGTCGCGCGCGATGCGCTCGCGTTCGCCGTTGCGTTCCTGCAGGCGCGCACGGAACAGCGCGGCCAGCTGTCCGCTGCGGATGCGCACCGCCATCACCAGCAGCGCAAGCACTGCGGCCGTGCACAGCAGCTTGAACCACACGGTCTGCATGAAGGTAGGGGCGATGCGGAAGCTGCGGCTGGCCGGCGCGGTGCTCCAGATGCCGTCCTCGTTGGCGGCTTCCACCTCGAACCGGTAGTTGCCCGGCGCAAGGTTGGTGTAATACGCGCGGGTGCTGCTGCCTGCGTCCTGCCAGCCATCGTCGACGCCGGAGAGGCGGTATCGGTAGCGGTTGCGCTCCGGACGTGCCAACGACAGCGCCACGTAATCGATCTGCAGCTGGCTGGTCCCGGCCGGGAGGCGCAGGTCATCGCGCAGCGGCTCGTGCTCGCTGCCGTACAGCACCTCGCCGATGCGCACGCTGGGAGCCATCGTATTGACGTGCGAGCGGGTGGTGTCCAGCCAGGCCAGGCCCTGGTTGGTGGCCAGCCACAGCAGGCCGTCATCGGCCAGGGCGGCGGTGGCGATCGGTCCGCTCTGCAGGGCGATGCCGGGCATGCCGTCGATGGCATCGAACAGGCGTGGCGTCACTGGCAGGCCGGTGCGCAGGGCACGGCGCAGCAACCCGCTTTCCATCCGTACCAGGCCACGGCTGCCGTTGAGCCACAGGTGCCCATTGGCATCGGCGACCATGCCGGTGAGGCCTTCCAGGACGCCGGCCATGTCGGTGCGCACCGGAACGAAACGTCCATTGCCCAGCCGCGCAGCCAGCCCGGCTTCGCCGGCGACCAGCAGCAAGTCCTGGTGATGCAGCATCGCCGTGATCGGCCCCACTGACAGGCCGTGGCCGGCATCGAAGGTCTCGATGCCGGTTGCGTCCATCCGGCGCAGTCGGCCATCGGCATAGCCGAGCAGCAGCTGGCCACGGGCATCCAGCGCCAGCGATGAGCAGGCCTGCTCGGGGAGGCGTCTTTCGCGTTGCCACTGGTCGTGCTGGTAGTGCAGCACCCCGCGTTCGCCGGTGCAGGCCCAGGCCTGTCCGTCGTCGGGGAACAGCAGGGCATGCAGCGGCTGCCCGGTGAATGGTGCCGGCAGCGGGATCAGCGTGGTGTGGCCGGCTACGGTGCGCGCAAGATTGACCCAGTCGAACTGCCAGATCGGCGTGGGTGCCTGGCGCGCAGCGGCCTGCAGTTGCGTGGCGCTGCCATCCAGCAGGATATGCCGCAGGTCGTAGGGCTTGAGATCTTCGCCGTAGCCATAGACGCGGCCATCGCTGGCCCGCACCAGCGAGCGGTAGGGATCGCTCGGACCCACCGCCAGGGTGTGCACGCTGCGTGCGCGGAAGCGGTTGAGGCCGAGATTGGTGCCGACCCAGAGATTGCCTTCACGATCGACGATGATCGGTACCGCCGAGGTGGCGGTCAGGCCATGCGGTGAATCGAAGCGCTCCATGCGCACGGCCCGGGTGCCGTCGAAGGTGACGCGGGCGACGCCGCCGTGCGGGCTCATCGTGGCCCACAACGCACCGTCGGCGGTGAACTGCAGGCGCGCGGCGACCAGCTCCGGCAGCCGTCGCGCTTCGCGCTCGCTGTCCGGCAGCAGGCCCTGCGCGTTGGCCAGTGGCGAGGTGCCGCGCAGCCGGTCGGCCAGCCACACTTCGCCCTGCGGGCTTTCGGCCAGCGTCGCCATCTGCGAGACGGCAATGCCGGTGTCCTGGAAGGTTGCCTGGCCGGCAGTGCGCATCCAGACCTTCAGATCGGCCAGGACCCAGAAGGTGTCCCGGCTGTCGTGCAGCAGCCACTGCACACGGCGCTCCGGCAGCCCGGCACTGGCCGGCAGTGGCTGCCAGCGTTGCCCATCAAAGCGGCGCAGCCCGCCATTGATCGCCGCCCACAGCTGCCCCCCGCGATCCTGGCTGAAGTGCGGCACCACGCCGACCGGCACTCCCTGTTCGCGGCCATAGCTGTGCAGCTGCGCCTGCGCGAACCGGCTGATACCGGCCTGGAAGTAGCCGATCCACAGGGCGCCATCGCGGCCCTGCGCCAGCGTGACCATGTTGGTGGACGGGAAGTGGCTGCCGATGGGCGCCGCCTGCCGTTCGAAACGGC
>DQIG01000413.1:0-5254 GCA_003525885.1 Stenotrophomonas sp.
TGAACCGCTCCCCCTGCGTCCGCCACCGCCATTGCTGGATGACGCCTGTGCGTTGTTCCTCGATGTCGACGGCACCCTGATCGAATTCGCTGCACGCCCGGATGCCGTGCAACTGCTGCCGGATGTGCGCGAAGCCATCGGCCGCATCAGCGACCGCCTGGAAGGTGCCGTAGCACTGGTCAGTGGTCGACCGCTTGATCAGCTGGACCAGTTGTTCGCTCCCCTGCAACTGCCCGCCGCCGGCCTGCATGGCCACGAACTGCGTGGCCAGGACGGTCGCGTACTACGCGACGAACACGACGACGACACCGCCGAGTGGCTGCATGCGCTGCACCAGCAGGCCATGCGCTTCGCCCACGGTCATCCCGGCGTACTGGTGGAAGACAAGGGCGTCGGCCTGGCGCTGCACTGGCGTGGTGCGCCGCATGCGGCCAGTGACGTCCGCGCCTTCGCCGACCGCCACGTACGCGGTCGTGCCAGCTACCGCCTGCAGCCCGGCGACCACGTGGTCGAGTTCGTGCCGGTCGGCACCGACAAGGGTCGTGCGGTAAGGCGGATGATGCAGTACCTGCCCTTCCGCGGCCGCCTGCCGGTATTCATGGGCGACGACCTTACCGACGAATTCGGCTTCGACGCCGCCAACGTCCAGCATGGCTGGAGCGTACTGGTGGGCGAACGTGAACCCAGCAAGGCCGTGTTCGCACTGCCCGACATACGCAGCGTGCACGCCTGGCTGCGTGAGAATGCCTATTGACCCGGCCATCCCCCACGGCCGCAACCGAGATGTACCCCGTGATGACCCAACCCGATCTTGATCTGGGCGTGGTCGGCAACGGCAGCTTCGGCGCCCTGGTCGACAAACATGCCCGCGTTGTCTGGAGCTGCCTGCCCACCTTCGACGGCGACCCTACCTTCTGTGCCCTGCTCGGCCCCAACCAGCAGGCCGGCGGCGACTTCGCCATCGAGCTGGAGGACTTCGCTGGCAGCGAACAGGAGTACCTCACCAACACGGCGATCCTGCGCACCGTGCTGCGCGACGCGCATGGTGGCGAACTGGAAATCCTCGATTTCGCCCCACGCTGGCGGCAGAACGACCGCTTCTACCGCCCCGTCAGCCTGATCCGCCAGGTGCGTCCGCTGGCCGGCAGCCCACGCATCACTGTGCGCGCACGCCCGCTGGCGGACTGGGGCGCGCGCGTGCCGGAGTCTACCTGGGGCAGCAACCACGTGCGCTGGGTGCTGCCAGAGCATGTGCTGCGGCTGACCACCGACGTACCGGTGCGTTTCGTGCGTGACGGCCTGCCGTTCGTACTCAACCATCCGATCCACCTGATCCTCGGCGTGGACGAATCGCTCAACCGCTCGATCAGTGGTTACGTGCAGGAAGCCTTCCAGCGCACCCGCGACTACTGGCGCGAATGGGTACGCTACCTGTCGATTCCGCTGGAATGGCAGGACGCGGTGATCCGCAGCGCGATCACGCTGAAACTGTGCCAGTACGAGGACAGCGGCGCGATCATCGCGGCGATGACAACCTCCATTCCGGAAGCCCCCGGCAGCGTGCGCAACTGGGACTACCGCTACTGCTGGCTGCGTGATGCGGCGTTCGTGGTGCGTGCACTGAACCGCCTCGGCGCGACGCGCACGATGGAACAGTTCCTCGGCTACATCTTCAACCTGGCCACCACCGACGGCACCCTGCAGCCGCTGTATGGCATCGGCTTCGAAGCCAAGCTGGACGAAGACGAAGTGCCCAGCCTGTCCGGCTATCGCGGCATGGGCCCGGTGCGGCGCGGCAACCTGGCCTGGGTGCAGCGCCAGCACGATGTCTACGGCAGCGTGGTGCTGGCGTCTACGCAGTTGTTCTTCGACCGGCGCCTGCAGGACCCGGGGGACGCGCATACCTTCGCCCGCCTGGAACCCCTCGGCGAGCAGGCCTTCGCCCTGCACGACGTGCCCGATGCCGGCCTGTGGGAGTTCCGCGGCCGCACCGAAGTGCACACCTATACCAGCGCGATGTGCTGGGCCGCCTGTGACCGCCTGTGCAAGATCGCAGTGCGCCTGAAGCGCGACGACCGCGCACACTACTGGCGCGGGCGCGCCGACACCATCCACGCACGCATCATGGCCGAATCCTGGAGCGAAGAACGGGGGCACTTCACCGACACCTTCGGCGGTCATCGCCTGGATGCCTCGCTGCTGCTGCTGGCCGACATCGGCTTCATCGACGCGATGGACGCGCGCTTCATCGCCACCGTCGAAGCCATCGGCCGCGACCTCAAGCATGGCAATTCCCTGTACCGCTACGTGGCGCCGGATGATTTCGGCGAACCGGAGACCAGCTTCACCATCTGCACCTTCTGGTACATCGACGCGCTGGCCGCCATCGGGCGCCTGGACGAGGCGCGCGGGATGTTCGAGCTGCTGTTGAAGCAGCGCAACCACCTGGGCCTGCTGTCGGAGGATCTGGCCTTCGACAGCGGAGAGGCCTGGGGCAATTTCCCGCAGACCTATTCGCACGTCGGCCTGATTACCGCCGCGATGCGCCTGTCGCGGTCCTGGCAGGAGGCATCGTGAGTCGTCTGGTAGTGGTTTCAAACCGCGTGGCCGTGCCGGGCGAGAATCGCGCCGGCGGCCTGGCCGTCGGCCTGCTCGCCGCGCTGAAGGAACGCGGCGGCATGTGGTTCGGCTGGAGCGGCAAGAGCGTGCGCGACGGCAGCGGCACGCTGCACAGGCAGAAGGATGGCGACATCGAGTTCGTCACCCTCGACCTGAGCAAGCGCGAGGTCGATGGCTACTACAACGGCTTCGCCAATCGCACCTTGTGGCCGCTGCTGCACTTCCGCCTGGACCTGGTCGACTACGACCGTGGCACCCGTGAGACCTACCACAAGGTCAATGCGCTGTTCGCCGACAAGCTCGCGCCGCTGCTGCGCGAGGATGACATCGTCTGGATCCACGACTACCACCTGATCCCGCTCGGCGCACTGCTGCGCGAGCGTGGCATTGGCTGCCGCATCGGCTTCTTCCTGCACATCCCGATGCCGTCCGCCGACCTGCTGCAGGCGATGCCTGATCACCTGCGGTTGTTCTCCGCGCTGTACGCCTACGACCTGGTCGGCTTCCAGACCCAGCGCGACACCGATCGCTTCCAGACCTACCTGCGCCTGTTCGGCGGCGGCCGCGTGCTCGACAACGGCGAGCTGGAAGCGCCGGGGGGGCGCCGTTTCCGTGCCGCGGCCTTCCCGATCGGCATCGACACCGATCTGATCGCGCGCCAGGCCGGCACCGCCGCCACGAAGGCCGCGGTGAAGAACCTGCGCAACAGCCTGCGCGACCGCCAGTTGGCGATCGGCGTCGACCGCCTGGATTACTCCAAGGGCCTGCCCGAGCGCTTCCTCGGCTTCGAGCGCTATCTGCAGCGCCACCCCGACCAACGCGGCTCGCTGACCTACCTGCAGATCGCGCCGGTCTCGCGGGGCGATGTCACCGAGTACCGGCAACTGCGCAGCCAGCTGGAACAGATCGCCGGCCACATCAACGGTGGCCACGCCGAGCCGGACTGGACGCCGTTGCGCTACGTCAACCAGAACTTCACCCATGCCACGCTGACCGGTTTCTACCGGGCGGCAGCGGTCGGCCTGGTCACGCCACTGCGCGATGGCATGAACCTGGTGGCCAAGGAATACGTGGCCTCGCAGGACCCGGAGGATCCCGGCGTCCTGGTGCTGTCACTGCTGGCCGGCGCCGCCGACGAACTCAAGCAGGCACTGCTGGTGAACCCGCACGACCTGGATGGCGTAGCCGACGCCATCGCCACCGCAGCGACGATGTCGCTGCGCAGGCGCAAGGAACGCTGGCACGCAATGATGGAGCATCTGCGCACCTACGACATCAACCACTGGCGCCGCAGTTACCTCGACGCACTCGAAGGCTGAGGGGAAAAGGGGACGGAGGGGATTAAGTCGCTTGTGCACAAACGACTTAATCCCCTCCGTCCCCTTTTTCGTCAATCCAGGAACCGCGCGGCCTGTTCCGGTGCGGGCAGATGGCAGGCATCATGCCGCCCGAACCAGCGGTAGCGGTTGCGTGCCAGCGCGCGATACGCCGCATCGCGCCAGCTACGCGGCACCATCCGCAGCACGCTGCTCAGGCGCCAGGCGCCGCCCAGCCCCGCAAGTACGCGCAGGATCGCATCGGTATCGGTCCACGCGCCCTGCGCGTCCAGCAGCAGGAACGACGCCGGATCCTGCGGGTCCAACCCGTGCGCGCGCAGCAGCGCACTGCCCCGCTCGCCCTGCATCGCGGCAAAGCGGTATCGCCCCTTGCGGTCGAAACGCAGCAGGAAGCGCACCCAGCGGTTACACAGTGCGCATACACCATCGAACACGATCACCGCGCTGCCCGCCTCGGTGGCGGCCTCACTGCGGTTCAAGCCAGCCTTCATAGCGGATCAGGGCTCCGGCCCAAGGCAGCGTCACATCGACCAGGAAAGTGTAACGCTCGCCCTGCCAGGCTTCGCGGCAATGCACCCCGCCAAACCAGCGCGTCGGCAGCGGCAGCAACCCGAACGCCCAGACCCGCCGCACCGACCAGTCGATGCCACCTTCACGGGCCTGCAGCGCGAATTCGAAGCGCACCGCGCCCAGTTGCTCGCGCAGATGCCCTTCGTGCGCCCACAGCCGCGACACCATCGGCCAACGCCCAAAACGCCGCGCCCACTGTTCGCCCTGCCCGTGTGCTTTGAACGCCACTTCGGTGGGCAAAGCGTCGCCGTCCTTCGGTAGCCGCGCCAACGCGGCCAGCAGCGGCACCAGCCAGTGCCGCCCCCTCACGATGCGCGCCTGCCCCACGTAGCGGCAGGGCAACGGCGCGGCATGCAGCGCCTGCACCGGCCCTGCCAGGGTGGCGAAGGCCGGCCCCAGCACGCGCGCGAACAGCGGCGGGGTCAGGGCGCGATCCAGGCCAGGGTCGCCATGCGGCCGGTACGACGGTCGCGCCGGTGCGAATACAGGTCCGGATCAGCCATGGTCGACACCGTGCCGCCATAGACCTGCGCCGGATCCATCCCCGCCGCCTGCAGACGCTGCCGCGCCAGCGCGAACAGGTCCACCTTCCAGTGGCCTGCGCGGGTGGCCACGAACGCCGCCGCGGCAGCCGGATCATGGCCGACGAAGGCATGGAAAACCTCTTCGCCGATCTCGTAATCCGCCGGTCCAGCCGCCGGGCCCAGCCAGGCCCGCAGCTGCGCCGG
>DQIG01000413.1:5438-6004 GCA_003525885.1 Stenotrophomonas sp.
TGGCGGCCACCGTGGCCTCCAGCATGCCGTCGGCCAGCCCACGCCAGCCGGCATGGGCCGCGCCCACCTCACTGCCATCGGCCGCGGCAAACACCACGGGCAAGCAGTCGGCGGTCAGGATCGCCAGCACCACACCCGGCACCGAGGTCACGGCGGCGTCGGCCACCGGTTCGCTGGTGCCAGGCACCGGCGGCGCGGTGAAGCGCAGCACGGTGCTGCTGTGCACCTGGCGCAGCCAGTGCGGTGCCGAGGGCAGTGCCAGCCCCTGCTGCAGCAGTTGGCGGTTGTGCTCCACGTTGGCCGGGGTATCACCATCGGCCGCGTGCCGGTTGCCCAGGTTGAACTGCGCAAACGGCGCCGGCGAGATGCCCGCGCCATGCCGGCGCGTGGTCAGCGCATGGACGCCTGCCGGCGCCGGCCAGTCCGCCTGCAGCAACGGCAGCGCGGCGGCCATCACCAGCGGTCCCGCTCGCGTGCGGCGAAGGCTTCGCTGTCTTCGCGCAACACTTTCATCAGGTGCAGCATGTCCTCAGGCACCGGTGCGGTATTGCGCACCGGCTCGCCGG
>DQIG01000413.1:6163-6349 GCA_003525885.1 Stenotrophomonas sp.
CGGCTCGCCGGTGATCGGGTGCATGAATTCCAGGGTCTCGGCGTGCAGGGCCTGGCGCTTGAAGCCGCGCAGCGCAGCCACCAGCTCGTCGCTGGCGCCCTTGGGCAGCTTCAGCGCGCCGCCGTACAGCGGGTCGCCGATGATCGGATGGCGCACGTGTGCCATGTGCACGCGGATCTGGTGGGT
>DQIG01000413.1:6501-9759 GCA_003525885.1 Stenotrophomonas sp.
GTGCACGCGGATCTGGTGGGTACGGCCGGTTTCCAGGCGGCACTCCAGCGCGGTGTGCGCACGGAAGCGCTCGCGCAGGCGGTAGTGGGTCACCGCTTCCTTGCCGTCCTCGCGCACCGCCATCTTCAGGCGGTCGCGCGGATGGCGGTCGATCGGGGCATCGGCGGTACCGCCGGCCACCAGCGCGCCCATCACGATGGCCAGGTACTGGCGATGCACGTCACGGGCCGCCAGCTGTTCGACCAGCGCGGTCTGCGCTTCCAGGGTCTTGGCCACCACCATCACGCCGCTGGTGTCCTTGTCCAGGCGGTGCACGATGCCCGCGCGCGGCAGCACTGCCACCGACGGGTCGCGGAACAGCAGGGCGTTGACCAGGGTGCCGCTGTGGTTGCCGGCGCCCGGGTGCACCACCAGGCCAACCGGCTTGTTGATCACCAGCACGTGCTCGTCCTCGAACAGCACGTCCAGCGGAATGTCCTCCGGCTGGGCGTCGGTCTGGGTTTCCAGCACCACATGGAGGGTCACCACCTCGCCGCCGCGCAGCGGATCGCGCGGGCGCACCTGGGCGCCGTCCAGCAGGACGTCACCGGACTTGATCCACTCGGTCAGGCGCGAACGCGAGTATTCGGGGAACAGTTCGGCCACGACGGCGTCGAAACGACGGCCGGCAGCGGTGTCGGGGACGATGGCCTGGCGGGCCGATTCAGAGGGTTGTTCAGACATGGCAGGGGGCATTCTTTGAAATTTTGGGGTCCCGGCGGCCGGTTTCAGTCGCTGGACAGGACACTAGGCTATCATCGACCCTTCGTATTCCAGCCGCGTCCCGCCTCGACCCCATGATCCGACGCTCCGCCATGCTCTCCGCGCCCGTCCGCCTCACCGCCCTGCTGCTGGTGCTGGTCATCGCCGCAACCGGCTGCCATCGCGGCGCCAAGAAGGGTGATCGCCCCGATGAAGGGACGCCGGTCGAACAGCTGTACGAGAAAAGCCACAAGCTGATGCAGGGCGGCAACTGGAGCGGCGCCGAAGCCAGCTTCCGCCGCCTGGTGGCCCAGTACCCCTACGGCCCCTACACCGAGCAGGCGATGATCGAAACCGCCTACGCCCAGTACAAGGCCGGCAAGCACGATGACGCGGTGTCCAGCATCGACCGCTTCATCCGTACCTACCCGACGCACCGCAACATCGCCTACCTGTACTACCTGCGCGGCCTGGCCAACTCCAACCGCAGTACGGTTTTCCTGCGCCGCGTATGGTCGCTGGATGCCAGCCGCCGCGACCTGTCCACGCCGCACCAGGCGTACTCGGACTTCAACATCGTGGTTGATCGTTACCCGAACAGCCGCTACGCCGCCGATGCACGCCAGCGCATGCTGGAGCTGCGTGACGTGTTCGCCCAGCACGAGCTGGACAACGCCCTGTACTACATGCGCCGCGGCGCCTGGGTCTCGGCCGTGGGCCGCGCCAACTACCTGCTGGAAACCTACCCGCAGAGCGCCTTCCAGTACGACGCGGTGGCCGTGCTGGCCGATTCCTACACCCACCTGGGCAACAAGACCCTGGCCGACGACGCCCGTCGCGTCCTGCAGCTGAACCAGCCGGACCACCCGTGGCTGGAAGGCAAGTGGCCGAAGTACCCGTGGATGGTCCGCAAGCTGAACCCGTTCGCCGGCGAGAAGTCCGCCAGTACCGGCCAGCGCAACGCGCGACTGGAAAAGAAGTAAGAGAGGGCCCCGAAAGGGGCCTTTTCTTTGTCGGCAGATCCACGCCATGCGCGGATGCTTCTCCCGCCAATGGACCACGACACTAGGAATGCTACGAATCCCCGGCGGATGCGACGCCGGTCGCATCGCGCTCCGGTAAGGCCGTCCACACTGCGGCGCAACGGCCATTCCGGCCATGAAGGAGCGCCCCATGACCCCGCCGCCCCGCCGTTTCCGGCGCCTTTCCCGTGTCATCGCCGGCGCTCTGCTGGTGATCACCTCCAGCTCGCTGTACGCCACGCCCGCTGCACCGGGGGATCTGCTGTCCGCAGCGCCCTATCGCGCCGCCTGGGTTCCGTCCCAGGCCGCGCAGGCCTACAAGCTGCACTACCGTACCCCGGACCATCGCAGCCAGCTCGCCGAAGGCACCGGCCTGCTGTACCTTCCCGCCGGTACGCCACCGGTTGGTGGTTGGCCGGTGGTGTCCTGGGCACATGGAACCCAGGGCATTGCGGATCGCTGTGCGCCCTCGGTCTCCGGCCCCTACCAACCCGAGCGCGACGGGCGCTTTCTCGATCAGTTCCTGGCACAGGGCTATGCGGTGGTCGCCGCGGACTACCAAGGCCTCGGAAGCCCCGGCGACCATGCCTACCTGCATGTCCGCACGGCCGCACGCAATGCCATCGATCTCGTCAAGGCCAGCCGCCAGTACCTGGGCAATGCAACGCTGTCACCGCGCTGGGTCTCGGTCGGCCATTCGCAGGGCGGTGCCGCCGCACTCAACGCAGGCCACATGGCACCCGCCTATGGTGGGCCGTCGCTGCAGTATCGCGGCAGCTTCACCACCGGTACGCCCACGGCAGTGGAGTTGACCGCACTGGTGATGAAACCGGGCAACCGCAGCCCCAATCCCGGTGCAGTCAACGCCTATCACGCGTACCTGCTTGATGGCCTGCTGCAGGTCGCACCGCAGATCGACCACGTCCTCAGCGACACGGGGCGCGCCCGCGTAGCCCTGGCGCGCGAGCAATGCCTGGGCGAACTGGCCGCCACGCTGGACGGCGCGGACACCGGCAGCATGTTCACTGCGCCGCTGACCAGCGTGCCAGGCATCTGGGCGTTGCTGTACGACTATCTCGGCGTACCGCGCCGCGGCTTCAGCCAACCGCTGATGCTGGGCCATGGCAGCCAGGATCGCGATGTGCCCTATCTGACCACCCTGCTGTATGCCGCGGGCCTGGCCCTGCGCGGCGAGCCGGTCGCGTTCCGGCGCTACCCCGTCGACCATCGCGGCACGCTGGACGCAGCGGCGGCGGATGGCCTGGCATTCGTACGTGCGCGACTGGGGGACGGCCCCTTCAACGACGCTGCGGAAACCATCAGCCTCGAACAACTGCTCGACGAAGCCCAATAGACCCACGCCATGCGTGGATGCGCGATTCAGGGAGCTGCCGGCCAGCGGCCGGCACTACCGAACACGGTAGACCCACGCCATGTGTGGATACGCGATCCAGGGAGCTGCCGGCCAGCGGCCGGCACTACCGAACACGGTAGA
>DQIG01000265.1:0-6616 GCA_003525885.1 Stenotrophomonas sp.
CACATCAGCATCGGCGGCTTGTCCGAGTACAGCTCGGTCCCGCGGTGCGGGAACAGCCAGTGCCCGCTGTCGAACATCTGCTTGGCCACCAGCGCGAAGCGCGGTTCGTCCGACGGCCACGGATCACGGAGGCCCAGCCCGGCCCCCAGCACCAGCAGGGCCATCACCACGAACAACCACGTCTCGCGCGACGCGCGGGATTTCAGCATGGGACTCGGAACGTCAGCGGGGGTCAGGCTGTTTTTAGCAGACGCGCGTAAAAGAAACCGTCAGCATCGCTGTCACCCGGCAGTCGCTGGCGCGCGATCCCCTCGCAATCCAGGCCGAATGTGTCATCCAGCGGCTGTGCCACCGCGTCCGGATGCCACTTCAGGAAGGCCCGCACCTGGTCGACGTTCTCGGCACGCAGGATCGAGCAGGTCGCGTACAGCAGCACGCCTCCGGGGCGCAGCATCGACCAGCAGGCCTCCAGCAGGCGGGCCTGCACGCCGACCAGCGCATCGATGTCCTCGGCGCGGCGGTGGAACATCACGTCCGGCTGGCGGCGGATCACGCCGGTGGCCGAACATGGGGCGTCCAGCAGGATGGCGTCGAACGGCGTGCCGTCCCACCAGGCACCGGGGTCGCTGGCATCGGCCACCAGGGTCTGCGCGCCCTCGCCCACACCGGTGCGGGTGTACGTATCGCGGGCACGCGCGAGGCGGCGCGCATCGATGTCCAGCGCCAGCAGGCGCAGGCTCGGGTCACGTTCCAGCAGGTGTGCCGACTTGCCACCGGGTGCCGCGCAGGCGTCCAGCACACGGGCGCCGGACGCCGGTGCCAGCGCGTCCGCAGCACATTGCGCCGACAGGTCCTGCACCGACAGCGCACCATCAGCGAACCCCGGCAGCTGGTTCACCGCGATGGGCGCCGCCAGGCGCAGCGCGTCGGCACTGAGCGGGCTGGCTTCGGCGGCAATGCCGGCCTCGGCCAGCGTGGCCAGCGCCTTGTCACGGCCCCCGTGTTGGCGGTTGGCACGCAGCCACAACGGCGCCGGCTGCAGGCTGGCGGCGAAAATCGCCTCGGCCTGGGCCGGCCAGTCACGCTCGATGGCGTCGGCCAGCCACTCCGGGAAGGCCTCACGTGCAGGCTGTTCCGGGAAGCCCTCGCGCTGCGCGCGGCGCAGGATCGCGTTGACCAGGCCGGCCTGGCGCTCACGACCCAGCGCGCGGGCAGCATCGACCGTGGCCGACAGTGCCGCATGCGCCGGCAGTTCCAGCACGTCCAGCTGGGCGAAGCCGACCATCAACAGGGTGCGCAGGTCGGCGTCGCGCGCCGACAGCGGCTTCTGCATCCACGACTGCAAGGCCGCGTCATAGGTACTGCGGCGACGAAGGACCGCAAAGCACAGCGCTTCCAGCAGCGCACGGTCGCGGCTGTCGGCCAGCTTGGGCAGCGCCCAGGCCAGCTCCGCCTTCAGCGAGCGGCCACGGGTGAACACCTGCGCCAGCACGCGTGCGGCCAGCATGCGGGTGGCTGCGCCCGGCGCCGCCTTGGCGACGGAGAAATCATTCTGCTTCGACACCGCTTATGCCCCCACGCGCAGGTCGCGGCGGGCATTAAGGTAGTCGGCGGCGGTGATCGCCTTGCCGCCTTCGCGCTGCAGCGTGCGCAGGCGCAGCGCACCCTGGCCACAGGCGATGTCGATGCCATCGCGGCTGGCCGCCAGCACGGTGCCCGGCGCCTGGCCATGGGCCAGGTCCAGGGCGACCGCGCCGTGGATGCGCACGCGCTCGCCGGCCAGCGTGGCCTCGGCGATCGGCCACGGATTGAAGGCACGCACGGTACGCGCCAGCGCATCGGCGTCCTGCGCCCAGTCCAGGCGGGCTTCGGCCTTGTCCAGCTTGTGCGCGTAGGTCACGCCCTGCTCCGGCTGCGGCCGCGCGATCGGCTTGATGCCGGCACGCAGCAGGCCCAGGCCGTCGGACAGCACCTGTGCACCCAGTTCGGCCAGCTTGTCATGCAGCTGGCCACCGGTATCGGTGGCCGCGATCGGCAGCTCCTGGTGCAGCAGTACCGGGCCGGTATCCAGGCCCGCTTCCATCTGCATCAGGCACACGCCGGTCTTTGCGTCACCGGCCTGGATCGCGCGCTGGATCGGCGCGGCACCGCGCCAGCGTGGCAGCAGCGAGGCATGCACGTTCCAGCAGCCGTGGGTCGGGATCGCCAGCACCGCCCTGGGCAGGATCAGGCCATAGGCCACCACCACCATCAAGTCCGGCTGCAGGTCGCGCAGCTGCTGCTGGGCAGCCTCGTCCTTCAGCGATTCGGGCTGGTAGACCGGAATGCCGCGGGCCACGGCCTCGAGCTTGACCGGCGACGGTGCCAGGCCACGGCCACGGCCGGCCGGGCGGTCAGGCTGGGTATAGACGGCCACGACCTCGTGGTGGCGCGCCGCGGCGCGCAGCGACGACACCGCAAATTCCGGCGTACCGGCAAAGACAATCCTCATGGCTACCCCACTTGCAGGATGGATTCGTGCAGGAAAGAAAACGGCGCCGTCGGCCGGCGCCGTACAGCCCGCGCGCGTCGCGCAGGCACGGGCCACCCGGAGGGCGGCCCGGATTGGCGATCACGCCACGTGCTTGCGCTGCTTGGCCAGCTTCTTGCGGACCATCTCGCGCTTGAGCGGCGACAGGTAGTCGATGAACAGCTTGCCGTCCAGGTGGTCCATCTCGTGCTGGATGCAGGTGGCCAGCACTTCACCGGCCTCCAGCTGCTGTTCCTGGCCGTTGCGGTCCAGGTACTTCACGGTGATGGTGTCGGCGCGGGTCACGTCGGCGAAGATGCCCGGGACCGACAGGCAGCCCTCCTGGTACACACGGCCCCCGTCCTTGGCGACGATTTCCGGATTGATGAACACATGCGGTTCATTCTTCTCTTCGCTGACATCGATGACCATGAAGCGCTTGTGCACGTCCACCTGGGTGGCGGCCAGGCCGATGCCCGGGGCGTCGTACATGGTCAGGAACATGTTGTCGATCAGTTCCTGGAAGGCCGGCGTGGTGACTTCGGCGGCTTCGATCAACGCAGCCTTGGTACGCAGGCGCGGATCGGGGAACTCGAGAATGGGGAGAAGGGCCATGGCTGTTTCCGGATAGGGGGCCGGCACGCCGGCATACGTCGCAGATTCTAGCTCCAACGCTTGCCTTGCGCCCCGGTTTCTGGACTATAGTGCGCGGACCTGTTGGGGAATCAGGGCTTCACACCTATGTTGCTTCGTTTTCGTACGGTCGTCGCCGCGGCGATGCTGACCGTGGCTGCCTATGCTACCGCCGTGGAAGTGAATGGCGGGCACCCGGACACCTATGTGGTCCGAAAAGGGGATACGTTGTGGGATATCGCCGCACGTTTCCTGCAGAAGCCTTGGCTGTGGCCGGAGATCTGGCAAGCCAATCCGCAGATCGCCAACCCGCACCTGATCTATCCAGGTGACGTGCTGAGCCTGGCCTACCTGGACCGGGTGACCGTGTCCCAGGCCGGTCCGCGCCAGGAAGCCCCGATCGACGCCATTCCGCTGGCCCAGGTCGAGCCGTTCCTGAAGCAGCTGAGCGTTGTCGACAGCGTCAAGCAGCTGCCCTACGTGGTCGGCCTGGAGGACAGCCGCCTGCGCGTGTCCGGCGGCGACACCGTCTATGTGCGCCTGGCGGATGCCCAGGTGGGCCAGCGCTGGGCCGTGGTACGCCCGACCGTGCGTTACGCCCAGCCCAAGCCGACCGAGGACCTGACCGCCAATGGCGACGTCACCCCGGGCAGCGGCAACCTGTGGAAGGCCTACAACGCGCCCAACGCCCGCCGTGGCGTGCTCGGCTACGAGCTGGCCCAGGTCGCCACCGGCACCATCACCCAGATCGCCGGCGGCAAGGTCGAGGCCTCCACGCTGGTGCTGGACAAGAACGTCGGCGGCCGCGAAGTGCGCGCCGGCGACCGCTTGGTGCCGGTCGAGGCCAAGCCGTACGACCTGCAGTTCGTGCCCCACGTGCCCGCCGCGGGTGTCGAGGGCGTGGACGTGCGCGTGCTGGCCGTCACCGACATGTTCACCGCCGGTGGCCCGCGCGACGTGATCGCGATCTCGGCCGGCCGTGCCCAGGGCGTGGACAACGGCACCGTGTTCTCGCTGTGGCGCCCGGGCCGCCATGTGGCGCACCGCATGAAGTACCCGACCTCGTCGCGCATGGACGACTCGCTCAGCACCGGCGCGGGCCGGGTCTCGCTGCCGGACGAATATGCCGCGCACGCGATGGTGTTCCGCACCTTCGACAACGTCAGCTACGCGCTGGTGATGCAGGGCGTGAAGCCGGTGCGGGTGGGCTACAACGCGCTGCACCCGGACGCGCGGTAGAGTCGACTGTTAGTCGACTGCTCTTCACCGCCCCCCGGAAACGTCCGCGCTGCGCGCGGTAGTCGACTGACAGTCGACTCTACAGGGGCGGTCCCCGGCAAACCCTGACGATCACATGCGAAGGCGCCCTAGGGCGCCTTCGTTGTATGCAGCCGATAGTGGGGAATGACCACACATGCACATGAGGCGCTGCTGCGCCTGTTGATGGCGGGAGGCGCACTGGCGCCACGACGGGCCCTGCTGCAGGCCGCGGGCAGCGCGGAAGCTGCCATCGCGCAAGGCACCGCGAACTGGCGCGCACACGGCTGCACGCCGGAACAGTGCTCCGCACTGGAACGTCCGGATACCCAGGGCTGGACAGTCGTCCGGCGCTGGCTGGAACAGGACAACCATTACCTTTTGCCGTGCACCGATCCGGTCTTTCCGCCATCGCTGCTGGAGGTACCCAATCCGCCGCTGGCCCTGTTCGTGGCCGGTGACCCCAGCCTGGCCTGGCGTCCCTCGGTGGCGCTGGTCGGCAGCCGCTCCCCCACCCCGGGCGGGCGCGCACTGGCCGCACGTTTTGCCGGCTGCTTCGTCGAGGCGGGCCTGGCGGTGACCAGCGGCCTGGCCGCAGGCATCGATGCGGCCGCGCACCAGGCCACGCTGGAGGCCGGTGGCTGCACCGTGGCGGTGATCGGCACCGGCCCTGACCGCGCCTATCCGGACAGCCACGCCCGGCTGCAGGCGCGGATCGCCGCCGAAGGCGTGGTGCTCAGCGAGTACCTGCCGGGCACGGCGGCCCGCCCAGGCCACTTCCCCGCGCGCAACCGGCTGGTGGCCGGGCTGGCGCTGGCCACCGTGGTGGTCGAGGCCGCGCAGCGTTCAGGCGCGCTGATCACCGCGCGCCTGGCCGCCGAGGCCGGCCGCGAGGTCTGCGCGCTGCCCGGATCGGTACTCAACCCGCGCGCGGCTGGCTGCCACCGCCTGATCCGTGAGGGTGCAGCGCTGGTCGAGCGCCCCGAGGAGGTTCTGGAACTGCTGGCGCCCGCCCTTCGCCAGCAACTGCCGGGCTTGCAATCGCGGCTGGCCACCCCCACTGAACAGGCACCGCCGGCGCTCCTGCCGGCGCGCTGGGCCGACGACCCTGACTACCAGTGCTTGTGGCGGGCCCTGGACCACAACCCAAGCGGTATGGATTCACTGATCACGCGCTGTGGATTGACGGCGTCACAGGTGTCCTCCATGCTGCTGGCCATGGAACTGGCGGGAATCGTGGTGTGCGTACACGGCCGCTACTGTCGAACTCCCTAGTTTCTTCACCTCCACAGCGTCGCGCGACGCAGGCCGAGGGGCAATGAAAGAGAGCATCCTGGATGTACTGCTGTACCTGTTTGAACACTATTTCAGCGAAGATGCGGACCTGATCCGTGACCGCGATTCGCTCCAGAACGGCCTGATCCAGGCCGGTTTCAGTCCCACCGAGATCAACAAGGCGTTCGACTGGCTCGATGCCCTGGCCGCGCAGCGGCCGAGCGTGGCCCAGGCGCGGGTCGATGGCCCCGTGCGCATCTACCATGGCCCCGAGCTGGACAAGCTGGACGTGGAATGCCGCGGCTTCCTGCTGTACCTGGAACAGCACGGCATCCTCGACGCCGACCAGCGCGAGCTGGTGCTGGACCGGGCAATGGCCCTGGACCAGGACGAACTGGACCTGGACGACCTGAAGTGGGTCGTGCTGATGGTGCTGTTCAACCAGCCCGGCTCCGAAGCGGCCTACGCCTGGATGGAGACGCAGATGTTCATGGACGAGCCAGAACCCCTGCACTGACCGTACACTTGGGGGCACAGCGCATTCAGGAGCGTCCCCGTGAGCGAGTGGTTCCATGCAGAAGGCAACCGGCAGCAAGGCCCGCTGCCGGCGGAACAGTTGGTCGAGTTGTTCCGCAACAACCAGATCTCCCTGGACACCCTGGTCTGGCGTGACGGTCTGCCGCAATGGCAGCCGTTGCGCACCGTTGTCGATGAGCTGGGCCTGATCGTGCCGGCGCTGGACGTCGCCGCGCCGGCCGTGGAACCCGAGCCCGAACCAGAGCCTGTAGCGCCGCCTCCGCCGCAGCCGCCGGTGCTGCCGCCGTCCACGCCCTATGCCGCCCAGACGCCGGCCGGGGTCCTGCCGCCGCCGAAAAAGAAGCTTTCCGGTTGCGCCCTGACCGCGATCATCGGCGGCGGCCTGCTGCTGGTGCTGGTGCCGAT
>DQIG01000265.1:6762-7412 GCA_003525885.1 Stenotrophomonas sp.
TGCTGCTGGTGCTGGTGCCGATCGTGGCCATCCTCGCGGCGATCGCCCTGCCCGCGTACAACGACTACACCGTGCGCGCCAAGATCGCCACCGCGGTCAATGCCCTGCAGCCGCTGAAGCAACAGGTGCAGCACTTCGCCGACGATGAAGGCCGCTGCCCCGGCGCCAACGATGCTGGTTTCCCGGCCCCGGGTGACTTCACCCAGGCCGGCCTGTCGGCGGTGAACATCGGCCGTTTCAACAACGGCCACTGTGGCATCGAAGCAACGCTGGCCGTGCCCGGCAAGAGCCTCGATGGCGACCTGCTGTGGCTGGAATATGATCGCGACAGCGGCCGCTGGGAATGCAGCGGTGAAAGCGACGACAAGTACCTGCCGCCGTCGTGCCGCGGCTGAGCCACGCGCACGGCAGCACCTCCAAGGACGATCCAACAGGGAACATGCAATGACTGAGTGGTACTACGCCGAAGGACAGCAACGCCAGGGCCCGCTGTCGGTCCAGGAGATCCGCCAGCGCTTCCAGCGCGGCGAACTGAACCTGGACACCCTGGTCTGGCGCGAAGGCATGGCCCAGTGGGCCGCTCTGCGCCAGGTGGTCGATGAGCTCGGCCTGCAGACGCTGGCCGACGCCAGCACGGCCACCGCCAGTGG
>DQIG01000265.1:7562-7719 GCA_003525885.1 Stenotrophomonas sp.
CCCCCCCCCGCCAGTGGCGGCTTCGACCTGCGCAGCGATTACGCTGCCATCGACAACGGCACGGCTCCGCTGCCTGGCACGGGCGCGCTCAGCAGCTCGCCCTACAGCGCCCCGGCCGCCGCCGGTGCCGGTGGCCCGCAGCCGGTGATCGGCGGCG
>DQIG01000265.1:7757-16612 GCA_003525885.1 Stenotrophomonas sp.
CGGCCGGCGGCGCCCAGGGCACGACGCTGGTCTTCGCCGTGCCGCCCGGCCGGTGGAAGATCTCCCACCTGAGCGCGGGCCTCTTCACCGTCAGCCTGTGCCTGGGCGCGCCCTCGTTCGAGGTCGCCGCCGGCGAGGTGGTCTACGCCGGCTTCTGGAAGCGCGTCGCGGCCTACATGATCGACTACTTCGTACTGGCCATTCCGGGCGGCATCATCGGCGCCATCATCGGCGTGGTGCTGGGCGCCAGCATGGGGGCGGTGGGCAGTGGCGAGACCTCCATCGAAATCGTCGCGCAGCTGGCCAGCGCGCTGATCAACATGGCCATTGGCGTGGCCTACTACACCTGGTTCCATTCCTCGCAGGGCGGCGCCACGCTGGGCAAGATGGCGGTCGGCATCAAGGTCGTGCGCAGCAACGGTGACCGCCTGACCCGGGGCCGCGCCTTCGGTCGCTACTGGGCCATGCTGCTGAGCAGCTTCACCCTCGGCATCGGCTTCCTGATGGCCGCCTTCACCGAGCGCAAGCAGGGCCTCCACGACATGATCTGCGACACCCTGGTGGTCGACCGCTGGGCCTACACCGACCAGCCGCACCTGCAGCGCCATGAGCTGGGTACGGTCACCATCGTGATCCTGGTGCTGACCGGCCTGCTGTCGCTGGCGGGCCTGGTGCTGCTGGTGGCCGCGGTCGGCTTCATCGCCAAGATGGCCTCATGAACGGCCATCCTCACGTCTGGCTGCTTGACAGGGGCTGGCCGGGCGTGATTCCTCTAATAAGGTGAAACCTGAACGCCCGGCACACTACCGGGCGTTCAGCGTATTGATTTGTCCGTGGCCGCTTCACTAATGCGGCCGTTTGCTCCACCCTAGCGGCCCCTCCCCTGCGGCTCGCCCCACAGACACTGCTGCCATGCCCAAGCACCTGCTCATCGTCGAATCGCCGGCCAAGGCCAAGACGATCAACAAATACCTCGGCAAGGACTACACCGTCCTGGCCTCGTATGGGCATGTGCGTGACCTGATTCCGAAGGAAGGCGCGGTCGACCCGGACAACGGGTTCGCCATGCACTACGACGTGATCGACAAGAATGAAAAGCATGTCGACGCGATCGCCAAGGCTGCCAAGGGTGCCGACGACATCCTGCTGGCGACCGACCCGGATCGCGAGGGTGAAGCGATCAGCTGGCACATCGCCGAGATCCTGAAAGAACGCGGGCTGGTCAAGGACAAGCCGATGCAGCGCGTGGTGTTCACCGAGATCACCCCGCGCGCCATCAAGGAAGCCATCAACCAGCCGCGCGCGATCGCCAGCGACCTGGTCGACGCCCAGCAGGCGCGCCGCGCGCTGGATTACCTGGTCGGCTTCAACCTGTCGCCGGTGCTGTGGCGCAAGGTGCAGCGCGGCCTGTCCGCCGGCCGCGTGCAGAGCCCGGCGCTGCGCATGATCGTCGAGCGCGAGGAAGAGATCGAAGCCTTCATCGCCCGCGAGTACTGGTCGATCGCTGCCGAGTGCGCGCACCCGTCACAACACTTCAATGCCAAGCTGATCAAGCTGGACGGGCAGAAGTTCGAGCAGTTCACCGTCACCGACGGCGACACCGCCGAAGCCGCCCGCCTCCGCATCCAGCAGGCCGCGCAGGGCTCGCTGCATGTCACCGACGTGGCCAGCAAGGAGCGCAAGCGCCGCCCGGCGCCGCCGTTCACCACCTCCACCCTGCAGCAGGAAGCCTCGCGCAAGCTCGGTTTCACCACCCGCAAGACCATGCAGGTGGCGCAGAAGCTGTACGAAGGCGTGGCGATTGGCGACGAAGGCACCGTCGGCCTGATTTCGTACATGCGTACCGACTCGGTGAACCTGTCGCAGGACGCGCTGGCCGAAATCCGCGACGTGATCGCCCGTGACTACGGCATCGCCTCGCTGCCGGACCAGCCCAACACCTACCAGACCAAGTCGAAGAACGCCCAGGAAGCACACGAAGCGGTGCGCCCGACCTCGGCCCTGCGCACGCCGTCCCAGGTGGCGCGCTTCCTGACCGACGACGAGCGCCGGTTGTACGAGCTGATCTGGAAGCGTGCGGTGGCCTGCCAGATGATCCCGGCCACGCTCAACACCGTCAGCGTCGACCTGTCGGCCGGCAGCGAGCACGTGTTCCGTGCCAGCGGCACCACCGTGGTGGTGCCCGGCTTCCTGGCCGTGTACGAGGAAGGCAAGGACAACAAGAGCGCCGAGGACGAGGACGAAGGCCGCAAGCTGCCGGCGATGAAGCCGGGCGACCGCATCCCGCTGGAACGCATCCAGGCCGAACAGCACTTCACCCAGCCGCCGCCGCGCTTCACCGAAGCGGCGCTGGTGAAGGCACTTGAAGAGTACGGCATCGGCCGTCCCTCGACCTACGCCTCGATCATCCAGACCCTGCTGTTCCGCAAGTACGTGGAAATGGAAGGCCGCAGCTTCCGCCCGTCCGACGTTGGCCGCGCGGTGTCCAAGTTCCTGTCCAGCCACTTCACCCGGTACGTGGACTACGACTTCACCGCCAAGCTTGAAGACGAGCTCGACGCCGTCTCGCGTGGCGAAGAAGAGTGGATCCCGCTGATGGCCCGCTTCTGGGAGCCGTTCAAGGAACTGGTGGAAGACAAGAAGGAATCGGTGGACCGCGCCGAGGCCAGTGGCGCGCGCGAGCTCGGCACCGATCCGAAGACCGGCAAGCCGGTCAGCGTGCGCCTGGGCCGCTTCGGGCCCTACGCGGCCATCGGCAGCACCGCCGAGGACGCCGAGGAGAAGCCGAAGTTCGCCTCGCTGCGCCCTGGGCAGTCGATGCACACCATCTCGCTGGAAGACGCGCTGGAACTGTTCCTGATGCCGCGTGCGCTGGGCGAGGACAACGGCGAGCCGGTCAGCGTCGGCATCGGCCGCTTCGGCCCGTTCGCCAAGCGCGGCAGCACCTATGCCTCGCTGAAGAAGGAAGACGACCCGTACACCATCGACCTGGCCCGCGCCGTGTTCCTGATCGAAGAGAAGGAAGAGATCGCGCGCAACCGGATCATCAAGGAGTTCGAGGGCAGCGACATCCAGGTGCTGAACGGCCGCTTCGGCCCGTACATCAGCGACGGCAAGATGAACGGCAAGATCCCCAAGGATCGCGAGCCGGCATCGCTGACCCTGGCCGAAGTGCAGCAGCTGATGGAAGAAACCGGCAAGCCGGTGCGCAAGGGCTTCGGCGCCAAGAAGGCCGCCGCGAAGAAGGCACCGGCCAAGAAGGCTGCGGTGAAGAAGGAAGCGGCGCCGAAGAAGGCCCCGGCGAAGAAGGCCGTCAAGAAGGCGGTCAAGAAGGCCGCGAAGTAACTCCACGCCATGCGTGGATGAAGGGTCAAGGTGTGCGGACCAACGGTCCGCACCTACCGTCCGCACCCACCACCCCTTCTGCACGCGGCAGGGGGATAATGAAGGCCCACGTCGGGCCGGTCGCTGCCATGAAAGAACTTACCCTGGACTCTGCTGTCGCCACGCTCCGCGCCGGCGGCGTGATCGCCTATCCGACCGAAGCAGTCTGGGGCCTGGGCTGCGATCCCTCGCATGAGGCGGCGGTGCACATGGTGCTGCGGCTGAAGCAGCGCCCGATCGAGAAGGGAATGATCCTGGTTGCCGCCGAACTGTCGCAGCTGGAGGGCTGGGTGCGCCTGCAGGCGTTGCCCGATGCCCGCCAGCGCGCGGTGCTGGCCAGCTGGCCGGGGGCCAACACCTGGATCCTGCCGGCCGGTTCGCGTGCACAGCCCTGGGTCACCGGCGAGCACAACGGCATCGCCGTGCGCATCAGCGCCCATCCGCTGGTCGCCGCCCTGTGCCGCGCCTGGGGTGGCCCCCTGGTCTCCACCAGCGCCAACCTGGCCGGTGAACCACCGGCACGCAGCCGTACCGAGCTCGACCCGCGCCTGCTTCGCCTGCTCGATGGCATCCTCGATGGTGAAACCGGCGGCCTGGCCCAGCCCACCCCGATCCGCGACGCGCTCAGCGGCAACGTGCTGCGCTCCTGAACCGACGATTGCACTGCCGCGGACAATCGCGCACCCTGCCGCCATGAACCTGCTGCGCACCGCCCTGGGCCTGTTCCTGTTGCTGCCATGGACCGCACCGGCCGCCGAGGACGTGCGCGTGTACCGCTGTGTCGCCAGCAACGGCGCCGTGGCCCTGCAGGACAAGCCATGCAGCAGTGGCCGGCAGGAAGTGCGTGACCTGCAGCGCCCGCGTGACCCGGCACCACGGGTGGTGCGCAGCGACGCGACACCTGCGCCGCCGGATGAGGCCCCGATGATGCGTGATCGCGAGGTCCGCCACGTCTACATCCAGCCGCCGCAGCCGTTGTACGAGTGCGTGAGCGACGACGGTCGTCGTTACACCAGCGACAACAACGAAGGCAATCCGCGCTGGGTGCCGTTGTGGACCAGCGTCTGGCTCCCGCACGGGCACCACGGCCCGGTCCATCCCGGCCCACGCCCGGCCTTCGGCACGCCGGTCGGCACCCCCATCGGTGAAGGAACCGGCTACCGGCCGCCCGCGGTGGGTGTCGGCGTGCAGGTTCCGGCCGGCAGCGTCCTGGTCCGCGACAGCTGCCATGCGCTGCCGCCACAGGAAGTCTGCGCGCGCCTGCGCGACCGCCGCTGGGAACTGGACCGCCGTTACAACAGCGCGCTGCAGAGTGAACGCACCGCCATCAGCAACGAACAGCGTGGCATCGACGCACGCCTGTCGCGGGACTGCGGACGCTGAGCGCAGCGCCTGCCGTGGCATGTACGCTGTGCGCATGAAGAACCTGATCTGGCTGGCCCTGGGCCTGTTCGCCGGCAACGCAATGGCTGACGACGGGGTGATCTACCGCTGCACCTCCAGCAACAGCGATGTGCCCACCCTGCAACGTACGCCCTGCCCGGCCGGCAGCAAGCAGCAGGTGGTGCGGATTCCGGCGGCCGCCAGTGCGCCACCTGCGCCGGCCACACCGGCCCCGGCGCCTTCGCTACCCGAACCAGCGACGACAAGTGCACCACCCGCTTCCGCGCCCAGCCCCCGCCGCCCCGGCGAAGGACGCACGATCATGGAAGCCGGCATGGTCGAACGCGAAGGCGGCGACCTGATACTCGACAGTGCATCGCTGCCACGCCAGGCCGATGCCGCGCCGGACAGCAATGCGCCGCCGAAGCCGCCGCTGCCACCGATCTTCCAGTGCACCGACAGCCAGGGCGGTGGTTACCTGCACGAGTACGAAGCCGCCCCCGGGCGCTGCGAACTGATGACCGTGCAGGGCCTGGGTGGCGCCACGCCGGTCAATGCCGCCGGCTGCGAAGTGGTACGCGACCGCTGCGAGGAACTGCCGGACGCGCAGCGCTGCAGCAGCTGGCAGCAACGCTTCCGCGATGCACGTGGCCGTGAGCGGTTCGCCTCGCCGGAAAACCGCGACAACGCCCGTGGCGAACGCGAACGGCTGCAGGGCGTGCTGGAGGCCAGCAACTGCCCGGTACCGGGATGACAACCATCCGGTAGTGCCGGCCGCTGGCCGGCAACTGCAATCACCTGAAGATCCTGTGGTTGCCGGCCAGCGGCCGGCACTACCACCGGAAGATCAGAACCCGTAACGCAGGAAACCGCCATCCACTGCGATGCACTCGCCGGTGACATAGCTGGCTGCGGGCAGGCACAGGAAGCCCACGGCCGCGGCCACTTCCTCCGGTTCACCGATGCGGCGCATCGGCGTGCGATTGACCACTTCCTCGTAGTAGTCCGGGTCCGACAACGGACCGGACGTGCGCCGCGTGCGGATGTACCAGGGCGCCACCGCGTTGACCCGGATGCCATCCTCCGCCCACTCGACCGCGAGGTTGCGGGTCATCTGGTGCATCGCGGCCTTGGTCATGCCGTAGACCACGCCACTGCGCACGTGGGTCAGGCCGGACACGCTGCCGACGTTGACGATCGACGACGAGGCGTGCCGGGCCAGCAGCGGATGCGCGTAGCGCGACAGCTCGAAGGCCGAGAACAGGTTGGTCTCGAAGATCTTGCGCCACTCGTCCTCGGAGTACTCCGTGGCCGCCTTGGTGACGTTGCCGCCAGCGTTGTTGACCAGGATGTGCAGGCCATCGCTGTGGTCTTCCACCCAGTCCAGGATCTGCCGGCGGTCCTCGTCATCGGAGACATCGGCAGCCAGCGCGTGCACCTGGTGCTGCGGATACACATCCAGCAGTTCGTCGCGCGCCGTCTCCAGCATGTCGATGTCGCGGCCGACGATCATCAGGTCGGCGCCGAGGCCGGCCAGTTCGTGCGCGATGGCCAGGCCGATGCCGGCGCTGGCGCCGGTGATCAGGGCAGTCTGGCCGTCCAGGCGCCACCGTTGCTGGGTCATGTGTCCTCCGGGGCCGCGCCCGCTGTGTTTCGATGCCGCAAGGATACGCGCTCACGGCGGGGCCCTGCCCGGGATGCGACACTGCAGGCACGCCCATCACGGAGTGCCGCCATGCGCATCCTGATCCTGTCCTCGTCCCTGCTGGCCAGCGTGCTGCTGGTGGCCTGCCAACGTCCGCCGACGCCGAACCCCGAGAAGCCACCGGTGCCCAAGGCGATGTCGCGTGCGATGCAGGAGCCGCTGGACCGCGCCAAGGGCGCGCAGAAGGCCGTGGACGAAGCGGCCGCACGCGAGCGCAAGGCCGAGGCCGACGCGACGCAATGACGGGTGGCCTGTGGAGTCAGCGCCCTTTGCGCTGCAAAGGGATCCGACCCCATGAACGAAAACGCCCGGCCTAAGCCGGGCGTTCTCATTCGATACCGTTGCCGATCAGAACCCGCAGAAGCAGTACGCCAGCGCCTTCACCGGTGCACCGTTGCCCTTTTCGCGGGCCGCGTTCTCGACGAAGCGCAACTGAGTGTCCACTTCCGGCATCGTGCGTGCCAGCATCATCCGCGCCATGCCCGAATCGGACAGCATCCAGGCACCGGCACGACTGCCAGCGAAACCGCTGACGAACTGCGCGAACGGCGTCGCCGCCTTCTCGATGTAGCGCACGCGGTAGGCGTCGGCCTTGCCGAGCTTGGCGCGGCTGGCGGCGTCGGCCACGGCATCCTTCAGGCCACCGAAGGCATCGACCAGGCCGCGTTCCTTGGCCTGTGCACCGCTCCACACGCGGCCGCGGGCAACCTCGTCCACCGCCTCGACCGGCTTCTTGCGGGCGTCGGCAACGCGACCGGTGAAGTCGGCGTAGCCCTTGTTGATCACCGTCTGGATGACCTGGCCCACGGCCGGGTCCATCGGGCGGGTGACGTCGAAGGCACCGGCGAAGCGGGTGGTGCCCACGCCGTCGGTATGCACGCCGATCTTGTCCAGGGCGCGGCTGAAGTTCGGCACCATGCCGAAGATGCCGATCGAACCGGTGATGGTCGACGGATCGGCATAGATGCGATCGGCGTTCATGCTGATCCAGTAGCCACCGGAGGCGGCCAGGTCACCCATCGACACCACCACCGGCTTGCCAGCGGCCTGCAGCGCCACCACTTCGCGGCGGATCTGCTCGGAGGCGAACACTTCACCGCCCGGCGAATCCACGCGCAGCACTACCGCCTTCACGTTGTCGTCGTCGCGCGCGGCACGCAGCAGCGCCGAGGTCGACTCGCCACCGATGCGGCCGGCCGGCAGGTCACCGCCACTGATTTCGCCGGCGGCCACCACCACCGCCACCTGCGGACGCGAGTCCACCGGGTTGCGGCGCGCATCGAGCTGTCCCAGGTAGGTGCCGAAGTCGACGTTGCGGAAACCACCGTCGGCATCTTCGTCGGCCACGCCGCGCTCGATCATCAGATCCTCGAATTCCTCGCGGGTCTTCAGCGCGGTCACCAGCTTCTGCTGCAGGGCGAACTTGGCCAGGTCGCCACCGGCGGCAGCGATGCCTTCCGGCAGGGTGTCAATGCCGGCGGCCAGCTGTGCCGGATCCAGGCGGCGGGCCTTGGCGATGTCGCCCAGGTAGCGCTGCCACACGTCATTCATCCAGAACAGGTCGGCTTCCTTGGAGGCCGGCGACGCAGCATCAAGCACGTACGGCTCGGCCGCGGACTTGTACTCGCCCACCTTGAACAGGTGCACGTCCACGCCCAGCTTGTCCTGCAGGCCGGTGCGGAAGTACTGGCGGTAGCGGCCGAGGCCCTCGAGCACGACCGAACCCATCGGGTCCAGGTAGACCTCGTCGGCCTGTGCAGCCAGCAGGTACTGCGACTGGCCCATGCTCTCGCTGTAGGCCACCAGCTGCTTGCCGGAAGCGCGCAGGTCCTGCAGCGCGGCGGCGACTTCACGCAGCGAAGCGAAGCCCGATGGCTGCAGCTTGTCCAGCTCCAGCACTACGCGCTCGATCTTCTTGTCTTCCTTGGCCGACTCGATCACCCGCAGCAGGTCGCGCAGCTGGATCTCCTCGGCACCGTTGTCGCCCACCGCCTTGGCCAGCGCGCGGCTGACCGGATCGGCACTGAACTGCTCGACCAGGCGGCCTTCCGGCGCGATCACGAGCGTCGTGCGGTCCTGCAGCGACTTGCTGGCACCGGCCCCCATGCCGGCGGCGATGACGAACATCACCAGCAGCAGGAACAGCAGGCCGAAGAACACCAGGTTGAGGATCAACCGGCGTGTGAAGTTCATGACGTCCCACAGCCCGATGAAGAAGCTGGCGACGGGATTGCGACGCGCCGGGGGCAGCGGGGGCACGGGTTGATTCATGGAACGCTCCGGATGGCTTCTTGCCGTGGTACCAGCATAGCCGGTGCCGCGTGATGCAGCATCGGACACAAGTCAGGGGATCGCCCGCCATGGGTCGGCATGGCGGGGGGGG
>DQIG01000265.1:16770-22561 GCA_003525885.1 Stenotrophomonas sp.
GGCGGGCGGAAGGGTCAGGACAACATCGACTGGCCTATGCGCAGGCTGCTGCGGCGCAGGCGCCAGCCCATCAGGATGGCAGCGGCGGTCAGGCCAACGATCAGGCCGATCCACATGCCCTGCGGGCCCATGCCCAGCCCCAGGCCGAGCCCGGCGCCGAGCGGCATGCCCAGGCCCCAGTACGCGAACATGGCGATGAACATCGGCACGCGGGTGTCCTTCAGGCCGCGCAGCGCGCCGGCCGACAGCACCTGGATGCCGTCCGGGAACTGGAAGGTGGCCGCATACAGCAGCAGGGTCGAGGCCAGGCCGGCCACGGCCAGGTCGTTGGTGTACACACCGACAATGGCATCGTGGCCGAACAGCAGCACCGCCGCCGACAACGTCTGCGTGCCCATGATGATCGCGTAACCCGCCCAGGCCGCACGCCGCACGCCGAAGCCGTCACCACGGCCGACCGCATGGCCGACGCGCACGGTGGTGGCCTCAGCCACGCCCATCGGGATCATGAAGCACAGCTGCGCGACGTTGATCGCGATCTGGTGTGCAGCGGCTTCATTGGCGCCGAGGCGACCGATCAGCAGCGCGGTGACGATGAACAGGCCGCCTTCCATCAGCACGGTGATGCCGATCGGCAAGCCGGTGCGCAGCAGCTCCCAGATCGCCTTCCAGCGCGGCCCTTCGAAATGCGAGAACAGCTGCAGATGGGCAAAGCGCTTGGTGAACCACAGGTAGGTGCCGAAGGCGATCGCCTGCAGCCACATCATCACCGCCGAGGCGATGCCCAGCCCTTCGGCACCCATTTCAGGGAAGCCGAGCTTGCCGTTGGCCAGCACATAGCCCATCGGTGCCAGCACCAGCAGGCCACCGAAGCCCAACAGCATGGTCGGCAGCGTCCAGTGCATGCCCTCGCTGAGATAGCGCATGCAGAAGTACAGGGTCAGCGCGGGGCCACCCCAGCGCACCGCATGCAGGAACGCGGTCGCCCCCGGCACGATGTCCGGCGCGATGCCGAATGCCGGCAGCAGCGGCGGCACCACGGTGAGGAAGGTGAACATGATCAGGCCCAGCCCCAGCGCCAGCCACAGTGCCTGGCGGAACAGCGGGCCGATCTCGCGCTCGCGGCCGGCGCCATGCAGCTGCGACACCGAGGCGGTGAGCGAGATCAGGGTGCCGATCGGAATCAGCATCGGCAGCCACAGCAGCGCGGTACCGATGGTGACCGCGGCCAGGGTCGCCGTGGCGTGGTGGCCGGCAATCACGTTGTCGACGAAGGAGATCAGACCGGTGGACACATGGCCCAGCACGAGCGGCAGGGCGAGCAGACCGGTGGCGCCGACTTCCTTGCTGAAGCGCGGCGTGGAGGTTGCAGTAGACATAAGGTGCTTGACGCGAACTGCGGTTGCGCGCGAAGGGCACAGGCACCGGGTTGCGGGCGCCCATCTTACGCGGGCAGCGCCTGCATTCCCATGACATCGCGTGAATGCTGGGTTTCAGCAGCCCCACACAAAAGGGGACGGAGGGGATTAAGTCGTTTCAGGCCCGTTAGTGCCGGATGCGACTTAATCCCCTCCGTCCCCTTTTTTACTGGCCGGCCTGGCGTTTGAGCCAGCTGTCGCGTTCGGCGGCAGGCACGGCGAGGAAGGCGCTGCGCACCGTGTCGCGTTCCTGCGGCGGTGTGCGCTGCGCGACCAGGGTCAGCTGGGCCAGCTGCGCCGGGCTGAGCTGGCGCAGCACGGACAGCGCGGTCTCGCGCTGCTCCGGCGGCACGAACCCGAACAAGCCATGCAGCTTGGGGAATTCCAGGCCCAGTTGCGGGCCCAGCCGCCACCCGTCGCGGAACGCCTGGTCCTGCTCCCGGAACTGTTGGCGCAGGCGCTGCTGCTGGTCCGCGGGCAGCGCATTGAAACGCGCAGCTGCCTGGCGGATACGCTCGCGCTCCCCTTCCGGCAACGCGCGCCAAGCGGCGTAGTCGGCGCGGCGCTGGCGCTGCTGCTGCGCATCGAGCTGGGCGAATCCAGCAGGCGTCGGGGTTGCAGTGGCCGGTGCCGACGCGGCCGGCGAACTGCCCGGAACCGGTGGCGGCAACGGCACGTTCAACGATTGCGGCGCGGCAGACAGCGACAACGGCAGGGCCAGCAGCAGGCTGGCGAACACGGACTTATTCATCGGCAGCGGCGGTTTCCAGCGTGGCACTGGCCGGCTCCGGCCGGCTCGGCTTGGATTGCGATTCGTCCACCGGCAGCGGACCGCCGGCGGCAGTCCACGCGTACAGGTCAGCATCGGCCACCAGCGGGTAGTCACGATCGGCCAGCATCGCCGCGTCGTCATTGGCCTGGGCCTGGGTCGCATCCGGCGTGGCGTTGACCTTGCTCGGTGGCAGGGCTTCCACCGTCACCGGACCGGCTTCGCCCACCACTCCCTCCGGCAGCGGTGCAGCACTGCCGAACGAATGTCCCTGCAGGTAGCGCCAGCCCAGCGCAGCGGCCAGCAGTACCGACACGGTCACCAGCAGGATCAGCGGACCGCGCCAGCGCGGCTTGGCATTCGCACGACGGCGCTTGCCGTTGGCGGCCGCACGCTCATCCCTCTGCGGTGCGCGCCAGCTGGAGGTCGGAGCTTCATTGTGGGCGGTAGGTGCAGCCGGCTGCTGCAGCTGCTGCAGGCGCGTGGCCGGCAGGTCACGGACACGGGCCTGTACCTGCTCGGCCAACTGGCGCCAGGCCGAGGCATCGGGCTGGCCATGCGCATCACGCGGGCAGGCATCGGCCAGCAGGTGCTGGTAGCCGGGCTCGTCCTGGTCGAGCACGCGCATGGCGATACCCTCGTCCAGGCTGCCGCCCACCCGCAGCAGCAGCGCCAGTCGCGGCAGCGGCGGCATTGCGCCCAGCGCGGCCAACGACGGCGCCCACTGCCCGCCCACCGGCTCGCGCAATGCCTGGCGCTGGCCCAGCAGGGTCCAGAAGCGGGTCGGCCACTGCGCCATCGGCAGATCGCTGGCGACCGCCGCAAAGGCGCGCATCACCGCCACCAGGGTCTGCTCGGCACGCGCGGCATCGCCGCACTGCAGTTCAGCGACCACCAGGGCACGGCGCTCGACGCCGCGCAGGAACGCCGACAGCGCGCCGGCCGCGGTCGAGGAAACAGGGGCGGGCACAGCCGTCATCGGTCACTCCAAAGGTCTGCCGGCATGATAGCGGCAGGCCATCGACGCCCGTAGGACTTGCGCCCACAGGCACTTCGTGCTGCAGGTTGTGCACAGCACCACGCCCCCTGCGGCGAAAACTGTGGCTTCGGGCTGAATTCACTCTGTTTCAGCATTGTTTCACACTTAAATTGTTGATTTTATTGATTTTTGATGTGTGGCGATTTTTTGACCAACCCGAGGGTGAGGCCGTCGCCATCGGCCTCCTAGGTATCCGTCGGCGGGTAACGCACAGTGTTATCCACAGAACATGTGGATAAGACTGAATCTCCAATGGACACCGATATTTAGGTGACATTTATGATTCAGCAGAGACTGGCCGGCCCCCTCTGCCCCCTGCCATTCGCGCGCGCATGGCCCGTTACACTGGCCCGATGCTTTCACCGATTCCGACCCTGCAGGTCGCCCTGCCCGTCCCCCTGCCCCGCCTGTTCGACTACCTGTCGCCGGAGGAGGATGGCCCTGCGGTCGCCGTCGGCTGCCGCCTGAAGGTGCCATTCGGCAACCGGGAGCTGGTCGGTGTGGTGGCCGGTCACGGCCAGACCGACGACGGCCAGGGACTGCGCCAGGCGCTGGCCTGGTGCGACCCGCAACCGCTGCTGAAGGGCGAGTTGTGGCAGAGCCTCCAGTGGCTGGCGCGCTACACCCACGCGCCGCTGGGCGAGGTGCTGAGCACCGCCCTGCCCGGCCCGCTGCGCCATGGCGAGGCCCTGCCCGACACCCATCACTGGGGCTGGCAGCTGACCGCCGCAGGCCACGCCCAGCGCGACACGCTGCGCGCCGGCAGCCGACCACGGCAATTGGCAGAACTGCTGGCCGAAGCCATCGTGGACGAGGACGTGCTGGGCGAACGCATGGAGGACTGGCGCACCGCCGCGCGCAGCCTGGCCAAGCGCGGGCTGGCCGAGCGCGTTGCGTTGAGCGTGGCCCCCCAGCATGCACAGCCACTGCCCGGCCCCACGCTCAACCCGGACCAGGCCGAGGCGGTGGCCGCGATCACCGCTGCGGAAGGCTTCCAGCCGTTCCTGCTGGACGGCGTGACCGGCAGCGGCAAGACCGAGGTCTACCTGCAGGCGATCATCCATTGCCTGGCGCAGGGCAGGCAGGCGCTGGTGCTGGTGCCGGAAATCGGCCTGACTCCGCAGACCCTGGCACGCTTCCGCGGTCGCCTCGGCATTGCCGTGCACGCCTTGCATTCGGGGTTGAATGATAACGAGCGCGCGCGCGTCTGGGCGGCGGCCTCACGCGGCGAAGCACGGGTCATCGTCGGCACCCGCTCGGCGGTGTTCACGCCATTGCCGCAGGCCGGCCTGCTGATCGTCGACGAGGAACACGACGGCAGCTACAAGCAGCAGGACGGCATCCGTTATCACGCGCGCGATTTCGCCCTGGTCCGGGCCAAGGCGCTGGGCATTCCGGTACTGCTGGGCAGCGCCACCCCCTCGCTGGAAACCCTGCACAACGCCTACGCAGGCCGATATACCCATCTGCGCCTGAAGCAGCGCGCCGGTGATGCACGGCCACCGCGCGTGCGCATCCTCGACGTGCGCAAGCGGCCGCTGCACGATGGCCTCTCGGCCGATGTACTGGCCGGCATCGGCGAGCATCTGCAGCGTGGCCAGCAGGTGCTGGTGTTCAAGAACCGTCGCGGCTACGCACCGGTGCTGCTGTGCCACGACTGCGGCTGGACCGCGCCATGCCAGCGCTGCGATGCGCCGATGACCGTGCATGGCGGCGGCCGTCGCCTGCAATGCCACCACTGCGGTGCGCGGCAACCGGCCCCGCTGGCATGCCCGGCCTGCGGAAGCCTGGCGCTGCAGCCGCAGGGCATCGGCACCGAACGCCTGGAAGAACACCTCACCGCCGCCTTCGCCGACTTCCCGGTGGTACGCATCGACCGCGGTACCACCTCACGGCGCGACGCGCTGGAACAGCAGTTGGCGAAACTGGGGGACCAGCCCGGCATCCTGGTTGGCACGCAGATCCTGGCCAAGGGCCACGACCTGCCCAAGCTGACCCTGGTGGTGGTGGTGGGCATCGATGAAGGCCTGTTCTCTGCCGACTTCCGCGCCAGCGAGAAACTGGCACAGCAGCTGATCCAGGTAGCCGGCCGCGCGGGACGTGCACGTGACCCCGGCGAAGTCTGGCTGCAGACCCATCACCCTGGTCACCCGCTGCTGGAAACCCTGGTAAGCGGTGGCTACCACCCGTTCGCGCAGGCCGAGTTGAACCAGCGCCAGGCGGCAGGGTTCCCCCCGTTCGCGCATCTGGCGCTGATGCGTGCCGAAGCGCAGCAGGTGGAGCACGCCAATGCGTTCCTGCTGGCGGCCCGGCAACTGCTGGGCGAGCAGAACGTGGTGGAGGCCTACGGGCCGATGCCGGCACCGATGCCACGGCGTGCCGGCTACCAGCGCACGCAACTGCTGCTGTCGGCCCTGCAACGACCGCCCTTGCATGGTGTACTCGCGCAGCTGGTACCGCAGCTGTATGCGCTGCCGGAAGCGCGCAAGGTGCGCTGGTCGCTGGACGTGGATCCGACGGACCTGTATTGATCCGGTCGGTGCTGCCGAGCATGGCTCGGCACTA
>DQIG01000424.1 GCA_003525885.1 Stenotrophomonas sp.
TCATCCAGGAACAGCGTGCCGCCGTCTGCAGCTTCAACCAGGCCGACGCGACCGCCACGGCGTGCCCCGGTGAAGGCGCCATCGCTGTAGCCGAACAGCTCCGCTTCCAGCAGCGATTCGCTGATCGCGCCACAGTTCAGTGCCACGAAGCGGCCACGGCGGCCGCTGGCGGCGTGCAGCTGGCGCGCCACCAGTTCCTTGCCAGTGCCGGTTTCGCCGCTGACCAGCACGGTGCTGTCGTGCGGTGCATAGAGCGCGATCTGTGCGCGCACCTGGGCCATCGCATCGCTGTCGCCGAGCAGTTCATACGTGTCGGCACGCGCTGCCGGGCGCCGGCGCGGGGCGGATCGGTTGCCGCCGGAGCGGGCCAGCGTCTGGGTCAGCTCCAGCGCATGTTCGAACGCCTGCCGCACCGAGTCGGCCGAGTACAGCAGCACGCCGGGCAGGCCGGCCTGTTCGGCGTGGTCGATGGCCATGCCGGTGCCGACGATCACCTCGATGCCATTGGCGCGCAGGTCAGCGATGCAGTCGCGGGCATCTTCGCGGGTGACGAAACGGCGATGTTCGATATCGAGGCCGAAACTCTGTTGGAAGTTGCTGAACACCGGTACGTCGCTGGCGTGGGTGACCAGGCCGATGCGGCTGGCGATCCGCCGTGCCCGGGCCAGCGCCTCCATCAGGTCGAAGCCGTTGGCCTGGATCGGCACCAGTGGCAGCTCCAGCCGGCCGCGCAGCCAGGCCGCGTTGGAGCCGCCGGCGATGACCACGTCGCAGTGCTCGCGGCGCAGGCGCTGGCCGATCACATCCACCGCTTCCTCGAAACCGAGGTTGATCTGCTCGATGCGCGCGCGGCGGTCGAACTCCGGAATGACGTCACCCAGCAGGCCGGTCAGCCGCGAGACGCTGACGGTCCAGATCACCGGACGACCGGGGTCGGCATCGGTGTGGCGCAGGGGCGAGCGGGGCAGGTACATGGCGGCGGGGGTGGGGCGGGTGTTTCATGATACATCCGTTTCAGTGTTTCATATGTTTCACTGTTGCGTGACGGTCATTGCCGTGAAATCAACGGCTTGCAGCTTGGCATGGTGCTTGCGCTCCCTTTTCTGTTCTTCAACCTGGATTGCCGCATGACCGCTTCCGCCCCTTTCTCCGCCGGTGCCCGCTTCCGTGAGGCACTGGCTGCCGAATCGCCGCTGCAGGTGATCGGCGCGATCAACGCCAACCATGCCCTGCTCGCCAAGCGTGCCGGCTTCCGCGCCATCTACCTGTCTGGCGGTGGCGTTGCCGCAGGCTCGCTGGGCCTGCCGGACCTGGGCATCAATACCCTGGAAGACGTGCTGGTGGACGTGCGCCGCATCACCGATGTCTGCGACCTGCCGTTGATGGTCGACATCGATACCGGCTTCGGCCCGAGCGCGTTCAACATCGCGCGCACCGTGAAGTCGCTGATCAAGGCCGGCGCGGCCGCTTGCCACATCGAGGACCAGGTTGGCGCCAAGCGCTGCGGTCACCGCCCGGGCAAGGAAATCGTCTCGCAGGGCGAAATGGTCGACCGGGTGAAGGCGGCTGCCGATGCCAAGACCGATCCGGACTTCTTCCTGATCGCGCGTACCGACGCCATCCAGGTGGACGGCGTGGACAAGGCCATCGAGCGCGCCATTGCCTGCGTCGAGGCCGGTGCCGATGGCATCTTCGCCGAGGCCGCCTACGATCTGGACACCTACCGCCGCTTCGTCGACGCGGTGAAGGTGCCGGTGCTGGCCAACATCACCGAATTCGGTGCCACCCCGCTGTTCAGCCGCGATGAACTGGCGTCGGCCGGCGTTGCCATCCAGCTGTTCCCGCTGTCGGCCTTCCGTGCGGCCAACAAGGCCGCCGAGAACGTCTACCAGGCGGTGCGCCGTGATGGCCACCAGCGCAACGTGGTCGAGACCATGCAGACCCGCGAAGAACTCTACGACCGCATCGGCTACCACGCCTTCGAGCAGCAGCTCGATGCACTGTTCGCTGCCAAGAAATAAGCAGTACCCTGCACCATCAGTTTTCGGAGGGAAAACATGAACGATACGACCGCAACCCCGACCTTCAAGCCGAAGAAGTCCGTCGCCCTGTCCGGCACTGCTGCCGGCAACACCGCGCTGTGCAGCGTGGGCCGTAGCGGCAACGACCTGCATTACCGTGGCTACGACATCCTGGATCTGGCCAACACCAGCGAATTCGAGGAAATCGCGTACCTGCTGGTGCATGGCAAGCTGCCGACCCGCGCCGAGCTGGTTTCGTACAAGGCCAAGCTGAAGTCGCTGCGTGGCATCCCGGCCGCGGTGAAGGCCGCGCTGGAAGAACTGCCGCCGTCGGCACACCCGATGGACGTGATGCGCACCGGCGTGTCCGTGCTCGGTTGCGTGGCGCCGGAGAAGGACGACCACAACCATCCGGGTGCGCGCGACATCGCCGACAAGCTGATGGCCTGCCTCGGTTCGATGCTGCTGTACTGGTACCACTGGAGCCATAACGGCCGCGCCATCGATGTGGAAACCGATGACGACTCGATCGGTGGCCACTTCCTGCATCTGCTGCACGGTGAGAAGCCGCAGGAATCGTGGGTGAAGGCGATGCACACCTCGCTGATCCTGTACGCGGAACACGAGTTCAACGCCTCGACCTTCACCTGCCGTGTCATCGCCGGTACCGGCAGTGACATGTACAGCGCGATCTGCGGCGGCATCGGTGCGCTGCGCGGTCCGAAGCATGGCGGTGCCAACGAAGTGGCGTTCGAAGTGCAGAAGCGCTACGACAACCCGGATGAGGCCGAGGAAGACATCAAGGCCCGCGTCGAGCGCAAGGAAGTGGTGATCGGTTTTGGCCACCCGGTCTACACCGTCTCTGATCCGCGCAACAAGGTGATCAAGGATGTGGCCCGCGAGCTGTCCGAAGAGCAGTCGAGCATGAAGATGTACGACATTGCCGAGCGCCTGGAGTCGGTGATGTGGGACATCAAGAAGATGTTCCCGAACCTGGACTGGTTCAGCGCCGTCAGCTACCACATGATGGGCGTGCCGACCGCAATGTTCACTCCCCTGTTCGTGATCGCCCGCACCGCCGGCTGGAGCGCGCACATCGTCGAGCAGCGCATCGACGGCAAGATCATCCGCCCGAGCGCCAACTACATCGGTCCGGAAGACCGCGACTTCGTCGCCATCGACAAGCGCGTCTGATCCACCTGCTGTACCCATCCGGCTGGCCGTGTGCCGGCCGGATGCTTTCGCCGCCGCACCGCCGGCACCCGGCCCGCCCCAAGCACTCCGCCAGCCCATGAATACCGATTACCGCAAGAACCTCCCCGGCAGCGCGCTGGATTATTTCGACGCGCGTGCCGCCGTCGATGCGATCCAGCCCGGCGCCTATGCCACCCTGCCGTACACCTCGCGCGTGCTGGCCGAGAACCTGGTGCGCCGCTGCGATCCGGCCACGCTCGGCGATTCGCTGAAGCAGCTGGTCGAGCGCCGCCGCGACCTCGATTTTCCGTGGTTCCCGGCCCGCGTTGTGTGCCACGACATCCTCGGCCAGACCGCGCTTGTCGATCTGGCTGGCCTGCGTGATGCGATCGCCGACAAGGGCGGCGACCCGGCCAAGGTGAATCCGGTGGTGCCGGTGCAGCTGATCGTCGATCACTCGCTGGCGGTGGAGTGCGGTGGTTTCGATCCGCAGGCGTTCGAGAAGAACCGCGCCATCGAGGATCGCCGCAACGAAGACCGTTTCCACTTCATCGACTGGACCAAGCTGGCGTTCGAGAACGTGGACGTGATTCCGCCGGGCAACGGCATCATGCACCAGATCAACCTGGAGAAGATGTCGCCGGTGGTCTACGTGCAGGACGGCGTGGCCTTCCCGGATACCTGCGTGGGCACCGACAGCCATACCCCGCACGTGGATGCGCTGGGCGTGATCGCGATTGGTGTGGGCGGCCTGGAAGCGGAGAACGTGATGCTGGGCCGTGCGTCGTGGATGCGGCTGCCGGATATCATCGGTGTCGAGTTGACCGGCAAGCCGCAGCCGGGCATCACCGCAACCGACGTGGTACTGGCGTTGACCGAGTTCCTGCGCAAGGAGCGCGTGGTCGGTGCATATCTTGAGTTCTTCGGCGAGGGTGCCGCGGCACTGACCATCGGCGACCGCGCCACCATCTCCAACATGTGCCCGGAATACGGCGCGACCGCCGCGATGTTCTACATCGACGAGCAGACCATCGATTACCTGCGCCTGACCGGCCGCGAGGATTCGCAGGTGGCGCTGGTGGAGAACTACGCACGCACCACCGGTCTGTGGGCCGATGATCTGGCCACCGCACAGTACGAGCGCGTGCTGCGCTTCGACCTGTCCAGCGTGGTGCGCAACATGGCTGGCCCGTCCAACCCGCACAAGCGCGTGGCCACCGCTGAGCTGGCCGAGCGCGGCATCGCCGACGAAGCCAAGCTGGAAGCGGGCAAGGCCGAACAGGCGCAGGGCCTGATGCCTGATGGCGCGGTGATCATCGCCGCCATCACCAGCTGCACCAATACCTCCAACCCGCGCAACGTGATCGCCGCTGCACTGCTGGCGCGCAACGCCAACGCGCGTGGCCTGCAGCGCAAGCCGTGGGTGAAGTCGTCGCTGGCGCCGGGTTCCAAGGCCGTGCAGTTGTACCTGGAAGAATCCGGCCTGCTACCGGATCTGGAGCAGCTCGGCTTCGGCATCGTCGCCTTCGCCTGCACCACCTGCAACGGCATGAGTGGCGCGCTGGACCCGACGATCCAGCAGGAAATCATCGACCGCGACCTGTATGCCACGGCCGTGCTGTCGGGCAACCGCAACTTCGATGGGCGCATTCACCCGTATGCGAAGCAGGCCTTCCTGGCATCGCCGCCGCTGGTGATCGCCTATGCCATCGCCGGCACCGTGCGCTTTGACATCGAGAAGGATGTGCTGGGCGTGGACGCCGACGGCAACGAAGTGCGCCTGAAGGACATCTGGCCGAGCGACGCCGAGATCGACGCAGTGGTGAAGGCGGCGGTGAAGCCGGAGCAGTTCCGCCGCGTCTACAACCCGATGTTCAACGTGCGCGTGGAGCATGGCGCAGCGGTCAGCCCGCTGTACGACTGGCGGCCGCAGAGCACCTACATCCGCCGCCCGCCGTACTGGGAGGGCGCACTGGCCGGTGAGCGCACGCTGGCAGGCATGCGTGCGCTGGCGGTGCTGCCGGACAACATCACCACCGACCACCTGTCGCCGTCCAACGCGATCCTGGCGTCCAGTGCCGCCGGTGAATACCTGGCGAAGATGGGCCTGCCGGAAGAGGACTTCAACTCCTACGCGACCCACCGCGGCGACCACCTGACCGCTCAGCGTGCCACCTTTGCCAACCCGAAACTGTTCAACGAGATGGTGCGCAACGACGACGGCAGCGTGAAGCAGGGTTCGCTGGCGCGCGTGGAGCCGGAAGGCAAGGTGATGCGCATGTGGGAAGCGATCGAAACCTACATGGAACGCAAGCAGCCGCTGATCATCATCGCTGGTGCCGACTACGGCCAGGGCAGCTCGCGTGACTGGGCCGCCAAGGGCGTGCGCCTGGCTGGCGTGGAGGCGATCGTGGCCGAAGGCTTCGAGCGGATTCACCGTACCAACCTGATCGGCATGGGCGTGCTGCCGCTGGAGTTCAAACCGGGCACCACCCGCCTGACCCTGGGCATCGATGGAACCGAGACCTTCGACGTGATCGGTGAGCGCACCCCGCGTGCCGACCTGACCCTGGTCATCCACCGCCGCGACGGCCAGGACGTGATCGTGCCGGTCACCTGCCGCCTGGACAGCGACGAGGAAGTGGCGATCTACGAGGCCGGCGGCGTGTTGCAGCGCTTCGCCCAGGACTTCCTGGAAGGCGCCAAGGTGGCGTGATGGCGGCCTGAACGCCTGCCCCCGACTGCCGGGGGCGGGCTTGCCCGACACCCGAGCGCGGCGCACGCTGGCTTGGCAAATATTGCCAATGGAGAGTCTGATGGCCACGATGAACATCTCGCTGACCGACCCGCTCAAGCAGTTCGTGGACGAGGAAGTGCGCGAAGGTGGCTACTCCAGCACCTCCGATTACGTGCGCGACCTGATCCGCCAGCGCCAGCGGCGCAAGGCCGAAGATCTGCTCAAGCAGCTGATTGCCGAGGGCTTGGCATCTGGGCCTGCCGTGCCGGTGACGGCCGACACATTCGAGCGCATGCGTCGCGAACTGACCGAAAGGATGGAGCGTGAAAGCGATTGAGTGGAGGCCCAGGGCCGAGGCGGATGCGGCCGATGCCGCGCTGTGGTTTGCCCGGCAGGGAGGGCTGGCACTGGGC
Organism: Stenotrophomonas sp.; assembly: GCA_003525885.1. Lineage (GTDB taxonomy): Bacteria > Pseudomonadota > Gammaproteobacteria > Xanthomonadales > Xanthomonadaceae > Stenotrophomonas. Next base: position 6,366 of record DQIG01000424.1, read on the forward strand.
CAGCGCTTTCTCGAAGAACTGGGGGCCACGCTTCAACGCATCGCGCTGTTTCCAGCCTCGGGTTCCACACGGCACGCCGACCTCGCGGCACAGCTGCCAGCGCCATTGCGCTTCATGCTGGTCCCAGCCTTTGAACGCTATCTCGTCTATTACCTCGATCTGCCGGACCGCGTCGACGTCATGCGTGTGTGGTGGGTTGATCGTGGCCTTGATGCCCTGATGCAAGACATTTCCTGAAATCCAAACGCGTGGATCCGACGATGACCTTCCTCCCGCAACTTCGTATTCCCGCCACCTACATGCGCGGCGGCACCAGCAAGGGCGTGTTCTTCCGCCTGCAGGACCTGCCCGAAGCCGCACAGGTGCCGGGCGCCGCACGCGATGCGCTTTTGATGCGCGTGATCGGTTCACCCGATCCGTATGGCAAGCAGACCGACGGCATGGGCGGTGCAACGTCCAGCACCAGCAAGTGCGTGATCATCTCCACTGCTTCTGTGCCGGACCACGATGTGGACTACCTGTACGGTCAAGTCTCGATCGACACCGCCTTCGTCGACTGGAGTGGCAACTGCGGCAACCTCAGCACTGCGGTTGGCCCGTTTGCGATCGCCAACGGGCTGATCGATCCGGCCCGCGTGCCGCGTGACGGTCTGTGCACCGTGCGCATCTGGCAGGCGAACATTGGCAAGACCATCATCGCCCACGTGCCGATGCGCGATGGCGAAGTGCAGGAGATCGGCGATTTCGAACTGGATGGGGTGACGTTCCCGGCCGCCGAGATCCAACTGGAATTCATCGATCCGTCCGATGACGGAGATGCGGGCGCGATGTTCCCGACCGGCAATCTGGTGGACACCCTGGAGGTGCCCGGCGTGGGCAGCTTCGAGGTGACCATGATCACCGCCGGCATCCCCACCATTTTCCTCAACGCCGAGGACCTGGGCTACACCGGCACCGAGCTGCAGCCGGTAATCAACGAGGATAAGGGAGCGCTGGAGCGCTTCGAGAAGATCCGCGCCTACGGCGCCTTGCGCATGGGGCTGATCAAGAGTCTGGAAGACGCGGCGACCCGCCAGCACACGCCGAAGGTGGCCTTCGTGGCGCCGGCACAGGACTACGTGTCGTCCAGCGGCAAGGCCATTCCGGCGTCGGCGATCGACCTGCATGCGCGTGCGCTGTCGATGGGCAAGCTGCACCACGCGATGATGGGGACTGCCGCCGTGGCGATCGGTACCGCAGCGGCGATTCCGGGCACGCTGGTCAATCGCGCGGCCGGTGGTGGCGAACGCGAAGCAGTAACCTTCGGCCATCCCTCCGGCACGTTGCGCGTGGGTGCGCAGGCCGGTCTCGTTGACGGCCAGTGGACGGTGACCAAGGCCATCATGAGCCGCAGCGCCCGTGTGCTGATGGAGGGCAAGGTGCGGGTGCCGGCCGAATGATGTGCCGGTAAACGCCAACCAAGGTTGGCGACTACCGGGCCACGGAGACCGATTGCTTTGGTAGATGCCAACCTTGGTTGGCAGGGTGCGCGGGCAACCGCGCACCGCAACGAGGAGATCGATGATGTCCGACAGTCACACTCCATCCAACGAACGCGCAGCGTGGGATGCGCTGCTGGTGGACATCGTCGATTACGTGCGCGATGCGCGCATCGACTCACCGCTGGCGTTCCAGACCGCGCATCACTGCCTGCTCGACACCCTGGGCTGCGGCCTGGAAGCGCTGTCCTTCCCGGCCTGCAGCAAGCTGCTGGGTCCACTGGTGCCGGGCATCAGCGTGGTCAACGGCGCACGCGTGCCTGGCACGCACTACGTGCTGGACCCGGTGCAGGCCGCCTTCAACCTTGGCGCGATGGTGCGCTGGCTGGATTTCAACGACACCTGGCTGGCCGCCGAATGGGGCCACCCGTCGGACAACCTGGGTGGCATTCTTGCCGTCTGCGATTGGCTGGGCCGCAACGCCCCGGCCCTGCGCCGCCCGCCGCCGACCGTGCACGACGTGCTGCTGGCGATGATCAAGGCGCACGAGATCCAGGGCGTGCTGGCCCTGCAGAATTCCTTCAACCGGGTCGGGCTGGACCATGTAGTGCTGGTCAAGGTGGCCACCACGGCGGTGGTTGCGCAGTTGCTCGGGCTGGATCGCGAACGCATGCTCAATGCGCTGTCGCTGGCCTGGGTCGATGGCCAGTCCCTGCGTACCTACCGGCACGCGCCCAACACCGGCTCGCGCAAGAGCTGGGCGGCCGGCGATGCGACCAGCCGTGGCGTGCGCCTGGCGCTGATGGCGGCCAGCGGCGAGATGGGCTACCCCAGCGTACTCAGCGCGCCGACCTGGGGCTTTGAAGCGGTGTCCATGCGTGGCCAGGCGCTGACGCTGGGGCGACCGCTGGGCAGCTACGTGATGGAGAATGTGCTGTTCAAGATCAGCTATCCGGCCGAGTTCCACGGCCAGACCGCGGTGGAGGCGGCCATTGCGCTTCACCAGCAGCTGCGCGCGACGGGGCGGCGGGTCGAGGACATCGCGCATATCGCGATCCGGACCCAGGAAGCCTGCATCCGCATCATCGACAAGCAGGGCCCGCTGCATAACCCGGCCGACCGCGATCACTGCGTGCAGTACATGGTCGCCATCGCGTTGCTGCACGGGCGGCTGGTGGCCGAGGATTACGAGGACGACGTTGCCGCCGATCCGCGCATCGACGCGCTGCGCGCGAAGATGACCTGCCAGGAGGATCCCCAGCTCAGCGCTGATTACCTGGATCCGGACAAGCGCAGCATTGCCAACGGCCTGAGCGTGCGTTTCAACGATGGCAGTGAGCTGCCCGAGATACTGGTGGAGTATCCGCTCGGCCATGCCCGCCGCCGCGAAGAGGGGATTCCGCTGCTGATGGACAAGTTCCGCCGGCACCTGGCCCACCGCTTCCCGACCACCCAGCAGCAACGCATCCTGGCGGCATCGCTGGACCCGGTGGCGCTGGCGGCGATGCCGGTGACCGACTACGTGGACCTGTACCTGCCGGGGTAGGGGTGGGGGGTAGTGCCGGCCGCTGGCCGGCAACCGGAATGAAGGGATGCATCGGGTTGCCGGCCAGCGGCCGGCACTACCCGACCGCCGGGACGTCAACGCCTTGACGCGGCCTGCCTATAATGGCCACCTCGATCAAGGAGTGACGACATGAGCGGTCCGGCACGGCGGAAGCGGTGGGGATGGGCGGCGGCAGTACTGGCAGGAGGCCTGTTGCTGGGCCTGGCCGGTTGCCGCAACGACAGCGGGCAGCTGCCCAAGGCCAGTGGTGAGGCGATCACCACCAAGGCCGAGCAGGTGAAGGAATTCACCCTGCTGCGCGCCTACCCGGACCAGAAGAATGACGGCCTGTCGCTGGCGCTGGAGTTCTCGCGCCCGCTGGTCGGCACCCAGGATTTCGACAAGCTGGTGCGCTTCGAGGAGAAGGTCGGCACCGACGACAGCAGCTGGACGCTGTCCGATGACGGCCTGACCCTGCGCTACCCGTTTGTCGAGGCCGGCAAGGAGTTCAGCCTGGTGGTCTCGCCGGACCTGCTGGCCGCCGATGGCAGCCGGCTGGGCAAGGAGCTGAAGCAGAAGGTGTTCAGCGGCGAGCTGAAGCCGGTGGTCGGCTTCGCCTCGCAGGGCAGCGTGCTGCCGGCCAAGGACAGCCGTGGCCTGCCGGTGGTATCGGTGAACGTGCCGGAAGTCGATGTCGAGTTCCTGCGCGTGCGCGAGAAGGACCTGCCGACCTTCTTCAGCCAGTACCAGCGCGGCGGCCGCCGTGGCAGCTGGGAGCTGAGCAGCGACTACGAGCGCAGCCCGATCAACAAGCTGGCCGAGCCGGTCTACGTCAACCGCTTCATCCTGGGCGGCAAGAAGAACGAGCGGGTGCTGACCTACCTGCCGACCCAGGACATCAAGGAACTGCAGGAGCCGGGCCTGTACTTCGCCCTGCTCAAGCGCACCGGTGACTACGAAGGCGAGTTTGATACCGCGTTCTTCTCTGTCAGCGACATCGGCCTGCATACCCGTGCCTACAAGGACAAGCTGTTCGTGCACACCGCCGGCCTGAAGGACGGCGCCCCGCTGAAGGGCATCGACCTGCGCGTGCTGGATGCCAAGGGCGAGGTGGTGCTGAAGGGCAGCACCGACGGCAACGGCAATGCGCTGCTGAACTACACCCTGGATGCCACCCACGTGCTGGTTGCCAGCAGCGGCAAGGACACCAGCTTCCTGCCGTTCAACCAGCCGGCGCTGGACCTGAGCGAATTCGCCGTGGCTGGCCGTGACAACGCCTGGTTCGATGTCTACGCCTGGTCCGGCCGCGACCTGTACCGCCCGGGCGAGACCGTGCGCCTGTCCGCGCTGCTGCGCGACAACGATGGCAAGCCGGTCAAGGCGCAACCGGTGTTCCTGCGCCTGAAGCAGCCCGACGGCAAGACCTTCCGCGAGACCCGTCTGCAACCGGGCGAGCAGGGCTACATCAACTTCGAACAGGTCATCCCCGCCGAGGCGCCGACCGGTCGCTGGCAGGTCGAGTTCCGTACCGACCCGGCCAGCAAGGAAGCGATCCAGGGCATGACCCTGCGCATCGAGGAGTTCCTGCCCGAGCGCATGAAGCTGGACCTGGACAGCGCGCAGAAGACGCTGAAGCCGGGTGAGGACCTGCGCCTGCAGGCCAATGGTGCCTATCTGTACGGGGCACCGGCCGATGGCAACCGCTTCACCGCACGCATGGCGGTGGCCGCCGAACAGAAGCCGGTGGAAGGCCTGCCGGGCTATTTCTTCGGTGACCCGACCCTGCAGCTGCCGCGCGAGGCCAAGGACGTGATCGATACCACGCTGCCGGCCAATGGCCAGCTGCGTGAGGATGTGGCGTTGCCGGAAGAGGCGGCCAAGGCCAAGGCACCGATCGCCGTGGTGCTGTCCGGCAGCCTGTATGAAACCGGTGGCCGCACCGTCACCCGTACCCTGAAGCGGGTGATGTGGCCGGCAAATGCGCTGGTGGGTGTACGCCCGTTGTTCAACCCTGATGATGGTGCAGATTCCAATGGCAATGCGCGCTTTGAACTGATGCGCGTGGATGCCGCCGGCGCGCCGCAGCCGGCCAAGGGCCTGAAGATCACCCTGGTGCGCGAGCTGCGCGACTACCACTGGACCTTCAACGACAATCGCTGGGACTACGACTTCACCCGCCGTTTCGAGAACAAGGAAACCCGCACCGTCGATGCCGGCAGCAGCGCGGTCGCCTTTGATTTCCCGGTGGAGTGGGGCGAGTACCGGGTGGACGTGTTCGATCCGTCCACCGGCCTGACCAGCCGCTACCCGTTCCGCGCCGGCTGGAGCTGGGGCGATGACAACCGTGGCCTGGATGCACGCCCGGACAAGGTCAAGCTGGGCCTGGACAAGACCGGCTACAAGGCCGGTGACACCGTGGAGGTGACGGTGACCCCGCCGCACGCAGGCAAGGGCATCCTGATGGTCGAGACCGACCGCATGCTGTACGTGCAGGACATCGAGGCCAAGCCGGGTTCGACCTTCAAGATTCCGGTCACCGCCGACTGGGAACGCCACGACGTCTACATCACCGCGCTGGTGTTCCGTGGCGGCAGTGCGCCGAGCAAGATCACTCCGGCCCGTGCCGTGGGCGTGGTGCATGTGCCGATGGACCGCAAGGGACGCACCGTGGCCGTCGGCCTGGTCGCGCCCAAGCAGATGCGCCCGGAGCAGGACCTGCCGGTAACCGTCAGTGCGCCGCAACTGGCCGGCAAGACCGCGCACGTCACCGTTTCGGCGGTGGATGTGGGCATCCTCAACATCACCCGTTTCCCGGTGCCCGACGCCGGTGCGCACTTCTTCGCCCAGCGTCGCCTCGGCATCGATGCCTACGACATCTACAGCCGGGTGATCGAGAGCTTCGATGGCGGTGCCGGCAAGCTGAAGTTCGGTGGCGACATGGCGCTGCAGGCGTTGCCGCAGGCCAAGCGTCCGACCGCACGCGTGCAGACCGTGGACCTGTTCTCGGGCCCGGTGCAGCTGGATGCCAAGGGCAATGCCCGCATCCGCCTGAAGGTGCCGGACTTCAATGGCACCCTGCGCGTGTCGGCGCTGGTCTACAGCGATGACCAGTACGGCAAGCGCGACGTGGAAACCATTGTGCGCGCGCCGATCCTGGCCGAAGCCAGCATGCCGCGCGTGCTGGCCCCGGGCGACCGCAGCACCGTGACCCTGGACGTGCAGAACTTCACCGGCAAGCCGGGCCAGTTCAACGTGAAGGTGGAAAGCGAGGGCCCGCTGAACCTGGGCGAGGGCAGCCGCAGCGTGCAGTTGAATGCCGATGCCAAGACCACGTTGAGCTTCCCCTTGTCGGCACGCGAAGGCCACAGCGTGGCCAAGGTGCGGGTGCGGGTGGACGGCAACGGCTTCAAGGCCGATCGCCGCTATGACCTGCCGGTGCGTGCGGCGTGGCCGCAGGTGCTGCGTTCGCAGGTGCGCACGCTTGATCCGCTGGCCGCGGTCAGCCTCGACAACAGCCTGACCGAGGGCCTGATGTCCGAGTCGGTGAATGCCCGACTGCTGGTCAGCCCGCTGCCGCCGATCCCGTTCGCCAGTGCACTGCAGGGCGCGCTGAATTACCCATACGGTTGTGCCGAGCAGACCACCAGCAAGGGCTACGCCGCGCTGATCCTGGACCAGGCGACGTCGTCGATGCTCGGTGCCGACGGCCTGGATGCCAAGACCCGTCGCGAGCGCATGGAAGGCGCGTTCGGCCGCCTGGCGTCGATGCAGGTAGCCAATGGCAACTTCTCGATGTGGGGTGACGACGGCTACGTGAACCCGTGGCTGACCCCGTACATCACCGAGTTCCTGCTCGATGCCAAGGACGCCGGCTTCGCGGTGCCCGACAACGTGCTGCAGAAGGCGCTCAACCGCCTGAGCGAGGATCTGCTGTCCGGCGGCAACCAGTTCTACGGCCAGGATGACCGCGAGAAGCTGAAGTTCGCCAACCAGGCGTACTCGGGCTACGTGCTGGCGCGGGTCAACCGCGCACCGCTGGGCACCCTGCGCACGCTGTACGACAACGAGCGCAGCAAGGCGGTCGGTGGCCTGTCGCTGGTCCATCTGGGCGTGGCGCTGTCGCTGCAGGGTGATGCCAAGCGTGGCCAGGCGGCGCTGGCCGCGGCCTTCGCCAAGTCCAGCAGTGAACGCCCGTCGTACTTCGGCGACTACGGCAGCGCGATCCGTGATGACGCGCTGATGATCGCGCTGACCCACGAAAACAAGCTGGCCAAGCCGGCCTGGGACGCGCGTGCAGTGGATCTCGGCCGTGGCCTGGATGCGCGCCGCAATGCCGGCTGGATGTGGCTGAGCACGCAGGAACAGGTGGCAATTGCCCGCCTCGGCAAGGCGCTTGCTGCCAACCAGAAGGCGCTGGTAGCCGGCGAGCTGGTGATCGGTGGCAACACCGAAGCCATCGGCGAGCGCAAGTTGTTCGGCCGCAACTTCAGCGCCAGTGAGCTGGCCAGCGGCGTGCGCTTCACCCCGCAGGGGCAGCCGCCGATGTTCGCCAGCATCGACGTGGCCGGCATCCCGCGCAGCGCACCGGCGCCGGACAACAGCGTGCTGGGCGTTGAGCGCAGCTACTACGGCACCGATGGCAAGCCGTGGTCGCCGCGCCCGCTGAAGGAAGGCGAAGCACTGATCGTGCGCGTCACCGTTACCGCCGACACCACGATGCCCGATGCACTGCTGACCGATCTGCTGCCGGCGGGCCTGGAGATCGAGAACTTCAACCTGGGCGATGCCAAGCAGTGGGCCGACGTGGTGGTCGATGGCATCACCATCAGCGACCGTGGTGAAGCCGCCGATACCAAGCACGAGGAGTTCCGCGACGACCGCTACGTGGCCGCGCTGAAGCTCTCGCGTGGCAGCAAGGCCAACGTGTTCTACCTGGTGCGTGCGGTGACCCCGGGTACCTACTCGGTGCCACCGCCGCTGGTGGAGGACATGTACCGGCCGCAGCTGCGCGGCGTCGGCCGCAGCAACCCGACCACGATCACGGTGGTGCAGCCGTGACTGCGCGGACGGGCCGCGACGGCGCGGCCCGTCCTGCTGGCAACCTGCAATGAAGAACACGTTGACGACCCGGCTGGCAGCCCTGCGCCGCCGGCTGCAGCC
>DQIG01000128.1 GCA_003525885.1 Stenotrophomonas sp.
CGTGCAGCGCGGCCTCTCGCGCGGATTCATGCTGTGCCTGCGCACGACGATAGCCACCGCTGAACGGTACGCTGATCACCACGCCCAGCGCGTTCTCTGGATCGCGGCCTTCGCGCAGCCAGCGCACACCGACGGTCGGATCCGGCCGGCGGTTGGCGCGTGCGCGGTCGGCCAGCAACGATTGTTCGGCCGCTTTGCCGCGCGCCACTGCCAGTGCGGCACTGCTTTCCAGCAGCTGCATGGACAGGCCGGTGGTATCCGTCGGCAATGCCTGTGGCTCGGCCACGGCCGGGGCCCGTTCCGGCAGCGGCAGTTGCGGGAACTGGTGCCGCAGCCGTTGACGGGTCTGTGCCGCAGCGGCCTTGGCACCGATCAGGCGCGCCTTCGCCGAGGCGAGGTCTGCATCGATCAGATCCAGATCCAGTGTCGACAGTGCGCCTTTCTCATGCATCTGTCGCGCCGCTTCGCGCTCGCGTGCCAGCAGCTGTTGCTGGGCCAGCATCAATTGCAGCGCCTGCTCGGCATCCAGCCACTGCATCCAGCCTTCCAGCAACGATTCACCCACGGCCAGCTGTGCACCATGCTGGGTGCGGTCGGCCACTTCACGCATCTGGCTGGCGATCTGCCGGTCGAGCCGGGCCTTGCCCGGCAGCCGGACGCTGCGGCCGAGCTGGGCTTCCCATTCGTTGAAGCGCCCGTCGATGTCGGTCCGCCGCCGTTGCGGCGTGACGCTCGCTTCAAACTCGTACGGTCCGCGCTGCACGGCCTCGGCTCCGTAACCACTGGCCTCACGCTCGGCACGCGCGGCCAGCAGCTGCGGATGGCCCTGCAGGGCCAAGCGCACGACCTCCACCGGGGGGAGGCCATCGGTGGCCGCCAGCGCGGCAGCGGCCGGGAATGCAAGCGCGATGGCCAGCAAGGCAGGGCGAAGGCACTTCATGCCAGCCTCCCCATGCCCAGCACCGGCTCGGTCCACCAGCGCGCATCGCCGGAGGCGACATCCTTGCGCAGCGCCACCAGCAGCTCGCCCACGCGCGTGGACGGCAGCACCATCCACAGCACCCGCCGCTCCACTCGGCCACGTACCTGCTCAGGTACCTGCGCGGTACTGAAGTCGCTGGTGTGGCCTTCAGCGTGCAGCAGGGTGAAGCCGGGCATGCCGGGCGCAGCGATCAGGCATTCGGTGATGGCGTCTTCCAGCGCAGGCGGGAAAACCAGGTTGAAGCGGACGAGTTCAGTCATGGGGACACCTCACGCTTGCCGGCCGGCTGGCCGTAGCGCTGGTAGAGCAGGGGAAGAAGCAGCAGGGTCAGCGCGGTGGAGGTCACCAGGCCGCCAATCACCACGATGGCCAGCGGACGCTGGATCTCCGAGCCGGGGCCGGTGGCCAGCAGCAGGGGCACAAGCCCGAACGCGGCAATGGTGGCGGTCATCATTACGGGCCGCAGACGGCGCAGGGCGCCTTCGCGGACCACGTAGTCCATCGAATGGCCGAGCGCATGCAGCTGGTTGAAGCAGGACACCAGCACCAGGCCATTGAGTACCGCGATGCCGAGCAGGGCAATGAAGCCCACCGAGGCCGGCACCGACAGGTATTGCCCGGACAACCACAGCGCCAGTACACCGCCCACCATGGCGAACGGTACGTTGCCAAGAATCAGTGCAGCCTGGCGCACCGAGCCGAACGTCATGAACAGCACCACGAAGATCAGCGCCAATGCGGCCGGCACCACCACGCCCAGGCGAGCCGCGGCACGTTGCTGGTTCTCGAACTGGCCACCCCATTCCATGCTGTAGCCGGGCGGCAGCGGCACGTCACGTTCAACCGCGGCACGCGCCTCCGCAACGAACCCAACCAGGTCGCGACCATTGACGTTGGCCTGCAGCAGCACGTAGCGCGAGCCCGCCTCACGGCGCACCATCACCGGGCCGCTGGTCTGCGCCACGCTGGCCAGTGCGGTCAATGGAATGTTGCCCTGGTCCGGCGTGGCCAGTGACTGCAGGCCGAAGCGCTGCACCGAGCCGCGCACCTCGCCATCTCCGCGCACCAGCAGTGGAATGCGCCTATCCGGCTCAATGATCTGCCCGGCCGACACGCCTTCCACCTGCGCGCGCAGCTCGTCCTGCACATCGGTGACGGCGAGCCCGACACGACCGGCGGCGAGCGGATCGACCTTCACCTGCAGGTAGGCCACATCGTCGGCGGCCTGGGTCAGCACGTCCTCGGCACCGGATACAGCTTCCAGCGTGGCCTGTGTGCGCTGTGCCAGTGATGCGAGCACATCCAGATCCGGGCCAAAGATCTTGATCGCAAGATCGCCGCGGCTGCCGGTCAGCATCTCGGCAACGCGCATCTCGATGGGCTGGGTGAAGCCGTATTCCACACCGGGGAACGCTTGCATCACCGAACGGACTTCGCCGACCAACCATTCCTTGTCCGCCACGCGCCAGCTGTCTCGTGGTGCCAGTTCGATGAACAGATCGCTTTCGTTGAGACCCATCGGGTCCAGCCCCAGCTCATCCGAACCGACCCGGGTGACCACATGGCGGATTTCCGGGATGCTGGCGATCAGTGCGCGCTCGATTGCGCCGTCAATGGCCTGCGAGCGCTCCAGGTTGATCGAGGCCGGCTTCTGCACCTGCAGCAGCAGGTCGCCTTCATCCATCGACGGCATGAAGGTCTTGCCGGTGACCAGATAGGCCGCAGCACCCAGCAGCAGCGCCAGCGCGGCGCTGGCGTAGGCCAGCGCGGGCCGCTGCAGCACGGCCCCCAGCAGCGGCGTGTAGCCGCGCAGGATCTGCCGCATCAGCCACGGTTCGTGGTGGGCCTGCTCCTTCAGCAGCAACGAAGACAGCACCGGCACCAGGGTAAGCGAAAGCAGCAGTGACGACGCCAGTGCGAACACGATGGTCAGCGCTACTGGCGCGAACATCTTTCCCTCCAGCCCTTCCAGGGTCAGCAGCGGCATGAAGGTGAGGCAGATGATCAGGATGCCCGACGCCACCGGTGTAGCGACTTCGCGGGTGGCCACGAACACGCGATGCAGGCGCGGCAAGCGCGCCCCTGGACCGTCCGGATCCAGGCGACTGACCACGTTCTCCACCACGACCACCGCCGCATCCACCAGGATGCCGATGGCAATGGCCAGGCCACCGAGGCTCATCAGGTTGGCGCTCATTCCCGTCAATCGCATCAGCAGGA
>DQIG01000269.1 GCA_003525885.1 Stenotrophomonas sp.
GCGTGGGCTCGGCTCTACAAGACGGGCCGTCGGTAGATCCACGCCATGCGTGGAACAGTTCTTGCACGCACCCCGGCAACCCCTGCCGCAGTGCCCGTGATGTCCGAGAACGAATCCGCCGGCGAAAAGACCGAACAACCGACCGAAAAACGCCTGCGCGACGCCCGTGAACAGGGCAACCTGCCGCGCTCGCGCGAACTCGGCACCGCCGCCGTGTTCGGCGCCGGCGTGCTGGCGGTGATGGCCATGAGCGGCTCGATCGGCCGTGGCGCCACGGCCTGGATGAAGCAGGCGCTGAGCCCGGAACAGAGCCTGCGGCAGAACCCGAAGGAACTGTTCGGCCACTTTGGCGACCTGCTGTTGCAGTTCATGCTGGTGATCGCACCTCTGGTGCTGGTCTGCCTGCTGGCCAGCTTCGTCGCACCGCTGGTGATGGGTGGTCTGCGCTGGTCGCAGAAGGCGTTGCTGCCCGACATCAACCGCATGAACCCGATGAGCGGGCTCAAACGCCTGTATGGCCCCGAGGCGATCGCCGAGTTCACCAAGTCGCTGCTGCGCGTGGCCTTCGTCGGCGTCGCCGCCGGGTTGGTGGTCTGGACCGGCTTCGACACCCTGCGCGGGCTGATCCACCACCCGCTGGAAACGGCCATCACCGACGGCCTCGGCTTCACCCTGCGCCTGCTGCTGGCCACCGCCGGCGCCATGCTGGTGCTGGCCGCCATCGATGCCCCGTACCAGCGCTGGAACTGGATGCGCAAGCTGAAGATGACCCGTGAAGAGCTGCGCCGGGAAATGAAGGAAAGCGAGGGCAGCCCCGAGGTCAAGGGCCGCATCCGCCAGCTGCAGCAGCAGATGGCCAACCGCCGGATGATGGAAGCAGTGCCCACTGCCGACGTGGTGGTGGTCAACCCCACCCACTACGCGGTGGCGCTGAAGTACGAGGGCGGCGCCATGAACGCCCCCACCGTAGTCGCCCTGGGCGTGGACGAGACCGCCCTGCGCATCCGTGAAGTAGCCGACGGCAACAAGGTGGCGATCGTCTCTGCCCCGCCTTTGGCACGCGCCTTGTATCGGGAAGGCCAACTCGGAAAGGAAATCCCCGTGAGACTGTATTCGGCCGTCGCCCAGGTCCTGTCCTACGTCTACCAGCTGCGCGCCTGGCGCACTGGCCCGATGCCGGACGCCCCGCACATCCAGGTGGATGAATTCGGCAAGGGAGGCCGCCCGTGAGCGCCCAGCCCTCGACCGGTTTCAACACCCGCCGCGCCCTGGAAATGATCCGCCAGGGCCTTGGCGCGCCCCTGATCGTGCTGGCCCTGCTGGCCATGGTCGTGGTGCCGCTGGCCGCGCCGGTGCTCGATGCGCTGTTCACCTTCAACATCGCCATCTCGCTGATGGTGCTGCTGGCGGTGGTCTACGTGAAGCGCCCGCTGGATTTCACCATCTTCCCGATCGTGCTGCTGATCACCACCATGCTGCGGCTGGCGCTGAACGTGGCCTCCACCCGCGTCATCCTGCTCAACGGCCAGAACGGCCACGACGCCGCGGGCAAGGTCATCGCCGCCTTCGGCGAATTCGTGATCGGCGGCAACTACGCGGTCGGCATCGTGGTGTTCGCGATCCTCACCATCATCAACTTCGTGGTGATCACCAAGGGCGCCGGCCGCGTCTCGGAAGTGACCGCGCGCTTCATCCTGGACGCAATGCCCGGCAAGCAGATGGCGATCGACGCCGACCTCAACGCCGGTTTGCTGACGCGTGAAGAAGCCAAGCTGCGCCGCGAGGAAGTCCGCGAGGAAGCCGACTTCTACGGCGCGATGGACGGTGCCAGCAAATTCATCCGCGGCGACGCCATCGCCGGCATCCTGATCCTGTTCATCAACATGCTCGGCGGCCTGGCCGTAGGCGTGCTGCAGCATGGCATGCCGTTCGGCGACGCCGCGGCCACCTACACTCTGCTGTCGATCGGTGACGGCCTGGTGGCGCAGCTGCCGGCCCTGCTGGTCTCCAGCGCCGTGGCCATGCTGGTTACCCGTGCCTCGCGTTCGCAGGACATGGCGCAGGCCATGACCGGCCAGGTGTTCGGCCAGTACCGCGCGCTGGCGATCACCGCCGGCATCATCGGCGTGGTTGGCCTGGTGCCGGGCATGCCCAACGTCGCTTTCCTGACGCTGGCCGCGATCCTCGGTTTCATCGCCTGGAAGGTGTACCGCAAGGGCAAGGCCCCGGCCGCCGAGGCGGCAGGCGGTGGCAATGATGCCGCCGCGCTCAATGCGCTCGGCCGCCCGGCCGCGCCGGCACCGACTGCCGAACTGAGCTGGGACGAACTGCGCCCGGTCGATCCGCTGGGCCTGGAGGTCGGCTACCGGCTGATTCCGCTGGTGGACAGCAACCAGGGCGGCGAACTGATGGCGCGCATCAAGGGCGTGCGCCGCAAGCTGACCCAGGATGTCGGCTTCCTGATCCCGTCAGTGCACATCCGCGACAACCTGGAACTGCCTGCCAACGGCTACCGCGTGCTGGTGCATGGCGTGCCGGTGGCCACCGCCGAGATCCACCCCGACCGCGAGCTGGCGCTGGACCCGGGCAGCGCGCTCGGGGCGCTGGAAGGCATCGCCGGCAAGGATCCCGCGTTCGGGCTGGATGCCACCTGGATCCAGCCGCACCAGCGCGCCCAGGCCGAAACGCTGGGCTACACCGTGGTCGATCCGGCCACCGTGGTCGCCACCCATCTGTCACACCTGATCCGTGAACACGCGCCCGAGCTGCTTGGCCACGAAGAAGTGCAGCACCTGCTGGCCAACCTGGCCAAGAGCGCGCCCAAGCTCGTCGAAGATCTGACGCCGAAGGCGCTGCCACTGTCGGCGGTGGTGCGCGTGCTGCAGAACCTGCTGGTCGAGCGCATCCCGATCCGCCAGCTGCGCAAGATCGCCGAGGCGCTGGTCGAACACGCGCCCAGCAGCCAGGACCCGGCCGTGCTGACCGCCGCCGTGCGCACCGCGCTGGGCCGCTTCATCGTGCAGGAGATCGCCGGAATGTCGGCGGAGCTGCCGGTGTTCACCCTCAACCCGCAATTGGAACGTGTCTTGCAGGAGTCCACGCAGGGCAACGGCGCCGCGCTGGAACCCGGACTCGCTGAGCGGCTGCACCAGAGCCTGGCCGAATGTGTCAGCAAGCAGGAAGCCCGCAACGAGCCCGCGGTCGTGCTGGTACCTGGCCCGGTGCGCGCCGCGCTGGCCCGCCTGGTCCGCCACAGCGTTCCGTCGCTGTCGGTCCTGGCCTACAGCGAGGTGCCGGAGGACAAGCGCCTGAAGCTGGTCGGAACGATCAGCTGACGCCGCCCTCCGATGCGCCAGAAAACAGACACCACTTTCGAACCAACGCAACAGACAGATACCAAGGGGAACCCGCACCGTGCAGACCACCGACCACCCGAGTTCTCCGACCGCCACCCCGCCGTCTTCGTCCCGTGACCACAGCATGAAAATCAAACGATTCGTCGCCGCCGACATGCGCTCGGCCATGAACCTGGTGCGCAAGGAACATGGTCCTGACGCCGTGATCCTGTCCAACCGCCGGATCGAGGAAGGCATCGAGATCGTCGCCGCCGCCAACTACGACGAGAGCGCCGTGCAGCGTGCACTGGAAGCCTCGCGCCGTGACGTTGCACCACCGCCGGCACCCAAGCCGCGCACCGCCGCCGACGCTGTGATCGCCGCCGTCACCCGCCGC
>DQIG01000391.1:0-2890 GCA_003525885.1 Stenotrophomonas sp.
AGGCCACCAGCTGCAACGACTTCCTGCTGACCGACGTCCGCAAGAAGAAGATGACCATCTATATCGGCATCCAGCCGAACAAGTTGGCCGAGAGCCGCCTGATCATCAACCTGTTCTTCAGCCAGCTGATCAACCTCAACACCAAGGAACTGCCCAAGTCCAGCCCGGACCTGAAGTACCAGTGCCTGCTGCTGATGGACGAATTCACCTCGATCGGCAAAGTCGAGATCATCGCCTCGGCGGTGTCCTACATGGCGGGCTACAACATCCGCCTGCTGCCGATCATCCAGAGCATGTCGCAGCTCGATGCCACCTATGGCCGTGAAGTCTCGCGCACGATCATCACCAACCACGCCCTGCAGATCCTGTACGCGCCGCGCGAACAGCAGGATGCCAACGACTACTCGGACATGCTGGGCTACACGACCGTGCGCAGGAAGAACGTCACCCATGCCCGCGAGAAGACCCACAACTTCACCGAGGAGCGGCGCGCGCTGATGCTGCCGCAGGAGCTGAAAGCGATGGGGCCGGACATGGAGGTGTTCCTGTACGAGGGCATACCGCATCCGGTGAAGTGCGACAAGATCCGCTACTACAAGGACCGCTACTTCACCTCGAGGCTGCTGCCGAAGGTGGACGTTCCGATGCTCAAGGTCTGAATTCACAAATGTAAAATTGTGAACTTGGTTCACATTCAGCAACGTGAATTGGTGAGCTTCGTCAAAAAAATAGCATGAGGCGATAGATTTTCAGGTTTTCCTGACATGGAATTGACGCGTGGTTGTGCGACCCTATGTTTGAGGTCCGGAAATATGTGCCGGGTGTCAAAGTTTCAGCAGTAGGGTGGCCAGGAGTTTGTGCCATGGAAACAAGGATGGTTTCGACGTTGGTAAGGGTGTGCAGGTGCGTGGCGGCTGAAGTCCGTCGCTCCGCCTGCAACCTGGTTGGCAGCCGTAAGGCTGCAGGGGAGCCGGGGCAGGTGTGCTGCAAGCCAGCGCGTCTCCCCGTTTCCGGTGTGCGCCATGCAGCGCCGGACGACCAGGGATCCAACGCTCGAAACTGCTTTTTCGTACGTCAAAGTGAAGCCCGTATGAATCAGGCGTTTATCGCAAAAATGTCCATCGCCGCAGTGGCGGCGTTGATGGTGGCGGGTTGTGCCACCAAGTCCGCTCCCGATTTCGGAGGCCGTTGGAAGCCGGTCAACCGCTTTGCTGCGGCGACGACCGAAATCCCGCTGTACTCCAGCTACGTCTATCAGGCCTCGCCGATGGATGGCACGCTCAAAGCCATGCTCGAGCGCTGGGCCAAGGATTCCGGGCGCACGCTGGACTACCGCCTCAGCTCGGACTTCACCCTGTTCGGCGCGGTCTCGAGCATCGACACCACCAATGCACAGCAGGCCGTGATCGATCTGACCGCAGCCTATGCAGCGCAGGGCATCTCCGTCTCCATCGTTGGCAACCAGATCGTTGTGCAGAGCGCAGGCTCGACGCCGACCGCGTCGGCGCAGGGCGCTGATTCCAGCAGCGGCACCTGAGTCCACCTCGAAATCATCGAACGTGCCGCTCCCCGCGCCTGTCGCAGGGGTTCCACGCCCATTGATGTTTCAGCAGTACGGAAGAATCCATGTTCCGCAAGAAGGATCCCGGCAATAGTCCCAAGGTCGAGCAGTCGGTCGCCAAGGCGGTCAGCTACGAGATCACCGTGGCCGACATGGCACGCCGCAGCGAGCGACGTGCGTGGTGGGTCGCCACAGGCTCATTGCTGATGTCGCTCGCCCTGGCTGGCGGCTATTACTACATGCTGCCGCTGAAGGAGAAGGTGCCGTTCCTGGTGATGGCCGATGCCTACACCGGCACCGCGACCGTCGCGCGCCTGAGTGGCACCTTCCAGGGCGAGACGATCACCACCAACGAAGCGATCAATCGCAGCAACGTCGCCCAGTACGTGCTCGCGCGCGAATCGTACGACTCGGCGGTGATGGGCCTGCGCGACTGGGAACTGGTGTTCGTGATGTCCACCGATCCGGTGGCGCAGTCCATGCGCGTCCGCTATGCCGGCAACAATCCGCAGAACCCGTTCGTGATGTATGGCCGCGAGCGCGCCATCCGGGTCAAGATCCTCAGCATCACGCCGCTGGGCGCCGAGCCGAACGGCAGCTTCCGCGGCGCTTCGGTGCGCATCCAGCGCAGCCTGCTGGACAAGCGCACCGGCGTCGCCACCTACCTGGACAACCAGCTGGTGACGATGCGCTTCGGCTACAACCAGAACCTGGCGCTGTCCGAACAGGACCGCATCCTCAACCCGCTGGCGTTCCAGGTCACCGAATACCGCGTCGACAACGACTACTCGCGTGGCGTGCCCGTACCGGATGACGGCGCCATGCAGGCGCAGGCGCAGCAGGCCGCGCAGCAGGCGCAGGGCGTCTACGATCCGAACAATCCGGCCGCGGCCACGATGATCGATCCAGCCACCGGCCAACCGGTCGCGGTTCCGGCCAATGGCCAGGTGCCGGGCCAGCCGATGCCAGGTCAGCCCGTCCAGGGTCAACCCATGCCCGGTCAGCCGGTGCAGGGGCAAGCAATGCCGGGGCAAGTCATGCCCGGACAGCCGGCCATGAGGCCGGCGCAGAACAATTCCACCGGAACTGCTGATGGAGCAAGCAACCGATGAGTAGTCGAAATATCAGGGGAAGCGCGCTGGCGCTGCTGTCGATGTTGTCGTTGCTGTTCTCAGCAGCGGCGATGGCGCAGGCGGTTGACCATTACGAGTACGAGAAGGACCGTATCTATCCGGTTCGCACCGGCCTGGGCCTGACCACCCAGATCGAGTTGAGCCCGAACGAGAAGATCCTCGACTACAGCACCGGCTTCAGCAGCGGCTGGGAGCT
>DQIG01000391.1:3041-6603 GCA_003525885.1 Stenotrophomonas sp.
CAGCAGCGGCTGGGAGCTGACCCGCCGCGAGAACGTGTTCTACATCAAGCCGAAGAACGTCGACGTCGACACCAACATGATGGTGCGCACCGAGACCCATTCCTACATCTTCGAGCTGAAGGTGGTGGCCACCGACTGGCGCCAGCTGGAACAGGCCCGTCGTGCAGGCGTGCAGTACAAGATCGCCTTCGTCTATCCGAACGACACCGTGTTCGGCGTCGCCCAGGAGGCGGTCGAGGAAGAGGCCAAGCCGTTGTTGAGCTCTGAACTGGCCAAGGACCGCCAGTACAACTTCAACTACTCCTATTCGACCAGCAAGGCGAAGAAGATGGGGTGGCTGATCCCGGTCAACGCCTATGACGATGGTCGTTTCACCTACCTGAAACTGCCGAATTCGCCGGAGTACAAGACCGGCATCTTCCCGGCGGTGTTCGGTCGCGAAACGGAATACGGTGAAGACTTCGTGGTCAACACCACGGTTGAAGGCAATACGCTGATCGTGCACGGGACCCACCCGTACCTGGTCATCCGCCACGGCGACTTCGTCGTCGGCCTGCGAAGGAACGTGAAGAAATGAGCCAGCAGAACACTCCCGGAAACGACCCGAACAACGGACGCGACGAGAGCCAGAGTCCGTACGGCGCACAGGGCGCCCCGGACGCGCAGTCGAATCCGTACTTCGGCACGACCCAGGCCGAGCCTGCGCCGGATCTGGATGCGGCCGCACCGCAGCTGCGCTCGGCTGAGGAGCAGCGGCTGAACCGTAAGGCGCTGCTGTTCCTGGGCGGCATCGTGTTGCTGCTGATGGCCATGGGCTTCCTGCTGTTCCGCAAGGGCCAGGATGACAAGGATGCTGTCCAGAAGGTGCCGGATGTCGCGCGCGCCACCACGCCGACGCTGCCGGACGCTGTGCAGACCGACCCGGGCCCGGCCCAGGCAATGCAGCCGGTTGACCCGATACCGATGTTGCCGGCGCTGCCGCCGCCGCCGCTGGATTCCACCCCGCTGTTCGTTCCCCAGTCCGATTCGGCACGCGAGATGGACCGTGGCCCGACTTTGCTGGACCGCCGCATCGGCTCCGGGAGCGGGGTGGGTGGTGGTGATGGACAGGATGGCAACGGGGGCAATGGCGGCCGCGGCATGGATGAGTACACCCGTACCATGCTGGCCCAGCTGCCCAACAATCAGGCGGCGCCGGCAAAGGTCCGTCGCGGACCGGACGTCGAGGATGTCTCCAGCGCAACCTACATCCAAAGTCCCGATGCACTGCTGGTGCGTGGCACCTACCTGCGTTGCGTGCTGGAAACCCGCATCATCACCGATCTCGCCGGCTATACCTCGTGCCTGCTGACCGAGCCGGTGTACTCGATCAACGGTCGCAACCTGCTGCTGCCGAAGGGCTCCAAGATCTATGGCGCCTACGGCGGCGGTCCGATCGGCAAGCGCGTGGAAGTGATCTGGGATCGCATCACCACTCCGAATGGCATCGATGTTGCGATGTCCAGCCCGGGCGTGGATCAGCTGGGCGGCGCCGGTCATCCGGGCCAGTACAGCGCGCACTGGGGCAGCCGCATCGCTTCGGCGCTGATGATCAGCCTGATTTCCGATGCCTTCAAGTACGCAGCCGCCGAACACGGTCCAGAGACCACCACCATCGCCAACAACGGCATGACGGTGCAGTCGCCCTATGAGAGTGCGACCGCACGCACGATGGAGCGCCTGGCCAACGAGGCACTCAGCAGCAACCGTCGTCCGCCGACCGTCACCATCAACCAGGGCACGATCGTGAACGTCTACGTTGCCAAGGACGTCGACTTCACCAACGTGCTGCACCCCCGCCGGTAACCCAACGAACGATCATGGACGCCGAAGTGTCACCCCTCGCCCTCGTCTCCAGCGATTTCCTGCGCTATCAGTACGAAGTGCTGGGCATCGCCGAGTACATGACGTCCCCGGAAGTGACGGAAATCTGCATCAACCGTCCCGGTGAGCTGTACCTGGAAACCCGGGCGGGGTGGCAGCGGGTAGACGTGCCGAGCCTGACCTTCGAGCGGGCCCGGCAGTTCTGCACGGCGGTGGTGAACGAGAGCAACACCGGCCAGCGCATCACCGATGCCGATCCGGTCGTGTCGCTCACGTTCCCCACCGGCCAGCGTGCGCAGTTCGTGATTCCGCCCGCATGTGACGCCGGCAAGGTGTCGATCACCATTCGTCTGCCGTCCAAGCACACCAAGTCGCTCAGCCAGTATCACGAAGATGGCTTCTTCAATCAGATCCTGGAAAGCGATGGCAGCATCAGCGAGCAGGATCGCGAACTGCTGGAGCTGCGCCATTCGCGCGAGTACGCCGAGTTCTTCCGGCGTGCGGTGATGTACCGCAAGAACATCGTGGTATCCGGTGCGACCGGTAGCGGCAAGACCACCTTCATGAAAGCGCTGGTCAATCATATCCCGGACAGCGAGCGCCTGGTCACGATCGAGGACGCGCGCGAACTGTTTCTGACCCAACCCAATGTCGTGCACCTTCTGTATTCCAAGGGTGGACAGAGCACCAGCAATGTCAGTGCCAAGAGCTGCATGGAAGCCTGCCTGCGCATGAAGCCCGAACGCATCATCCTGGCCGAGCTGCGAGGTGATGAAGCGTTCTACTTCATCCGCAACTGCGCGTCGGGCCACCCGGGTTCGATCACCAGCTGCCACGCCGGCAGCCCAGAGCAGACCTGGGACCAGCTGGCATTGATGGTGAAGGCCTCAACCGAAGGTTCGGGCCTTGAATTCAACGTGATCAAGCGACTGTTGATGATGACCATCGACATCGTCGTGCATATCAAGGCGCATGCCGGTTCGCGCTACATCACCGGCATCGACTTCAATCCTGGGCGCGCCCAGGGGCAGGAGGGCTGAAGGATGCTGCCAGGACTGGAAATGATGGCGTGCCCGGAGATGGCCGTCTCGATGGATGTGATGCAGCACGTCATCAACGTCGAATCGTCGCGCAATCCCTACGCCATCGGCGTGGTCGGCGGCGCACTGGTGCGCCAGCCCAAGGCGCTCGACGAAGCGCTGGCGACGGTGCGCATGCTGGAAGAGAAGGGCTACAACTTCTCCATCGGGCTGGCCCAGGTCAATCGCTACAACCTCGGCAAGTACGGCCTGGATTCCTACGAGAAGGCATTCCAGCAGTGCCCGAACCTGCAGGCGGGTTCGCGCATCCTCGCCGAGTGCTATAAGCGCTCCGGTGGTGACTGGGGCAAGTCGTTCAGCTGCTACTACTCGGGTAATTTCGAGACCGGCTTCCGTCACGGCTACGTGCAGAAAGTCTATGACTCGATGCGCCGCGGCCAGCAGCTTGCAAGCAATGGTGTTGCGCCGATCGACGTGGTGAGTCGCGGTGAACGCCGCAGCGTGAAGGTCGAACATCATCCGCAGCTGGCCTCTCCGGCGCAGGCCCGCATCGTTGCGCAGTCGAGTGGCCCGGTGTACGTGCCGTCGGAAGATCCGGCACGTGCGTATGTCGTCTATCCGTCCACCGGCGCGATGGCGCGGGGCAGCCTGCTGAACAT
>DQIG01000392.1:0-7511 GCA_003525885.1 Stenotrophomonas sp.
GAGAAGTTCATGAAGATCGTCTCGCTCGCTCCCGAAGTGCTGTGAGCGACAGGAGATAATCATGGCTAACCGTATCAAGAAGGGCGACCAGGTTGTCGTCAACGCTGGCAAGGACAAGGGCAAGCAGGGCGAAGTCGTCCGCGTCGACGGCGACCGTGTGGTCGTCGCCAACGTGAACATCGTCAAGCGCCACACCAAGCCGAACCCGCAGGCAGGTGTTGCCGGCGGCGTGGTCGAGCGCGAAGCTTCGATCCATATCTCCAACGTGAATGTTCTGAACCCGGCTTCGGGCAAGGGCGAACGCGTTGGCTTCAAGGTGCTGGAGGATGGACGCAAACTGCGTGTGTTCCGCTCCAGCGGTGAGGCGCTCGACGCCTGAGGAATGAGAAGATGAGTTCCCGTCTCGAAAAGTTCTACAAGGACGAAGTGGTGCCGGCGCTGATGAAGCAGTTCGGCTACACCAATCCGATGGAAGTGCCGAAGCTGGTCAAGGTCACCCTGAACATGGGTGTCGGCGAAGCGGCCACCAACAAGAAGATCCTGGAAAACGCCGTCGGCGACATGACCAAGATTTCCGGCCAGAAGCCGGTTGTCACCAAGTCGCGTGTGTCGGTTGCGTCGTTCAAGATCCGCGATGGTTGGCCGATCGGCTGCAAGACCACGCTGCGTCGCCACAAGATGTACGAGTTCCTGGATCGCCTGATCAACATCTCGCTGCCGCGCGTGCGCGACTTCCGTGGTGTTTCCGGTCGTTCCTTCGACGGTCGCGGCAACTTCAACATGGGTGTGAAGGAACAGATCATCTTCCCGGAAATCGACTTCGACGCTGTCGACGCGATCCGCGGTATGGATATCGCCATCACCACCACTGCGAAGACCGACGCGGAAGCGAAGGCGCTGCTGGCAGCGTTCAAGTTCCCGTTCCGTAACTGATCTGTCGAGGAAACCGAAATGGCAAAGACCTCCATGGTCAACCGCGACATCAAGCGGGAAAAGCTGGCAAAGAAGTACGCTGAAAAGCGTGCGGCTCTGAAGAAGATCGTGTCCTCCGTGGACGCGACCTACGAAGAGAAGATCGACGCCGCAACCAAGCTGGCCAAGCTGCCGCGCGATTCGTCGCCGAGCCGCCAGCGCAACCGTTGCGAGCTGTCGGGTCGTCCGCGTGGCGTCTACAGCAAGTTCGGCCTCGGCCGTAACAAGCTGCGCGAAGCCACCATGCGTGGCGACGTCCCGGGTCTGCGCAAGGCCAGCTGGTAATCCCAGCCGGCCCTGCGATCAGGAGCCCCTTCGGGGGCTGCTGAACCGGGGAGGGGAGGCGTTCAGCTTCCTTTCTGCGAAAAAACCCGAAGAGCCCGACGCAAGTCGGGCTCTTTTGGCGTATACTCCCGCGTCTTGCCCTGCGCAAACGGGGTTGTAGGAGTGGGCTTTCGGCCCGCTGCATCAAGGGACCTGGCCCGTTTCCAGGAGACAACAGATTTTCGCGAAAGCGGATATCGGTGCACTCAAAGGTACTCATATGAGCATGACTGATCCCATCGCCGACCTGCTGGTCCGCATCAAGAATGCGGCCGCGGTTGGCAAGCAGACGGTGAAAGCCCCGTCGTCCAAGATCAAGGTTGCGATCGCCCAGGTCCTGAAGGACGAGGGTTACATCACCGACCTGCGCGTGACCCAGCTGGAAAACAACAAGTCCGAGCTGGAAATCGTGCTGAAGTATTTCGAAGGCAAGCCGGTCATCGCGACCCTGAAGCGCTTCTCGCGTTCGGGCCTGCGCCAGTACCGCGGCAAGAGCGAGCTGCCGAAGGTCATGAATGGCCTGGGTATCTCCATCATTTCCACCTCCAAGGGCATCATGACTGATGCGCAGGCGCGCCAGCTGGGCGTCGGCGGCGAAGTCCTGTGCTTCGTGGCCTAAGGCGAAAGGAGTAGAACTATGTCCCGCGTAGCCAAGAAGCCCGTCACCCTGGGTAAGGTCGAACTGAACGTCCAGTCGGACAGCGTCACCGTCAAGGGCCCGAAGGGCACCCTGTCGCTGGCCAAGCCGGCCGGTATTGCCATCAACGTCGACAGCGGCGTTGCCACCCTGAGCACCGAGAACGCCGACCTGGTCGCACTGACCGGTACCGTGCGTGCGATCCTGGCCAACATGGTCAAGGGCGTGTCCGAAGGCTTCGAGCGCAAGCTGGAGCTGGTCGGCGTGGGTTACCGCGCTGCCATGCAGGGCAAGGACCTGAGCCTGTCGCTGGGCTTCTCGCACCCGGTCGTGTTCGTGGCGCCGGAAGGCATCACCATCACCACCCCGACCCAGACCGAGATCCTGGTCCAGGGCGCTGACAAGCAGGTCGTCGGTGAAGTCGCCGCCAAGATCCGTGCGTTCCGCAAGCCGGAACCGTACAAGGGCAAGGGCGTGAAGTACTCCGACGAAGTCATCATCCGTAAGGAAGCCAAGAAGGCCTAATTAGGTCCTTCCGCTTTCAAGGGAAAATCAAAATGAACAAGAACATCGCCCGCCTGCGTCGCGCCAAGTCGACCCGCGCCCACATCCGTGAGCTCGGCGTCGCCCGTCTGTCGGTGCTGCGCACCGGTCAGCACCTGTACGCCCAGGTCTTCACCGCCGACGGTTCCAAGGTGCTGGCTGCCGCCAACACCACCCAGACCGACGTCATGGAAGGCCTGAAGAACGGCAAGAACGCCGATGCCGCTGCCAAGGTTGGCCGCATCGTCGCTGAGCGCGCCAAGGCCGCCGGCGTCGAGAAGGTTGCCTTCGATCGTTCGGGCTACCGCTACCACGGCCGCATCAAGGCCCTGGCAGAAGCCGCCCGCGAAGCCGGCCTGCAGTTCTAAGGGATCAGGGCAGGGGGCCGATGGCCTCCTGTCCGCCTGCTCGCCAGCCTGAGTGAGGCTGGACGGCGCCGCTCTTCTGCAGCGGCCCACCGGAACGACGCGTCACTTCACAACCATAAGCGGCCCTGAGCCGTACATACCCAAACAACCAAGGAATCAACATGGCAGAAGAGCGTCAGCAGCGGGGTCGCGATCGCGACCGTAACCGCGAAGAGAAGATCGACGACGGCATGATCGAAAAGCTGGTCGCGGTCAACCGCGTCAGCAAGACCGTCAAGGGTGGCCGCCAGTTCACCTTCACCGCCCTGACCGTGGTCGGCGACGGCGAAGGCAAGGTCGGTTTCGGTTATGGCAAGGCCCGCGAAGTGCCGGTCGCCATCCAGAAGTCGATGGAACAGGCTCGCAAGAACCTGGTCAGCGTTGACCTGAACAACGGCACCCTGTGGCACACCATCAAGGATGGTCACGGCGCAGCCCGCGTGTTCATGCAGCCGGCTTCGGAAGGTACTGGCGTCATCGCCGGTGGTGCCATGCGCGCCGTGCTGGAAGCCGTTGGCGTGAAGAACGTGCTGGCCAAGGCCACCGGTTCGCGCAACCCGATCAACCTGGTGCGTGCCACCGTGAAGGGCCTGACCGCTGCGCAGTCGCCGGCTCGCATCGCGGCCAAGCGCGGCAAGAAGGTGGAGGAACTCAACCATGGCTAATGAGTCCAACAAGACTGTGAAGGTGCGCCTGGTGCGCGGCCTGCGTGGTACTCAGTCGCGTCACCGCCTGTCGGTGCGTGCTCTGGGCCTGAACAAGCTCAACGATGTGCGTGAACTGAAGGACAGCCCGCAGGTTCGCGGCCTGATCAACACCGTTCACTACCTCGTCAAGGTTGAGGAGTAATCGATCATGACTCTGCGTCTCAATGAACTGAGCCCGGCACCGGGCGCCCGCACCGAGCGCACCCGCGTCGGTCGCGGTATCGGCTCGGGCCTGGGCAAGACTGCCGGCCGCGGCCACAAGGGTTCGTTCGCCCGTAAGGGTGGCGGCAAGATCAAGGCTGGCTTCGAAGGCGGCCAGACCCCCATGCAGCGTCGTCTGCCGAAGATCGGCTTCCGTTCGCCGATCGCCAAGGACACCGCTGAAGTGCTGCTGTACGCGCTGGACAAGCTGCCGGCCGGTGAGATCGACTTCGCCGCCCTGCGTGCTGCCAAGCTGGTCCCGAGCACTGCCAAGAAGGCCAAGGTCGTCGTCAAGGGCGAAGTGACCAAGGCGTTCACCCTGAAGGGTATTGCTGCCACGGCTGGTGCCAAGGCCGCGATCGAAGCTGCCGGCGGCAGCGTAACGGAGTAAGAAAATCATGGCGCAAGCTGGCATCGGTAACCTCGCGGGCGGAATGGGCAAGTTCACTGAACTTCGCCAACGTTTGCTGTTCGTCGTCGGGGCTTTGATCGTCTATCGCATCGGCTGCTACGTGCCGGTGCCGGGCGTCAATCCCGATGCCATGCTTGCCATGATGCAAACGCAGGGCGGCGGCATCGTGGACATGTTCAACATGTTCTCGGGCGGCGCCCTGCACCGTTTCAGCATCTTCGCGCTGAACGTGATGCCGTATATCTCGGCATCGATCGTGATGCAGCTGGCCGTGCACATCTTCCCCGCCCTGAAGGCGATGCAGAAGGAAGGTGAGTCCGGTCGCCGCAAGATCACCCAGTATTCGCGCATCGGCGCCGTGCTGCTGGCAGTGGTGCAGGGCGGCTCGATCGCGCTGGCCCTGCAGGGCCAGGTCTCGCCGTCGGGCGCTCCGGTCGTGTATGCGCCGGGCATGGGCTTCGTGCTCACTGCCGTGGTCGCACTGACCGCCGGCACCATGTTCCTGATGTGGGTCGGTGAGCAGGTCACCGAGCGCGGCATCGGCAACGGCGTGTCGCTGATCATCTTCGCCGGCATCGTGGCGGGCCTGCCGGGTGCGGTCATCCACACCTTCGATGCCTACCGCGACGGTAACATCCAGTTCATCCAGCTGCTGCTGATCGCCATCGTCGTGCTCGCCTTCACCTTCTTCGTGGTGTTCGTCGAGCGTGGCCAGCGCCGGATCACGGTCAATTACGCGCGCCGCCAGGGCGGTCGCAACGCGTACATGAACCAGACCTCGTTCCTGCCGCTGAAGCTCAACATGGCCGGCGTCATCCCGGCGATCTTCGCCTCGAGCCTGCTGGCCTTCCCGGCCACCCTCGCCATGTGGTCCGGCCAGGCTGCCAACCAGAGCAGCTTTGGTCAGGTCCTGCAGAAGGTCGCCAATGCCCTGGGCCCGGGCGAGCCGCTGCACATGATCGTTTTCGCTGCGCTGATCACCGGTTTCGCGTTCTTCTATACCGCGCTGGTGTTCAACTCGCAGGAAACCGCCGACAACCTGAAGAAGTCGGGCGCGCTGATTCCGGGCATCCGTCCGGGCAAGGCCACGGCCGACTACATCGACGGCGTGCTGACCCGCCTGACCGCGGCCGGCTCGGCTTACCTGGTGATCGTCTGCCTGCTGCCGGAACTGATGCGCACGCAGCTGAATGCCTCGTTCTACTTCGGTGGTACTTCGCTGCTGATCGTGGTGGTGGTGGTGATGGACTTCATCGCCCAGGTGCAGGCGCACCTGATGTCCCATCAGTACGAGAGCCTGCTGAAGAAGGCCAACCTGAAGGGTGGCAACCGCGGCGGTTTTGCCCGCGGCTGATAGGCCTGTTATACTTTCGTCTTCCTGACGTGATGGTCCCTCCGCTTCGCGGACTCCGGCCACACAAACGAAGGGCGGCCCCCGCAGCGGTTCCGGGTGGGGGTGTGATGAGGTGGTCCCGCGCTGGAGTAGCGCGGGCGGCTCCGGGGGAAACCCCAGGTCCAACCCCATCCGGCGCCGGAGCCTGGGCACACTCCCCAGGCCGGGTTCATGAAACCAATGGTTTCACGGGCTTCCATGTAAACCGGAACCTTGTTAGTATCGCTAGTTCACTTTTTTGATCCATCCTGCCGGATTGGCGTGCCCGAGGCGCGCTGTCGGCCATCACTCAGCTGGAGAACCGCGTCATGGCGCGTATTGCAGGCGTCAACCTGCCAGCCCAGAAGCACGTCTGGGTCGGGTTGCAAAGCATTTACGGCATCGGCCGTACCCGTTCGAAGAAGGTCTGCGAAGTCGCAGGCGTTGCTTCGACCACCAAGATCCGCGATCTGTCGGAGCCGGAAATCGAGCGCCTGCGCGCCGAAGTCGGCAAGTACATCGTGGAAGGCGATCTGCGCCGTGAAATCGGCATCGCGATCAAGCGCCTGATGGACCTGGGCTGCTACCGCGGCCTGCGTCACCGTCGCGGTCTGCCGCTGCGTGGCCAGCGCACCCGTACCAACGCCCGCACCCGCAAGGGCCCGCGCAAGGCGATCAGGAAGTAAGGGACCTATAAATGGCTAAGCCCGCTGCTAAGACCAAGAAGAAGATCAAGCGCGTCGTCACCGACGGCGTTGCCCACGTCCACGCTTCGTTCAACAACACCATCGTCACCATCACCGACCGCCAGGGCAACGCTCTGTCGTGGGCAACCTCCGGTGGCGCTGGCTTCCGCGGTTCGCGCAAGTCGACCCCGTTCGCTGCCCAGGTGGCTGCTGAAAAGGCCGGTCGTGCTGCGCTGGACTACGGCGTGAAGTCGCTGGAAGTCCGCATCAAGGGCCCGGGTCCGGGCCGTGAGTCGGCCGTGCGTTCGTTGAACAACGTCGGCTACAAGATCACCAACATCATCGACGTGACGCCTATCCCGCACAACGGGTGCCGTCCGCCGAAGAAGCGTCGCGTCTAAAGGGAGCGATAAGAAATGGCTCGTTATATCGGTCCTACCTGTAAGCTCGCCCGTCGCGAAGGCGCCGACCTGTCCCTGAAGAGCCCGGCGCGTGCGCTGGACTCCAAGTGCAAGCTGGAGCAGAAGCCCGGCCAGCACGGCGCCACTGCCCGCAAGGGCAAGCTGTCCGACTACGCCACCCAGCTGCGTGAAAAGCAGAAGGTCAAGCGTATCTACGGCCTGCTGGAGCGTCAGTTCCGCAACTACTACAAGAAGGCCTCGACCAAGAAGGGCAACACCGGCGAGAACCTGCTGCAGCTGCTGGAAACCCGCCTGGACAACGTCGTCTACCGCATGGGCTTCGCCGTGACCCGTCCGGCTGCCCGTCAGCTGGTGTCGCACCGCGGCGTCACCGTGAATGGCAAGTCGGTCAACCTGGCTTCGTACCAGGTCAAGGCTGGCGACGCCATCGCCCTGTCTGAAAAGGCTGCCAAGCAGCTGCGCGTCCAGGAAGCCCTGACCGTCGCCGCCCAGCATGACCTGAGCCCGTCGTGGGTTGAAGTGGATTCCGGCAAGTTCACCGGCATCTTCAAGGCTGTTCCGGATCGTTCGGATCTGCCCGCGGACATCAACGAAGCGCTGATCGTCGAGCTGTATTCGAAGTAATTCACATTGGAGAGCCCCCGGCGACGGCCGGGGGTTCACTAGGAGAACCCGCAACATGACGGTTACCGCCAACCAGGTTCTGCGTCCTCGCGGTCCGCAGATCGAACGCCTTACCGACACCCGTGCAAAGGTCGTTATCGAACCTTTGGAGCGGGGTTACGGGCATACGCTGGGCAACGCCCTGCGTCGCGTGCTGCTGTCGTC
>DQIG01000392.1:7657-7796 GCA_003525885.1 Stenotrophomonas sp.
TGCGTCGCGTGCTGCTGTCGTCCATCCCGGGCTTCGCCATCACGGAAGTCGAAATCGACGGCGTGTTGCATGAGTACACCACGGTCGAAGGTCTGCAGGAGGACGTGCTCGAAGTCCTGCTGAACCTGAAGGACGTGGC
>DQIG01000390.1:0-812 GCA_003525885.1 Stenotrophomonas sp.
CAGGTGCAGGGCGCAGCCCTGCGGAACACCCCCTCATGCTGCGCCGCAGAATGCATTCGGCTGAACCTGCATGCTCTACTTGAATCGATCTAAATTCACGGTCGCACGGGTCGGGCGTCATTCCAGGGGGAGCTTTCTGCCGGTTACGGCGAGGCTCAGTGGAACGGTGCCGGACGGCCCCGGCCGTCTGCCTCCGTGTCATCGACTACAGGAACCCGACATGCGTCCAGTGCCGTCCGCTCCCGCCGTCCCATTGTCTTCGCGCCCGCTGGCGCGCCTAGCCTGCCTGCTCGCACTGTCGGCGTCGCCGATGCTGCTGCAGGCCGCGCCGGCTGCGCTGGAGCGCGAGGTCAACACCTTCATCGGCAGCAAGGACGACGGCAACACGTTCCCGGGCGCGTCGGCACCGTTCGGCCTGATCCAGGTCAGCCCGATCGGCAGCCACTACTCGGGCTGGCGCTACGACGACGAGAAGATCCGCGGCTTCGGCCATTCGTTCATTTCCGGCGCGGGCTGCTGGGAGCAGGGCGGGCAGGTGTCGATCCTGCCGGTGACCGGCAGCATCGGTCCGGGCGGTGATTTCGATACCGGCAACGCCAAGCAGTTCGATCACAAGGCCTACGCATCGAACTACACCCATGACGGCGAGATCGGTCAGGCCGGCTACTACAAGGTGCGCCTGACCAGCTACGGCGGCATTGATGCCGAGGCCACCGCGCGCACCCGTGCCGCCGCCGAGCGCTATACCTTCAGCCAGCGCCAGGGCGACGGCCACGTGCTGGTCAATGTCGGCCAGGCCAACGAGCGCCATT
>DQIG01000390.1:961-1567 GCA_003525885.1 Stenotrophomonas sp.
GCCAGGCCAACGAGCGCCATTCGGTGATCGGCAGCGTGGTCGACGTCGTCGGCGACCGCGTGGTCGAAGGCAAGCTGGTCACCAAAAGTTTCTGCGGCGGCCATCAGTACACCACCTGGTTCCGCATCGAGTTCGACCGCCCGTTCAAGGCGCATGGCACCTGGGGCGAGGGCGGTGGCCTGCCGGGCGCGCGGCACAGCATGGAAGGCGAGCAGAAGCCGAATGGTGCCTGGCTCAGCTTCGACCTGGCCAAGGGCCAGTCGGTGACGGCGGTCAGCGCGATCTCGCACGTGGATGCCGAAGGTGCGCGCACCAACCTGCGCGCGGAGGGCATGCAGGGTGGGGCGCTGCTCGGATTCGACCGCATGCGCGCGCTGTCCCAGCAGTCCTGGCGCGAGCAGCTGGGCCGGGTGCGCGTGCAGGGTGGCAACGCCGACGACCGCGCCGTGTTCTACAGCGCGGTCTACCACGCGCTGCTGCAGCCGATGACCGGCAACGATGCCGACGGCCGCTACCGTGGCTATGACGATGGCATTCATCGCGCCGATGGCTGGACCTATTACGAGTACTTCTCGCTGTGGGATACCTACCGCGCGCAGAACCAGT
>DQIG01000390.1:1716-1871 GCA_003525885.1 Stenotrophomonas sp.
ACCTACCGCGCGCAGAACCAGTGGCTTGCGCTGACCCGCCCGGACGTGGCGCGCGACATCGGCCGCACCCTGCTGGCGATCGACGAGCAGGGCGGTTGGCTGCCGCGCTGGGGCTATGCCAACTTCGAGACCAACATCATGACCGGCGATCCGGT
>DQIG01000390.1:2017-2568 GCA_003525885.1 Stenotrophomonas sp.
ACATCATGACCGGCGATCCGGTCACGCCGTTCATGGTCGACCTGTGGCGCTTCGGTGCACTCAAGGGCCGTGAATCGCAGGCCTGGGATGCGCTGCGTCGCAATGCCTTCGGCACGCCGCCGTTGAACTCGCGCATGGCCGGCCGCTCCGGCAACCCGACCTACCTGGACAAGGGCTACGTGGTCTATGACCGCGCGTTCCCGTCCAAGGGCATGGATGTCGATCCGCACCATGGCGGCTCGGCGACGCTGGAATACGCGCTGGCAGACTGCGCGCTCTCGCAGATGGCCGATGGCCTGGGTCATGCGCAGGACGCAGCGACGCTGCGTGAGCGCGGCCGCAACTGGCGCAAGGTGTGGGACCCGCAGGTGCGCGACGCCGAGACCGGCTTCACCGGTTTCCCGCGCCCGCGTACCGAGGATGGCCAGTGGTATACGCCGGCCGATGGCCACTACAGCCCGCGTTCGCACCATGGCTTCCATGAGGGCACCGCGTGGCAGTACCAGTGGCTGGCGCAGCAGGATGTGCCGGGCCTGGTCGAGGCGATGGAC
>DQIG01000390.1:2719-2877 GCA_003525885.1 Stenotrophomonas sp.
GCCTGGTCGAGGCGATGGACGGCCGCGAGCAGGCCGGTCGCCGCCTGGATGCGTTCTTCGCGATGGACGCGCTGCAGGCTGACCCGCTCAACGCCGCCCGCAAGGAGTGGGTGGTCGGGCCGTACAGCTACTACAACCAGTTCCGCTACAACCCGAAC
>DQIG01000390.1:3034-3798 GCA_003525885.1 Stenotrophomonas sp.
GCTACAACCCGAACAACGAGCCGGACCTGCACTCGCCGTGGCTGTATACGCTGATCGGCCAGCCGTGGAAGACCGCCGCCGTGGTGCGCGCTGCGCAGCAGCTGTTCACCAATGCCCCCAATGGCGTGACCGGCAACGATGACCTCGGCACGATGTCGGCCTGGTACCTGTTCAGCGCCATCGGCGTGTACCCGGCGGTGCCGGGCAGCGGCCAGTTCCTGCTGCATACCCCGCGCTTCAGCAAGGTGGAAGTGGACATGGGCAATGGCCGGACCCTGCGCATCGACGCGCCGGGCGCCGATGGCCGCCGCCTGCAGTATGTGCAGGGCGTGCAGGTCGACGGCCAGGCGCATGCACCGGTGTGGCTGGACTGGAACCGCCTGCAGCAGGGCCCGCGGCTGCACTTCGCGCTCGACGCGAAGGCGCCGGAGCAGGGCTGGGGCACGGCGGTGAAGGACCTGCCGGTGTCCTGGTGCGCGGCACCGGGCAGCCAGCTGCGCTGAGCCGGACTGTGCCGTTCGCGGTGACCCAGCGAACGGCACGGCACGACACGGCCCTGATCCTTTAGGCTTGAGCCTCCAGCGGAGTCCGGGAAGACGATGAACGACAACGGCAGCAGTCCCAGCAAGCGCGCCGGCAAGGCGGTGACGGTGACCGACATCGCGCGTGCCATCGGCGTGTCACGGGCAACCGTGTCGCTGGTGCTGCGCGGCAGCCCGCTGGTCAACGTCGATACCCGCGCCAAGGTCGAGGCCGAACTGCGC
>DQIG01000390.1:3946-4211 GCA_003525885.1 Stenotrophomonas sp.
CAAGGTCGAGGCCGAACTGCGCCGCCAGCGTTATGTCTACAACCGTGCGGCAGCCAACCTGCGCCGGCGCACCTCGTCAAGCATCGCGCTGGTGATCAACGATCTGTCCAATCCTTTCTTCGCCGAGTTCGCATCGGGCGTGGACGAGGCGTTGGGCGGGCGTGGCTACGTGACGTTGCTGGGCAGCACCGGTGAATCGCCGGAGCGCCAGCAGGCAGTGCTGTCCACGCTGATGGAACACACCCCGGCCGGCCTGATCCTGTCG
>DQIG01000390.1:4358-4633 GCA_003525885.1 Stenotrophomonas sp.
CCCGGCCGGCCTGATCCTGTCGCCGGCCGAGGGCAGCGACACCGCACAGTTGCGGCAGGCGCTGGGCGCCAATGCCAACGTGCTGCTGTTCAACCGCGAACTGGACGGCGCCGACTGGGACTTCCTGACCCTGGACAACCAGCACGGTGCCTACCTGGCGACGCGCCACCTGATCGAGCGCGGCCATCGCCAGATTGCTTTCTTCGGCGGCCACGCCGCATCGAGCTCGTGCCACCAGCGCCGTGCCGGTTTCCAGCAGGCGCTGGCCGAGGCCG
>DQIG01000390.1:4784-5665 GCA_003525885.1 Stenotrophomonas sp.
CAGCAGGCGCTGGCCGAGGCCGGTCTGTCGCTGCCGCCGGGCTGGATGATCGAGTCGGCGCCGAACCGGCTGGAAGCCGCGGCGCGCACCGATGAGCTGTTTGCCGATGGCCATCGCCCCAGTGCGGCGGTCTGCTACAACGATACCGTCGCGCTCGGCCTGATGCTGGGCTTGAATTCGCGCGGCATCCGTCCGGGCGGCGACTTCGCCGTTACCGGCTTCGATGATATTTCCGAGGCGTCGGTCGCGGTGCCGCCACTGACCACGTTGACCGCCGACCCGCGTGAGCGGGGCCGGCAAGCTGCCGCACTGCTGCTGCAACGTTTGGACGAACCGGATGCGCCGCCACGGCGCACGGTCGCCCCCGTGCAGCTGCGCATCCGCGAAAGCAGTGCCGCACGGCCGAACTGATTCCTTTCCTACACCCCTTCCACGCAACAACGACCTTCCGCGCATCGAGGCGCGTACCGCATGCCGATCTCCGCAACGCCCCGTCCAACGGGATCTTCGGGCAACGCACCCGCCGTCACCAACGGCAAGGCGCTGGCTGTCGTCACCACGATCTTCTTCATGTGGGGCTTCCTGACCTGCCTCAATGACATCCTGATCCCGCACCTGAAGGCGGTGTTCGAGCTGAACTACGCCAAGGCGATGCTGGTGCAGTTCACCTTCTTCGGCACCTATTTCCTGATGTCGCTGCCGGCGGGTCGCCTGGTGGCGGCGCTGGGCTACAAGAAGGGCATCGTGGCCGGCCTGGTGATTGCCGGTATCGGTGCGCTGGGCTTCTGGCCGGCGGCCGAGCTGCGCGTGTATGGCGCCTTCCTCGGTGCGTTGTTCGTGCTGGCCACGGGCATCACCGTGCTGCAGGTCGCCGCCAATCC
>DQIG01000390.1:5818-6399 GCA_003525885.1 Stenotrophomonas sp.
TGCAGGTCGCCGCCAATCCCTACGTCGCGTTGCTGGGCCCGGAGCAGACCAGCTCCAGCCGCCTGACCCTGGCGCAGGCGCTGAACTCGCTGGGTACTGCCATCGCGCCGATCTTCGGCGGCATGCTGATCCTGTCCAACACGGTCAAGAGCGCCGATGAACTGAACGCGCTGCCGGCCGCCGAGCAGCTGGCCTACCGTGCCGCCGAGGCGCAGGCCGTGCAGGGCCCGTACGTTGGCCTGGCGGTTGCGCTGGTGCTGCTGGCACTGTTCGTGTTCCTGTTCCGCCTGCCGGCGCTGAGCGACGCCACCGAGCAGGCCGACCAGGGCCACCACCACAGCTACCTGGATGCGCTGCGCAAGCGCCATCTGCTGCTGGGCGTGCTGGGCATCTTCTTCTACGTCGGCGCCGAAGTGTCAATCGGCAGCTTCCTGGTCAATTACCTGTCGATGCCGAACATCGGTGGCTTCAGCGAACAGGAGGCCACCCATTACGTGTCGGCCTACTGGACGATGGCGATGATCGGCCGCTTCGCGGGCTCCGCGCTGCTGGCGCGCTTCTCGCCGAGCCGCCTGCTGGCG
>DQIG01000390.1:6548-6686 GCA_003525885.1 Stenotrophomonas sp.
CTCGCCGAGCCGCCTGCTGGCGATCTTCGCGCTGGTCAACGTGGCACTGCTGGTCACGACCATGCTGACCTCCGGCAACATCGCGCTGTACTCGGTGGTGGCGATCGGCCTGTTCAATTCGATCATGTTCCCGACCAT
>DQIG01000389.1:0-177 GCA_003525885.1 Stenotrophomonas sp.
TGTCAGGCGGCCAGCAGCAGCGTGTTTCGATTGCACGCGCACTGATGAACGGCGGCGCGGTGATCTTCGCCGATGAGCCGACCGGAGCGCTGGACACCCACTCCGGCAAGGAGGTGATGAAGATCCTGGGCGAGCTGCATGCCGAGGGCCACACCGTGGTGCTGGTGACCCACGACA
>DQIG01000389.1:363-17852 GCA_003525885.1 Stenotrophomonas sp.
CAGCGCATCATCGAGATCCGCGATGGCCGGATTGTCGATGATCGTGCCACGGGCAGAGCCGCCGCCGCAGATGGGTCAGCGACTGCCCTGCCGCAGCGCGGCCGTGGCAGCGGCTGGCAGGCGATGCGTGACCGCTTCGCGGAGGCGTTCCGCATGGCCCTGCGCGCAATGAACGCGCACCGCATGCGCACCTTCCTGACCATGCTTGGCATCATCATCGGCATTGCGTCGGTGGTCTCCGTGGTCGCGCTGGGTACCGGCGCGCGCCAGGCCATCCTGTCCAACATTTCATCGCTGGGCACCAACACCATCGAGATCTACCCCGGATCCGGCTTTGGCGACCTGCACTCGGCGCGGGTGGAAACGCTCACCCCCGGCGACAGCGTGGCCCTGGCCGGACAGCCGTTCGTGGACAGCGCCACCCCCGGCGTGGCCACCACCGGCACCGCGCTGCACGGCAATCGCTCGGCCAGCGTGCAGGTGCAGGGCGTCAGCGAGCAGTACTTCCGCGTGCATGGCCTGAAGCTGGGCGAAGGCGCCTTCTTCGGCCCAGCCGCCGTGGGTGGCTACCAGCAGGTGGTGGTGATCGATGCCAATACCCGCGCCCGCTTCTTCGCTGCGGCGGACAATCCCATAGGCCAGACGCTGTTGCTGGGCAACGTGCCGGTACGCGTGATGGGTGTGGTGAAGAAGGACGCCGGCGCGGCCGGCGACGCCTCGCTGCTCCGGGTGTGGCTGCCCTACACCACCACCATGACACGCATGCTGGGGCAGAGCCACGTTTCCAGCATCACCGTGCGCGTCTCCGATGCCATCAGCATGGAGGCCGCCGAGCGCGCCATCGGGCGATTGCTGGCACGCCGCCACGGCAGCACCGATTTCTACATGAGCAACAACGCCCAGATCCGCCAGTCCATCGAACAGACCACCGGCATCCTGACCATGATGATCAGTTCCATCGCCGCCATCGCACTGGTGGTGGGCGGAATCGGAGTAATGAACATCATGCTGGTGTCGGTGACCGAACGAACACGCGAGATTGGCGTGCGTATGGCCGTAGGCGCGCGACGCAGCGACATCCTGCAGCAGTTCCTGATCGAATCGGTGCTGGTGTGCCTGCTCGGCGGCATGCTCGGCATCGGCGTGGCCCTGGCACTGGGCGCTGGCTTGGAGCTGGCCAACGTGGGCTTCAGCCTGGTGTTCTCCGCCAGTTCGATCCTGGCGGCCTTCGCCTGTTCCAGCCTGATTGGTGTTGGCTTCGGCTTCCTGCCAGCGCGCCGCGCCGCGCAGCTGGACCCGGTCGAGGCACTGGTTCGATAGCCAGCGAAGTTGCCTGCAGTGACGGCAGGTTCGCGCAATGTCCACAGGCTCTACTGCTGCTACCGACAATGTCCGCACAGGAGCTGGACGATGTTTCTGAAACCAGGAAAAACTTCACTGCTGCTGGCAGCGGCTGCACAACTGATACTGCTGTTGCCCTATTCCGGCGACGCCCATGCGCAACGTGGCGACCGCTACAACCCGCAGTGGAACCAGAATTACCGTGACCACGATCGTGATGCGTGGGAGCGCCGGGAACGCGAGCGCGAGCGTGACCGGGAACGCGAGCGCCGCCACGAGGCCAAGACCACCGGCGTGGTGGTAGGCGTCGTGGGTGCAGCAGTCGTGGCCGGTGTGATTGCCGCAGCTGCCAAGCGCGAGCGCGAGACCCGCGAACGTGCCGACTACTGCATTCGCCGCTACGGCAACTATGACCGCCGCAACGATACCTATCGCGGCGCCGACGGCTACACCTATCCCTGCCGCTGACCTGCATACATCAAGGACATACGACCCATGAAGAAGACCGCTCTGTTGATCGCATTGTGCGCCGCTCCGCTGATATCCCAGGCTGCACCGGCCGACCCGAAACAGGCCTACATCGATTCCACGTTCACCGCGATGGACACCAACAAGGATGGTCGCGTCGACAAGGCCGAGTACACGAAATTCCAGCAGGAACGCTTCAGCAAGCAGGCCGATTCGATCGATGCCGCGTTCACTGCCATGGACACCAACAAAGACGGCAGGATCAGCAAGGAAGAAGCCGCTGTGGTGCCGGAGATTGCGAAGTACTTTGCGGGCCTGGACACCGATGGTGATGGCTATCTGTCGCTGAAGGAGATGCAGCAGGCCATGGTGGCCGCGCAGACTGCAGACGCGCCAACAAAGTAAATCCAGGGTGGGGCGCTGAAGTTCGATGCCCATCCGGGCGCGACGCGGGTTGAATACACCCTCTTCCCACGATAGCCTCCGAGCTGCCCAAGGAGGGCTATCAACGGAGTGAAGCATGAAGATTGGATTCAAGCTGTCTGTTGCTATTGCGGCTGCTGCATTGACCCTGGGAATCGGCAGCGCCGCCGCGGAGTCCCGGTGTACCCCGTGCTACACCGCATACGAAGCCTGCCTCGCCACAGGCAAGAGTGATGATTTCTGCTACCCGCCGTTTGCCCGCTGCCTGCGGAACAGCGGCTGCAACGTCCCGTAAGTCACGCGTTGCCGTGATGCGTGCCGGCCCCCATCCGGGGGCTGGCATTGGCGGCCCGGCGCTGTGATTTCACCCCATCCGCATCGCAGGGCTCTCGCGAGCCTGCACGTCGATGTCCTGCTGGCGTTGCACAGCCGCCTGTTGGCGGTCCGGGCTGACGGCCTCGATCTGCTGCAGTGACTGCGCGACCGGCGTCTGCACGGCCTGGTCCGTGGGCATGGAGGCCCGCAGATGCGCCGGATCATTCAACTCGCCC
Source organism: Stenotrophomonas sp. (assembly GCA_003525885.1). Classification (GTDB taxonomy): domain Bacteria; phylum Pseudomonadota; class Gammaproteobacteria; order Xanthomonadales; family Xanthomonadaceae; genus Stenotrophomonas. The sequence goes on from DQIG01000389.1 coordinate 3,147, forward strand.
TGCACCACGAACACGTTGCGGCCGGCCGGGTGATCGGTGGTCTGCGCGCTCAGCAGCACATGGTCGGCACGTTCAAGCTGGTTGCGGCGCGCCAATGCCATCACGCTCGCCACCAGGCGCTCGCTGTTCTCATCGTGGGTACGTCCCGCGCTGGCATCGATCGCGGCCACGCCTTCGCGCACTTGCTGCATCAATGCGTACTCACGGTGGCCGGGACCAATGTCGGCCAGGCGGGTCGGTGCCTGCGAGGGATCCGGCACGTCGTCCACGGCGGCGGTCAGTGGGCTGCGGGTGATGATCCGGTACGGGTCGTCCGGGTGGAACTGGGTGCGTTTTTCCTGGCGCTCCAGACGAACCTCGCGCGCGTCGTTGAGCTCGGCGATACGAGCAGGGTCGGTAATCTCACGCATCGACATGTGGCCGCCACCCGCGCTGACACTGGCCCACTTCCTGTCCGCTTCGAAGTACATCGCGTAGTAGCTGTTGCCACCGATGACGTTCGGATCGACCGCTGAGCGGCCTTCCAGTGCCTGGGTGGCTTCCAGCACGCTCAACCGGGTCAGGTACTGCCCGCCCTTCGCCCATCCCATCTGGCTGATGGCATCGACGCTGGCATTGCCTACGCGCGGGCCTCCGGCGTAGTCGTTGTTGAGCATGTTGGTCCAGATCTGCTCCGGCTTCGCGGGGCCGCTCTTCTGCTCAGCCGCCTGCAGCAACACGCGCGGCGTCCAGCAGTTGGGATCGAGTTCATGCCGTTCAAATGCCCTGTCGTGGGCCAGCATCACGTCCTTGCCGGGAAGATTCAGTGCCAGGTCGGATCGCCCCTGCTCCATCCAGAACAGGCGTCGCTCCAGGTCCTGGCGCAAAAGCGTCTGCCCAAACATCTCCCATTGGCGCTCGCTCAGCTGCGCGTCGGGAAAGCCGGAGCCCTTGCCTTCCTGATGCCGGGCATACTCCTGTGCGTAGCTGTTTGCAACGCGGCCAGGCAAGCTGTCGTTGCGAACCACACCCAGCGCAAGCGTCCCATAGCCATCCGCGTCCGGCAGCTGCGACAGATAGTTCCAGTACAACTCGCGGTTTCCGGCCTTGGCATAGCTGGCCAGAATCTTGAGATTCTCTTGCGTCAATCCGCCCATCGCTTGCTCCTGAATGCACTCACTGCCGGACGCGGGAGCGCGCGAGAAGATCCCGCACCGCATCTTCCATCCGCTTCCAGTCCGCCAGGAAGACACGCTTGTAGTTCAGCGAGATGGAAAGCTTATTCTCCACATCCGAGAAATAGTGGAAGCACCCTGCGGCGGCTTGTCCCTGCTCACTGATGACCTGATCTCCCTGCAGGCGAACGCCATCCCCCCGGAACGCCATGCTTTCGCATTTGATGAATGTGGTCAGGCTGCCGTTGGGAGCGCGCGCGATGTACCAATCATCCTCATAGGCAGGATTGCGGGTGGGCGGTCTCCCATAGCGTGCTTCGTACTCCCTCGAGAAAACCGCCATCCTCGTTTCATCGATCGCGTAAGGCGTCAGGCCCATGACGTCGGGCCGCGCAATCCGCAGATCAAGCCGATCCCGAGGATCCCCTCGCTCCACCGATCCATCCTCGGTGGATGCTTGGTTGGAGGACAAGCGCTCCAATGATGTTTCGATTGGCGCACGATCGATGTAGTCGATCGCCACAGCAATTTCCTTTCGGAAATCATTCGTACGCGGATTCGCCCGGGCACCCGGCGCCGTCGGCTTCATGTCCGGCCACTCGATGACAAGCGTCACGCCCTCGCCCGGCCACGGTGCGATCTGGCTGTCCAGGTAGTTGGCCGGAATGCGGAAGGTGTTCGGCCCGAGCTTCACGTCCACGGGCGCATCGGTATAGGTGTGGCCGTTGATCGTGCGGCCGGTCTGCGTTGCGCCGGACATGGCGGGATTCCTTTCGTGTTCGGTGGACGGCGGCCGCGCACACGCGCCGGCACTCACCGCGACGGCAAGCGCAAGCGTCAGGCAACGGCTCGGAGACATCACGTGCATGGGCATTCCATTGCAGGGTTCCAGCGCCACTATAGAGAACCGGGCGTCAACGGAACAGGAACCGCATCGCAGCCCTTCATGGAACCAGGCAGCGCTCCACCTGCAGCGACAGCACCTGGCAGGCGTTGAACAGGCCCTCGACCACGGCTGCAGAGGGGCAGCAGGCAGGATCGTCGTTCTCCCGCGCAACATGCGCGGCGTGCAGCACCGCGGTCAACGCCGTGATGCCCGAAGCGCTGCGGGTCGCCAGGGCCATGTCGAAGGCGCGGCCGGGGCTCAGGCACATTTCACTCCAGGCCACGCCATCGGCGCGCAGGTTCCTGCCGTAGCCTTCCAGGTGTGCAAAGAATGCCGATGGGGTGACGAGATCGGCGGATTCGCGGAGCGCCTCCTCCAGCGTATCTGCCAAGGCAGCGGGAAGATCGCGCACGGCGGCACCCAGCAGCGCATGCAGGCGGGGATGTTCGGGAAGACGAACGGGCATGACGGCAACCTCACGATGTGGCCACCTGCAGACGCAAGGTGGCGGACGGTGCGGGTTGGCGTGCCGGATACATGATGCAAGAAGCCGGCGGATCGCTAGATCCCCACGCACCGTCCGCCATGAACTGGCAGGCGATGCATTGTCACGGTTGCAACTCTGGCTGCAACCGTGACGCCGCGCATCATGTACGTTCGGGACGCCAATCCCGGCCACGGCGAATGCCTTGGCGTGGACATGGTTACCGCCCTGAACCGGCGGTGGAAAGCAGAGAAATCCCGAGCGATCACGTTGCAACGTTGGTTGCGTCAGTGGATGTCGAGTTGTCCATTGACTAGCGCGCTTCGCCAACAAACGACTCCGGTCGACGCGCACTTTCCGGACGCCCTATCCAGCCGTATACGACATGCGCGCTGCCGGTGCCAAAGATCCTCCGGTGGCTGTGGGCATTCGCGAAGCCCGCATGCGGCATGTGCAACGCCGCTCAGCCTTCAGCCATCGCCGTCCGCGCCCCTATAGCCGCGATAGGTTTCACCCCACTCGCGCATGGCAAGCAGTACCGGCACCAGCGTGCGCCCGAACTCGGACAGCTCGTATTCCACCTTCGGCGGCACTTCCGGGTACACGTGGCGGATCACCACGCCATCGGCTTCCAGTTCACGCAGTTGGCTGGTGAGCATGGACTGGGTGGCATTGGGTACCCGCCGCGTCAGTTCCATGAAACGCCGCTTGCTCGTCATCAGGTGAAAGAGGATGACAGGCTTCCACACGCCGCCCATCACCGACAGCGTGACCTCCACGGCGCACCCGCTCTTGCCATCCCAACGCTTGCTACGCATGCATACTCCGGAAAACCATAGTACCTACGGAAAATCATCGTTCTTGTTGCGATAACGGTGCGAGCCTAGCATGGGGCCATCCACTGAACGTGAGCCCCCACCATGAGTTTCAAGGCACTGCTGACCCGCAAGACGAACGACGGCGTATCCACGGAACTGGTCGATTTCGATGACGCCAACCTGATGGACGGCGACGTGCTGGTGCAGGTGGAATACTCAACGCTGAACTACAAGGACGCATTGGCCCTCACCAATGTTCGCCCGGTCATCCGCACCTTCCCGTTGATTCCGGGCATCGACCTGGCGGGCGTGGTGCTGGAGTCGAGCAATGCCGGTTTCCAGCCCGGTGACCGTGTCGTGTTGAATGGCTGGGACCTGAGCATGGGCCACCACGGCGGCCTGGCACAGCGCGCCCGCGTACGCGGCGAGTGGCTCAACCGGATTCCTGGCAACCTCAGCACCCGCGATGCGATGGCCATCGGCACTGCAGGCTATACCGCCATGCTGTGCGTGCTGGCACTGGAAGATGCCGGCGTGACGCCCGACAAGGGCGATGTGCTGGTCACCGGCGCCAACGGTGGCGTCGGCTCGATTGCGGTGGCGATCCTTTCAAAGCTGGGTTATCGCGTGGTGGCCGCCACCGGACGCCCGGAATACGCCGAATATCTGCACAGCCTGGGCGCTGCCGAGATCATCGATCGCACGCAGCTTTCCGAACCGCGCGACCGGCCGGTGAGCGCCGAGCGCTGGGCCGGCGTGGTGGATGTGGCCGGCGGCCCTACCCTCGTCAACGCGATTGCCGAGACCAAGTATCGCGGTGCCGTAGCTGCATGCGGCCTGGCGCAGAGCGATGCACTGCACGGCTCGGTGCTGCCGTTCATCCTGCGCAACGTGACCCTTGCGGGCGTGGATTCGGTGAATGCGCCGCAGGACGTGCGCCAGCGTGCATGGGATCGCCTCGCTACCGACCTGGACCCGCAGAAGCTGGAAAGCACGGTGCAGGTGATTGGGCTTGCCGACGTGCTGGACGTCTACGACCAGATCATTCCGGGCAAGGTGCGCGGGCGGATTGTTGTGGATGTGAATGCGTGAGCAGGTCGTCTGGATCAACTGCATTTGATGCAGTTTCCATGCTGCGGCGAATGGTGAACACGCAGTGAAACGACGCGGGCGGCGGTGGCCTCAAGCCAACGCCGCTCGCATACGCTCGGGTTCCCATCGCTGCCTGGATACCCGACATGCCAATGACCGCGTTCGCACTTGCCGCTGCGCTTTCGGGCCTGCCCGACATCACCTGGGAGCGCGAGCGCGCCGAGGATGCGCACCAGCTCACGCTGTGCCAGATCCATCGTGATGCATTGAAGCAGAACGAGGGCGAGGACGATGCCTATTCGCGCGCCAAGGCGGTCTGCGATCTGCTGGCACGCGAGTACAAGGACAAGTGGGATTTCGATGCGCAGGATGCCCTGGCCGCTTCGGCGGTGGATCTGGATGCGCTGATCCGTCGCGGTGATGTGGTCGAAGTCCCGCCGACGAAGCAGCATCGCGCCTACGAGTGATACCGCGCCCGCAGGCAAGGCCGCACGCATCGTCAAGGGCCCTTATCATGTGGGCTCAAGGGCCCAGTAAGCCCTATTGACGCTTGCAAGGCAGTATCTGGATGTCTATGGAATGGTGCCCCTCGGGCTGGGGCCGACGCGTGACCCGTTCGCCCCATTGGTCGCTTCGGCTTGATGGCGAGCATGTTGAACTCAGTGTCTCCGGCCAGCAGTATCGGCTGCGCGTTGATGATGATCAGCGGGTGCAGATCCATCCAGGGATCTTCTGGTCACGGGTCGAGCTGAAGACCGGCGGGGCTGCTGGTCTGTGCGTAGACGGGCTCCCCAACGGACAAGCGTCCCGGCTTGCGGCAGCGCTGCAGCAGGTGCGCTTTGCGCGCACCACACGGGGGCGCAAGGCCCTGTTCGACACGATCCTAGAGCAGATCCAGGTGTGGTTGAGCGCTGCGGACGCCCTCACCGACCGCGGCAGTGCCGGCCGCCGCTGGATCACCCACGAGCAGCAGCAGACGCTGCTGGCCGAGCGCTCCTCCCTGCCCCTGCAGCCGCCGGAGTTGGAGCAACTGTTCCTTGATGAGAACCTGCATGGCGACCTGCATTCGTACGGTCATCGTGCTGCGCTGGACGCCCTGCACGACTGGCAGGCGGATTGGCCGACTGTATGGGCCGAGGCCAACGCGACCATGGCAACGCGTGAGCGGGTGCTGGCCAAGGACTTCCTCGACCGGGTCGAGAGCAAGCCCCTGACCGAGGAACAGGCCCGCGCCGTCATCTGCTTCGACAACCGGGTGCAGGTCGTGGCCGCGGCCGGCTCTGGCAAGACCTCCACGATGGTCGCCAAGGCCGCTTATGCCATCGATCGCGGCTTTGTCGAACCCGAACGGATCGTGATGCTCGCCTTCAACAAGGACGCCGCCAAGGAGCTGGAAGAGCGCGCGCAGCGATGCTTCGACCGGCTCGGCATGGGCGATACCGTGGTTGAGGCCCGGACTTTCCACGCCCTGGGCCTGTCCATCATCGCCAAAGCCACAGGGCGCAAGCCGGATATCCCGGAGTGGGCGGTCGACGCGACGCTGGGCTTCAACAAGCTGGCCGAACTGGTGGACGACCTGAAGGACCGCTCGACCCACTTCCGCACCCAGTGGGACATGTTCCGCCTGGTGTTCGGGCGTGATCTTCCCCCGTTCGGTGCCGACATGATGGCCGATGGCTACGACCGCGATGGCACGCCCTACATGCGTACCCTGCAGGGTGAGCGGGTGAAGAGCCTGGAAGAGTGCGTCATCGCCGACTGGCTGTTCTACAACGGTGTGGCGTACGACTACGAGCGGCGCTACGAGTTCGATACCGCGACGGACACCCATCGCCAGTATCGTCCGGACTTCTACTACCCGGACGCCCAGCTGTATCACGAGCACTTTGCGCTGGATGCCGATGGCCAGCCGCCGAAGCACTTCGCCAACTACAGCGAAGGAATGCATTGGAAGCGCCAGCAGCATTTGGCGCGCGGCACCGCCCTGGTCGAGACGACGTCGTTTGGCCTGCGCAGTGGACATGCCCTGCAGGACCTTGCGGAGCGGCTTGGCGCGTCTGATGTCGAGCTGGACCCGAACCCGGACCGCGAACTGCCTGATCAGGGCGCAAAGCCGATGCCGGATGCTGACCTGATCGGCTTGATGCGCACCTTCATTGCCCACGCCAAGAGCAACTGCCTGACGCTGGACGATATGGCGGCGCGCCTGCGACAGATGCCCGAGGATCAGTTCAAGGAACGCTACCGGCGCTTCCTGGAGATCGCCGGGCCGGTTTTCCAGGCCTGGGACAATGCGCTGGCTGACGAGCGCAGCATCGATTTCGAGGACATGCTCAACATGGCGGCCGGGCTGCTGGAACGGGGCCACTATGAGTCGCCCTACGATCTGGTGATGGCCGACGAGTTCCAGGACGCATCGCGCGCCCGTGCGCGCCTCTGCCGCGCCCTGGTCAGCCAACCAGGCCGCCATCTGTTTGCGGTGGGCGATGACTGGCAATCGATCAATCGCTTCGCTGGCGCCGACGTTTCGGTGATGACCGGATTCCGCGAATGGATGGGCCATGGCCAGGTGCTGAAACTGGAGCAGACGTTCCGCTGCCCACAGGCATTGTGTGATGTTTCCAGCCGCTTCATCAGCCGCAATCCCGCGCAGATCGTCAAGGAAGTTCACTCGGCCGCGCCGGCAGTGGGGCCAGTGCTGCAGGCGTTCCAGATGAACCGGCGCGAGGAGGTGCAGGATGGCGTTCGCCAATACCTTGCGAAGCTGCACCAGCAACTGTTGTCAGGTGCGGTGCCGCAGGGCCGCACCGGGCGCGTGACTGTATTCATTCTGGGGCGGTATCGCGCGGATCGCGGTGCAGTGCCTTCGGATTGGAAGACGGCCTTCGGCAGCACGATGGACGTCGAGTTCCTGACCACACATCGATCGAAGGGACGCGAGGCGGACTACGTGATCCTGCCGGGCATGATCAACCGCAGCTTCCCGAGCCTGCGCGCGGATGACCCGGTGCTTTCGCTGGCAATGCCGGACGGCGATACCTATCCGCTGAGCGAAGAACGGCGCCTGTTCTATGTCGCGCTGACGCGTGCGCGACGCTCAGTGGCGATGTTCACCCTGCAGGGCAAGCACTCGCCATTCCTGGATGAGCTGGTGAAGGACGGGGCAGTGGAAGTGACCGCGATTTCAGGCGCGGCCATCCAGGAAGAGCGCTGCCCGGTGTGCAAGGTGGGCGTGTTCGTGGACCGGAATGGGCCGCATGGGGCTTTCCGGTCGTGCTCGAGTTATCCGTTGTGCCATAACAAGCCGAAGGGTGGGCGTCGGGGATGAATGCATCCGAGGGCTTGGGCATCCCCAACACGCACGCCGCCCCAACTAGAATAAGTTCGCGCGCCTTCCCTGGACAGATGGAGCGGGACTCCGTTACATGAGTGATTCCACATAGCACAACGAAAGCGAAAATACAGTGCACGATCCCAGGCTTCTGCATCATCGCGCCTGAAATTAAAGTTAGTGATGCGCACCTGCCGATGGGCAATAATTAGACGATCAGAAGGGAGCGTGTATGGAAACGCCAAGCACTTGGTCTGTCCTGACTTCGTATGCATCGATGATCGTTGTTCTTTTTGACCTAATTAAGTCCGCCCTTAGCTCACTTGCGTGGCCTCTAACAGTTATGTTTGGGCTGGCATTGTTCCGCAGCGACATTGTGACACTCCTCACCAAGATCGCAGCGATTAAGGCAGCGGGCTTTGAAGCACAATTTAGCCAAGGAGTTCATCAACTGGATCCATTGCCTGCAGCCGCCGAGGCGACCGCAGAGGCGGTTGCGGAAGTAGTAGCACAGGCGGAAGCGGGTACATGTGAACAAGAGCCAGAAGAATTCGCTGCAGCTGATAATGATATTGACGCGAAGCAAATTGCGGAATCGGAGGCCCCGGATGGTGCTCACGAAGGCGCCCCCCCTGTGGCCGCACAATCTGATGCAGCAGCCCGATCTCCAGATCGAACTCAAGAAGACTCGCAAGCCCGGCGCAACGAAAACAAAAAAGGGTATTACAACCCCGAGATGGTGAACTTTTGGAAGATGGCTGCTAGCAAAGGTCGCAAAGTTGACGCATCGTCGATCCCCGCCACTGACCTATGGGCGACTCTTAACGACCTTCTGAGAGCGCATTCGATTGACAGCACCGCGGCAAAAGACCTTGAGGAGGCGCGTGCTATTGCCCCCAACTCACCGAGTGGCGGAGTACTGCTCGCATGGAGGGCGATCGAGGGCATCACACAAAGACTTCAGCAATTGCAGAGCATTCCAGCCATAGCATTGAGCGCCCCAGTGAAACGATGGATCAATCCGACCACAGTCATTCGCGACCTGATGCGGAGCGATGAACTGGACAGGGAAACTTTCGAGAGGTTCATGGATCTCCAGAAGCTTAGAAATTCAGTTGCGCACGCAAGCAAGTTCAGCCCTGACCCTTCCGACGTTATGGAGTACATCAATCGGGCGGAGGAGCTCGCGATCACACTTACTTCAATCCTAAATCGACTGAATACCCCCCAGTCGCAAGAGCGAGCAGGCCCAATTACCCCCTAAATTTTTGACAGCCAAGTCCTGCCAAAGTCATGTACCGCCGCGGGGACACCGAGATTGGAAACAGAAGTTCTTTTTCGAAGAACAAATTATCGACTTAGTGCGTGAGGCAGAGGCCCGCGTAACGGTGAAGGACCTAGGCCGTTGGCACGGGTCCAGTGGGGCACTCTACCAGCTATGGCACATCAAATCTGGCTGCACGAGCGTACCCAAAGCCAAGGGACTCAATGAGTTGAAGGCAAAGAATACGCGACGGAAATAGCTTCTATCCGAGCAGTTGCTGAGAATGACGTGCCCAATGGCTCCCTGCACAAATCTGGTAACCGCACCGGCTCATAGGACGCTGACGTGGCATTTAATCAAGCATTGACTTGCTACTGAGCGGCAGGCACTGATCGAGATATGAATGAACATCCGCGTACTTTGCCAAGTCTCACGCCCTGGCCAGCACAGCAGCACATGTACGTCGGTGCCGAAATGATTTGCCTGAAGCTGCAACAGGAACAGTGGCTGGTGAATTACAAGCGGTTGGAGCGGCTGAATCAGGGCACCGGATTACAGTTGCGTCGGCGCAAGCAGAAAAAAATGCTGTTGGGCGAGCACCAACTGCTGCCTCAGCCGAATGCGGCCAACATGCGAAACTACCACCCCACAGTCGTCATATTCGCCGCCCATCAATTAAGATCTTATTAAAATCAGCGTAATGTTGTGCACGCGGACGTCACTTGCGACGCTCAGGAGGACGTGGCGGCGGCTCATATCCACGGGTAGGCTTCTTGTCGTTTGCATGATGCGGCCCGGAAGGCGGGGGAGATTTAGGTGGCGGATTGGACGGGCGCTGCTTATCGGACATGACCGTTTCTACCCTCTGTTTAGGTCCATTGAAATCAAGATACAGGTTAACCGCCGGCAGAGCCTCAGGCAGCGCCTTTGGCGCAGCAGCCTTCGACCGTTGACCGATGTTACAGCTCACAAATACCGTCATTGCCAACACACCCAGAACGAAAAATAAAGCTCCAGCTGCGTTCAACACCCGTAACGTGGTGACAAATTTGTTGCCTGGAGGACCACACTCCTCGCCACGGACCTCCGCATCACATTGAAGGATGGTTTCTCTCAATGCCCACCTACTGACGTAGAAGGACACAAGCATTGAAGTGACGCTAATCGCCCACTGAACCCAAGCAGCCACAAGCCATCCAACTTGCAGAATAGGGCCCTCGCCAAGAATGTCCTTAACAAATGCAAAGGAAACGGCAAGCGCACCACCCGAGAGCGTTAGCACAGTCTTGTCGTAATCTTCTTGAGCTTTCTGTTCTGCGCTAACAAGCAGCCGACGATACTCTGAGAGTTGCTCCCCTTGATCAGACTGAGCTGCACTACAGACCGTCACAGCCTCCGAGGCGTCGGTGTTAGGCTCCAGAGGATTATTGCCACTCGCACTGCCCTGCATCGCCCATCCCCCTTTGGGAAGAGAATAGCGAAGTTGAAGGCTACATGCAGCATCGCTTGGGGACAGGCGAACTAATCGGAGTCGGTCTGCCCGAGAGCATCAAGATGGCACTACAGCCCGACTTGACCCGCCGCCAGCGTTTTATACGCCGCCAGGGAGCCCCGGGGGCCTAGAATCCTCACAGTTATACAATTCCACAATTCCGCGAAGCCTCGCACGATCCAGCCAATAGCGCACACCATTAGCCGCCATTAGAAGAACAGACCAATCGCGAGCACCGCGGCTGGTGCCATCCTGTCTTCCCGCAACTCCGCACGGCAGCGACAACTAAGTTCAGCCATCTAAGCAGGATCATTAACGCAGAACGCCCCTTCCGGGGCGTTCGCGTTCTGGCGGAGAGAGTGGGATTCGAACCCACGGAAGGTTTAACCCTTCGCCGGTTTTCAAGACCGGTGCCTTAAACCGCTCGGCCATCTCTCCAATCGGGTCCCGGTCGCCCGGGCAGCGGCGTATTCTCGCACGTGAAGGGCATTTGCCCAAGACCACCTTGCCCCTGCCCTGCGCATCCGGCACGGTGGGGGTCTTCACCGCACTCGGAGCCGCCATGGCCCATCTCGATCTGGCCAACCTGCGCACCTGCCTGCTGGACGACACCCAGCTGGCCGCAGTGGCCCTGCATCGCACCTTCGCCGGACACCTGCCGGTCAGCAGCGGGCAGCTGGTAGTCTGCGATCCGCTGGTCCAGGCCGAGGCGCCTGCGCTGGCCGACTACACCGCCCCGCTGGGCCGGCATCCGGTTGAGATCATCGTGCACAGCGGCCGCCCAGCGTTGGCCGTGGCCTGGTTCAAGCCCCGCGAAGCTCTCACTGCGACCGCCCTGCACTGGCAGATGGCGCGCTGGACCACGCAGGATCTGACTGGCCTCGATGAGGACAGCTTCATCGGCTACCCGGTCGACGCTGGCATCGGTTGCTTCATGGATACCGACACCCAGCAGGCACTGCTGGCCCTGATCGAACAGGCCGATGGCGACGAAGAGAGTGAATGGTCGGATGCACTGATCGACCACGATGGCCTGGATGAAGGCGCCGAATACCGCCCCTGGGGCGAGGACTCGCCGCACGGCCTGGTGGTGTTCACCAGTGGCTGGGGCGACGGCGTCTATCCCAGCTACTGGGCGCTGGATACGTCCGGCATTCCGGTCGCCCTGGTCACCGATTTCCTGTGCATCCAGGGCGGCGATGGGCGCGACGAGCGCGAGATTGCCGACCAGGCCTATCGCGACAACCTGCCAGTTGCGGAAGCCGAGGCGCTGGCGCGTCTGGTGGCCGCCGTGGAGCGCGATGACGCGGAAGCGCTGCGAGCCCTGCTGAAGGATGCGCCGCAGCGCGCCAACCAGATCGAACCAGGCTGTGGCGGCACCGCGCTGTTCGAGGCGATCCGCCTGGACCGTCCGCAGGCATTGCGGGTGCTGTTGCAGGGCGGTGCATTGCCGGCGATGCCCGAGCGGCTGCACATGAGCAAGGTGACCAGCTATCTGGACTATGCGCGCTTCCTGAAGAAGCCACGCAGCGCGGAGCTGATGGCGGTGCTGGAAGTGCCCGTCGTTGCAGCCGAACCGCCACCGGCCGCACCGCGACCCCGTAGTTTCTGGGACCGGCTGTTCGGCCGGAACTGATCGGCGCCGGAATACAGCAACGCCGGGCATGACCCGGCGCTACCTTCCTGCTTTCTCAGCCGGCATCCACCGCCAGCGCACCCAGTGCACTGGCCTTGATCCTTTCCTTGGCCTTTTCACAGGCGCCACCGCAATCCAGGCGCGAGGCCTCCAGCTGCGGCGGCAGGTGCTCGGCCAGGAAGTCGATGAACACGCGCACCGCCGGCAGCAGGCCGCGGCGCGAGGCGAACACGGCATGGCACACGCCCTGCGGCAGCGACCAGTCCGGCAGCACCACTTCCAGCTCGCCGTTGCGCACGGCGTCGGCGCACACGGTTTCCGGCAGCATGGTGATGCCAAAACCGTCCTTCACCATGCTCTGCAGCAGCGGGAAGTCGAAGCCGGCCACGCGCGGCTGCAGGTCAACCCGGCGCACTTCACCTTCCGGACCATGCAGTTCCCAGCGCTGGCGTGCTTCGTCTTCGCTGATGCTGAGGGTGACGTGCTGGGTCAGCTCTTCCGGGTCCTTGGGTCGGCCGGCGCGGTCCAGGTACTTCGGGCTGGCCACCAGCAGTTCCTGCACCTGTCCGAAGCTGCGCATCACCAGGCTGCCGTCGTCGTCCAGGCGCGAACGCACGCGCAGGGCCACGTCGTAGCCTTCGTTGATGATGTCCACGCGGCGGTTGCTGATGTTCAGCTGCAGGCGCACCTTCGGATACTGCTCAAGGAACTTGGGCAGCAGCTTGGGCAGCTGCATCTGCGCCAGTGACACCGGCACGCTGGCGCGGACCACGCCGCGCGGTTCCGCGCTGAGGCGGTCCACCACTTCGCGGGCGGCCTGGGCCTCGGCCAGCATCGTCTGCGCATGGCGGTGCACGCTGGTGCCGACATCGGTGACCGCGAAACGGCGCGTGGAGCGCTGCAGCAGGCGCACGCCCAGGTCGGTTTCCAGCTGGCTGATGCGGCGGCTCAGTCGCGACTTGGGAATACCCAGTGCGCGCTCGGCGGCGGCGAATCCGCCGTGGTCGACCACCATCGCGAAGTAGTACAGATCATTCAGGTCATGCATGCCCGAGTTCCATATCTAGAACAATACGTGGCATTCAACCACCTTTATCCCGCCTTTGCAACAACCTATCGTTCTCTCCGTCGGCGGGGCCACCCCGCCCCTTCCTCCCAGAACATAGGTGACTGCCATGAAGCTTCTGCATCTCGACGCCAGCGTGCTTGGCGACAATTCCGTCTCGCGCCAGCTGTCGGCCGCCGTGGTCGCCCGCTTCACGGGCCAGATCGACGGCCTGCAGGTCGATTATCGCGATCTTGACGCCAATCCGGTACCGCATCTGCGCAGCAGCTCGCTGGCCAAGACCGATGCCGCCGAGGCGACCGATGCTGAACAGGTGATGCAGCGGTTCCTGGAGGCCGACATCGTGGTGATCGGCGCGCCGATGTACAATTTCTCGATCTCCAGCCAGTTGAAGGCCTGGATCGACCGCGTGGCCGTGGCCGGCCGCACCTTCCGCTACACCGAGAAGGGTCCCGAAGGCCTGGCTGGCGGCAAGACGGTGATCATCGCCTCCTCGCGCGGCGGCTACTATGGCGCCGACGCGCCGGCGGCTCCCATGGACCACCAGGAGCCCTACCTGCGGGCGGTGTTCGGCTTCATGGGCGTGACGGACCTGCGCTTCATCCGCGCCGAGGGCGTGGCCCTGGGCCCGGAAGCGCGCGGCAAGTCGATCGAGACGGCCCAGGACGAGATCCTGAAGCTGGCCGCCTAGTCCCGCTAGTCCTGGCTGGGCGCGGCGACCAGGCCGTCCCAGCCGGCCATGACCGACCGGGCGAGCGCCTCGAGCGTCGCCCGGTCGGCTCCGTCCCGGGCCTGGATCGACATGCCCTGTTGGATGGTGGTCAGATAGATGGCCACGGCGCGGACGTCGGCTCCGTCGGGCACGTCGCCCTCGGCCTGGCCCCGACGCAGCCTCGCCTCCAGCGCCGCGACCGCTCCGGCTCTGGCGCGCACCAGTTCCTCCCGCGCCGTATCGCTGAGATCGCCCACGTGCAGGGCCGACAGCACCAGGAGGCAGCCGCTGGGCTTGTCGGGGCGGGTGAAGACCCGCGCGGTGGCCATCAGCATGCCCACGCAGCCCTCCTTGGCCGTGGGAGCGGCTTCGACCCCGCCCCAGATGCCGTCGCTCTCGGTGGCCGCGTAGAGGGCCAGCGCTTCGCGGAAGAGCGCCTCCTTACAGCCGAACGCGGCGTACAGGCTGGGCGATGCGATGCCCATGGCGGCCGTCAGCTCGCTCATCGACGCGCCGTCGTAGCCGCGCGCCCAGAACACCTCCATCGCCTTATGCAGGGCCGTGTCGCGGTCGAAACCGCGCGGCCGTCCACGCTCCGCCATGCCTGAAATCGCAACTTTCGTGAATTCTGTATTGGGCGATACATAAAGCGGTTGACGGGCTCGGGCAAGCTGGCCTTATTTCTGTATCGATCGATATGGAAAAGGAATCGAGATGAGTGACCTCACCGGAAAGCGCGCCCTGGTCACCGGCGCCAGCCGGGGCATCGGC
>DQIG01000389.1:18001-18239 GCA_003525885.1 Stenotrophomonas sp.
CGGCGCCAGCCGGGGCATCGGCGCGGCGATCGCCCTGCGCCTGGCCCAGGACGGGGCCGATGTGGCGATCACCTACGAGCGTTCGGCCGACAAGGCCGCCCAGGTGGTCGCCAGCATCCAGGCGCTGGGCCGCAAGGCCGTGGCCATCCAGGCCGACGCCGCCGATCCCGCCGCCCCGGCCTCGGCCGTGGACGAGGTCGCGCGGGTGCTGGGCGGGCTGGACATCCTGGTCAACAAC
>DQIG01000057.1 GCA_003525885.1 Stenotrophomonas sp.
CGTGCCCGGCGACGGTACAGGGTCAGCGCGGCGGCGCCGCCAGTTCACGCGCATCCAGGAAGCCATCACCGTTGGCGTCCTGCTTGTGGAAGCGCTGCACGATCACCTGCCGCTGCTGCTCGCGGCTGATCGCCCTGCCCTTGCCACCGGGCAGTTCCTCGGCCGTCAGCACGCCATCACCATTGCGGTCCATGCGGTCGAAGGCATACAGCATCCACTGCACATACTCGGCCTCACTGACCTTGCCGTCGCCATCGCTGTCCATCCGCTGCAGGTAGCTGGCAGTGTCGGTGACCTGGGCCAGCGCCGCGCCCGGCAACAGCACCGCCAGCAGAAGCCCGTACCCTGCCCTCACGCGCCCACCAGGCTGTAGCCCTTCAACCGGGCGGCGTAGGCCTGCAACGCCGCGATACCGCTTTCCTCGGCCTCGCGGCACCATGCCTGCAACTGATGCAGGCGCTCGGCAGCGTCGTGGCCACGGGCTTCCAGCAACGCAGCCAATCGCCCCCGGTACTCGACCAGCGTGCGGATGCGCGGCCGTTGTTCCACCCATGCGCTGAGCTGGGCGCGGCTGTCCGGCTTCAACCAGCGGCCATCATTGACCAGGCCACGGCGCAGACGACGCGGCAACAGACGACGCAGCTTGGCACCGGCGTGAGCGGCTTCCTCGCGCAGGGCCGGCATGAACACGTTGCGCTGGTAATCGGTCATCGCCTGGAAGCGGTGCGACAGCAGTGCCTTCAGGGTTTCGGCGTCGGGCACGGCGATGTTCGGGCGCACGTCCATGGCCGGCGCCACCCGCAGCACCTTCGCCAGGCGCAGCGCCTGCAGCAGGCGGATCGCACTCCAGCCGATGTCGAATTCCCAGCGCCGCATGGCAAAGCGCGCCGAACTGGGGAAGGCATGATGGTTGTTGTGCAGCTCCTCGCCACCGATCCAGAATCCCCAAGGCGTGAGGTTGGTGGAGGTATCGGCCGACTCGTAGTTGCGGTACCCCCACCAGTGGCCCAGGCCATTGACCACGCCCGCAGCCCAGAACGGGATCCACGCCATCTGGATCGCCCACAGGGCCACGCCGGGCAGGCCGAACAGCACGCTGTTGATCGCCAGCAGCAGCACCGGGCCCAGCGTGGCGTGCGGGGTATACAGGTGGCGCTCGATCGCATCGTCCGGGGTACCGCGCCCGTACTGCTCGATGTCCGCGCGCATGCCGCGTGCCTCCCGGTACAGCTCCACGCCGTGCCAGAACACCTTGCCGATGCCGCGGGTGACCGGGCTGTGCGGGTCGTCCTCGGTCTCCACCTTGGCGTGGTGCTTGCGGTGGATGGCCACCCACTCGCGGGTGATCATCGAAGTGGTCAGCCACAGCCAGAAGCGGAACACATGGGCCAGCGCCGGGTGGAAATCGACGCCGCGGTGGGCCTGGCTGCGGTGCAGGTACAGGGTCACCGAAAAGATGGTGATCTGGGTGAAGACCAGCAACACCGCCAGCATGGCCCACCACCCCAGGCCGAGCACACCACCGGTCAACAGGGACATCAGGGCATCGGGCATGACAGCTCTCCGGGTCGACGCGGGGATGGCAGACATGATGGGCGCTTGCGTTGCAAACTGCATCCCTGCGGCGGTGTATCACATCGCCATCCGTGGCACCGTTCACAGTTGGGGACCTGAGTTGTCGAGCCTTGATCCACGCGCCAGCGCCATGACCGCCGCCCCGCCCGTCGCGGAGCAGCCCCCCTTGATCGAACTGGACCGTGCCACCGTGGTGCGCGGCCAGGTGAAGGTGCTGCACGGGCTCAGCCTGCGCATCGCGCAGGGCCAGCACACCGCCCTGCTCGGCCCCAACGGCTGCGGCAAGTCGACCTTCATCAAGCTGATCACCCGCGAGCTGTACCCGCTGGCCCAGGGCGACGGCTCGGTGGCGGTGAAGGTCCTGGGCCAGAACCGCTGGCAGGTGGACCGGCTGCGCTCTCAGCTGGGCATCGTCACCGGCGACCTCAGCAGCAACCTGGCCGACATGCCCGGGCTGACCGTGGAACAGGCGGTGCTGTCCGGCTTCTTTGCCAGCTACGTGGTACCAGCCTTCCGCGAGGTGACCGCTGACATGCGTGCACGGGTCGGCGAGACACTGGCGATGACCGGCGCGCTGTCCCTGCGCGACCGCGTCTACGCAGAGCTGTCCGCCGGCGAGACCCGCCGCGTGCTGATCGCCCGCGCGCTGGTCAATCGGCCGCAGGCACTGCTGCTGGACGAACCCTCCACCGGGCTCGACCTGGTTGCCCGCGAACAGCTGGTGGCAACCATGCGGGTGCTGGCGCAGCAGGGCATCACCCTGGTGCTGGTGACCCACCACATCGAAGAGATCATTCCCGAGATCGAACGGGTGGTGCTGCTGCGCGACGGCCGGGTCCTGGCCGACGGCACACGTGCCGAACTGCTGCGCAACGAACCGTTGTCGGCGGTGTTCGGCGGCGCGATCACCGTCTGCGAGCAGGAAGGCCGGCTGACCGCATACGCAGGGTGATCGACATGCGCAATGCGGCGGGCCGGACATCCCGGCCCGCTGCACCCTTGCTCAGAACTTCAACGCCAGCGCACGCGACTCGATCGGTGCCATCCGGCTCTGGTCCTGCAGCTGCAGGTCGCGCAGCTCATACGGCGCACCGAAACCGGCCGGCAACGCAGCCTGGTCGAACGGCAGCACCAGCTGGCCTGCGCCCGGCCCATCGAACCACGCGGCTGCATGTGCCTGCGCGACCGGCTTCATCTGGCCATCGCGGGCCGTGGCATACAGCGTGCCACGCGCCTCGTAGCGGCCCGCTGCAGCTATCTGCAGCGGCAGCGCCACCTGGCGGTTGGCCGGATCCGGTGCCGCCTGGCCGCTGAAGCGCGCGGTCGGCCGTGCCACCGCGAAGGCCACCTTGCCGTCACGCAGCACGCCGTCGGCCTGGGCGAACACCTGCAGTTCCCATAGCCCCTGCACAGTGCCGACATCGGCCGGGATCCGCACCTGCGCGCGCAGGCTGCCATCGGTGGTGCGCAGCAGGCGCTGCGGCCAGCTTCGGCCATCCGGTGCAACCAGCAGGGCTTCGCCGCCCAGGCCGCCACGACGCGATGCCAGCTGCGCGGTGGTGGCACCGTCTTCCAGCAGGCGTGCCTGCAGCTGCAGGTTGCCACCGGCCAGCACCTGCGCCTGATTGGCCTGCACTTCCAGCCGCAACGGACTGTTCGGCTCCAGCACCTGCACCACGTAGCGACCCTGCGCCTGTGCGCTCTGCAGGGTGTACGCACCGGCCGCACTGGTCGCGCCGGTGCGCAGCATGCTGCTGCCATCACTCACCGGCATGCCGGCCTCCTGCAGCGCGCGCGCATCGACACTGCGGGCGACACTGCTGCGGCCAGCCGGGTCGCGCACCTGCAGGGTGTTGGCCGGCAGCACGCGGGCACCTTCGGCCGGGCTCAACTGGATCACCGCATCGGCAGCGGTCAGTGGCAGATCCAGGCCACGTTGCAGCTGGGTGCCATCGACCTGCTGCCAGTAGCTGCGGCTGACCGAGGCATACGGCGTGGCCGCCCGCAGCGGTTGTGCCGGGTCCAGCGCCCAGGCAAAGGACAGCGGCGCGTGCTCGCTTTCATCGGCGGGCAGCGGCGCGGCCACCAATGCGGCAGGCACCTGATCGCCGGCACGGGCAGCTTGAAGAGGCTGCGCGGCCTGCGCAGCGGAAAGGGACAGCACTGCCAGCACGGCACTGGCCAGCAGGGTGGAATGGATGGTCATGGTCATCTCCCTCACTGGTTCAGGTCATTGCGCAGGATCGTGCCGAGGCCGAAGCACTCACGGCGGCTCTGGTTGTGGCTGAGCGGCTCGGCATCCTTGGTGCGCTGCTTGTCGGTGAACCAGGTGGTGCCGGCAGCCTTCTGGCTGCTGCACTCCAGGAAGCCATCGGAGCAGGACGACAGCCAGTTCTGGGTGAACTCCAGGCCGACATTGGCGGCGTAGCCACCGCAGTAGCTGTTGCTGTCCCACACCGCCGATTCCACGTCGCTGCCGACCACCGCACGGAACGGTTTGGGCAGCGCCGGGCGACCGGCGGTGCCGTACAGGTTCTGCGCGTTGTAGGTGGCCATGCTCGCCACCTGCTGCTGGCGTACCGCGTCGTTCTTGTAGCCCAGCAACCAGCCCAGTGACGTTTCGAAGGTGTTGCCGTTGAGCACCGCATCGGCCAGCGGCGTACCCGCCGAGGACGGCGCCAGCGCGGTGACCTTGCGCACCGTGCGGATGATCTTCGGATAGCGGCTGTCGTAGGTCGGGTTGGACAGGATCCAGCGCACCACGTTGCCGCCGTTGGAGTGCGTGATCACCACCAGCTGGGTGATGCCGCGGCTGTCGATGAAGCTGGTCAGCTGGTTGGCCAGGCAACCAGCGGCTTCCGGCTTCCACATGTACTGGGTGAAATCACAGTTGATGACGACGTAATTGCTGCTGTTCGGCAGGCCCTGGCGCACGGTGTCGATGATCGCCGGCTGCCAGTAGTCCTGGGTGGCATTGGTCTGCGCGCCGGTGCCATGCACGAAGGCCACGCCGACCACGTCGGCGGCCTGCGCCGGTGCGGTTGCCAGCCCGAGGAGCAGGGCCAGGACGGTACTTCCTGTTGCGGTGCTGCGCATCGCTTCTCTCCCTCTGTCA
Source organism: Stenotrophomonas sp. (assembly GCA_003525885.1). Lineage (GTDB taxonomy): Bacteria > Pseudomonadota > Gammaproteobacteria > Xanthomonadales > Xanthomonadaceae > Stenotrophomonas. The sequence continues at coordinate 4,691 of DQIG01000057.1, forward strand.
GCGGATCCCCCCGACCCGGCTGGAACTGGACGGCCCCTGGTACTTGCCGTTGTGCTGATGCTCACGGCGCGGCCACGTGAAAGTCCGTGCGCTGCGCCCGGATTCAGGAGACTGACGACACTCAATGACGTTTTTCGTACTACTCCGATGACCATGCCGGGTCTGGCCGTATGACCGATGGCCACTGCGGTGTCGCATACGGGCTGCGATCATGGCGCGATGTTTTTCTTCCGGAGCCCGTCAATGTCGCTGATTTCCCACCCCGCCCGCCCCCTGCTCGGCCTCGCCGTTGCCGTGGCCCTGGCCGGCTGTGCTGCCACCGCCACCAAGCCGACTGCCGTCGAAGCCAACATCACCACCAAGGCGGTGGGTTATCTGGACACGAGTGCGGTGCCGGCCAGCCTGGACCTGGTGCCGGCACCACCGGTCGCCGGTTCGGCCGCCCTCGCCCTGGATGAACAGGTCAGCCGTGAAGCCCGCGCGCTGCGTGGCAGCCCGCGCTTCGCCCAGGCCGGCGTGGATGCGGAACTCGGCTTCCCCGAAGGGGCCAACCACTTCTCCTGCGCCGCCGACATCGACGTCGATGCGGTGAAGACCCCGGCGCTTTACCGACTGCTCGAGCGCAGCCGGATCGACGCCAGCGCCGCCACCAAGGCGGCCAAGAACCACTACCAGCGCCCGCGCCCGTTCATGGTCAACGGTGAGCCGACCTGCTCGCCGAAGGACGAGGAAGGCCTGCGCAAGAACGGTTCCTACCCGTCCGGCCACACCTCGATCGGCTGGGCCTGGGCATTGATCCTGTCCGAGATCGCGCCGGACCGCGCCGATGCCATCCAGGCCCGAGGCCGCAGCTACGGAGAAAGCCGCCTGGTGTGCAACGTGCACTGGCAGAGCGACATCCTCGAAGGCCGCTTCATGGGCGCCGCCGCCGTGGCCCGCCTGCACGACAACGCCGCGTTCAACAAGGACCTGCTGGCCGCGCGCAAGGAAATCGCCGCCGCACGCAAGGCCGGCCTGCACTCCAGCCGTGACTGCGCCACCGAGAATGCGGTGCTGAAGGTCCGCCCGCAGAGCGCGCTGTAAGCCAACGCCGGATGGATCGTTGCCGGCCAGCGGCCGGCACTACCGGTTGCGACGCATGGGTAGCGCCGGGCCATGCCCGGCGGACGCGAAAAGCAGAAGGGCCGGCATTGCGCCGGCCCTTCTTCATTGCATCAACGCAGCCACCGCATCAGAACTTCGCGGTGAACTCCACGCCCCAGGTGCGCGGCTCGTTGAGGAAGCCGGTCAGGTTGTTGAAGTCGATCGCGCCGACCACGCGGGTCTGGTTGGTCAGGTTGCGGCCGAACACGGCCACGTCGTACTGGCCGTAGTCCCAGTTGTAGCCCAGGCGCAGGCCGCCTTCCAGCGAGCTACGGCCGCGGAATTCCGGCGACTCGTAGATGAAGAAGTTCACCGCGCTGCGGTAGGCCCAGTCGGTGTAGGCGTACAGCTCGCTGCCATCGCTGAGCGGGAAGCCCACGCGCAGGGTCGCGTTGTGGATCCACTTCGGCGCCTGCGGCAACGGATTGCCGTTCACCAGCGCATAGGTCTGGCCGTTGATCACCGTGGTCGGGTCGGTGATGGTGCAACCGCCGCCACAGATCGCCACCGCCAGGTTCTTGTCCTTGATCTCGGTGTCGTTGTAGCTGCTGCCAAAGGTCAGCAGGACGTTGTCGGCCAGGTAGGCCTCCAGGTCCAGCTCGACGCCCTGGCCGATGGTCTTGTCAGCATTGAGCAGGGTGGCGGTGTTGTTGGTGCCGCCCACCGCGATCAGCTGCTGGCCATCGACGTTGTAGCGGAACACGCTCAGGCCCAGGCGCGCGCGGCGCTCGAACAGGTCGGCCTTGATGCCGGCTTCGTACGAGATGACCTTCTCCGAATCGGCCTGCGACAGGCCCGGCGCGAAGGCCAGGCGGCCCTGGATCGACGGCGCGCGGAAGCCCTTGGCCACGCGGGCGTATGCGTTGATGTCGTCGGTCAGCTTGTAGACGCCGCTCAGATCCCAGCTGACGTCGTTGACGTCGGTGTTGGCCAGGTACGGGCCACTGACCGGGGTGCCGAACGGAACGGCCTGCAGCACGCTGGCGCTGAAGTCCTTCTTGTCCTGGGTGTAGCGCACGCCGGCACGCAGCTTGAAGCGGTCGGTGACGTCGAAGTCACCCGAGGCGAACACTGCCCAGGCCTTGTTGCGCTGGTTCTGCACCACGTGGCCGGTCTGCGGGTTGCCCGGGGCCAGCGAGTCGTAGTTGAAGTTGTTGATGGTCACGTCTTCATCGAAGTAGAAGACGCCGGCCTGCCAGTCGAAGCGGCCCCACTCGTTGGACTCGATGCGGAATTCCTGCGTCCACTGGCGGTGATGCGGCAGGCCATCAGCCGACTCCGACGAGAACGGAATCAGGCCCGGGCCGTAGTTGCCGGCGCCAAGGAACGCCGCGCCGTAGCCACCATCGATGTCACCGCGGTTGAGCGATTCGGCGGTTTCATAGCCGGTGATCGAGTGCAGCGTCACCGAGCCGAGGTTCCACTGCAGGCGCGCGCTGCCGCCCCAGGTCTTCAGGTCGGAGAAGTTGACGCCATCGTTGGCCACCTTGTCGCGATCGAAGTTCTCGACCAGCGAGTTGCCACCTTTCTCGATGATGTTGGCGCGGAACAGGCGTGCGGTGCCGTTGAGCTTGCGCTTGTGCAGGTTGAACAGCGCTTCGAAGTCGTCGCCTTCGTACAGGAACTGCACGCGGCCTGCGGCTTCGTCATAGCCTTCGAAGCCACTGTTGGGAGCGCCGACACGGGTGTTGTCGACCCAGTCGTCACGGCGCTGGTAGATCGCCGAGACGCGTGCCGACCAGCGGTCGGTCAGCGGGCCGCCGTAGGCGCCCTGCACGTTCCAGCTGTTGTAGCTGCCGTAGCCGACGCGGATGTAGCCGTCGGCATCCTGCGATGGGCGGGCCGAATCGAACTTGACCACACCGGCCGGCGTGTTGCGGCCGAACAGGGTGCCCTGCGGGCCACGCAGCACTTCCACGTTGGCGAGGTCGAACAGCGGGAAGCCCTTCAACAGCGGGCTTTCCTGCACCACGTCGTCGTACACCAGCGACACCGGCTGCGATGCGTTGAGATCGAAGTCGGTGTTGCCCAGGCCGCGGATGTAGAAGCGCGGGAAGGCACGGCCGTAGGACGACTCGATGTTGAGGCTGGGCACGCGCGCGGCCAGGAAGCGGATGTCATCGCCGGCCGAACCGAGCACGTCCAGCTTCTCGCCCTGGATCGCGCTCAGTGCGACCGGTACGTCCTTGGCGTTCTCGACGCGGCGCTGCGCGGTCACCTGCAGGGCGTCGAGGGCAACCGGATCCTTGGCAGCGGGGGTTTCCTGGGCGGCTGCTACCAGCGGCAGCAGGGCGGAAAGAGCGGCAACGAGGGGGCGCGCGACCGGAAATCGGCCACGGGAAGTGCGGGTCGGGGACATGGCGGTAGGCTGTGTTTGGAGGGGTGGTAAAACGGCGCTACCAGATAATTGTTGCAATACAGCACCTGCCCCGCAAATGCCGGCCGTTCATGGCCCCGTCGCCCCGCCCCCGGCCGGCTCGCTAGACTCGGGGTTTTCCAGCGCCGCGGAGCCGCCGCAATGACCCAGTGGTACTTCCATGCCTCCGCCCAGGCCGACCGCATCGGACCACTCGATGACGACGCCGCGCGCCGCTATGCGCAGGCCAACCCGCGTGCGCTGGCCTGGTGCCAGGGCATGGCGGGCTGGACGCCGACCGCAGAGGTGGCCGCGCTGCATGCGTCGGGTGCGGGCCTGCCGACACCGCCTCCGGTACCGTCCAACACCGCAGGCAATCGTGCCGACGACATCGCGTTCCGCATCGTCGGCCATGAGATGCAGTTCGTGGAAATCGAGCTCGACCCCGGTGAAAGTGCGGTGGCCGAAGCAGGCGCGTTGATGTTCAAGGACGCCACGGTGCAGATGGATACCGTGTTCGGCAGTGGCGCCGCCAGCAGCGGCGGCCTGATGGACAAAGTGATGGCTGCCGGGCGCCGGGTGCTGACCGGCGAGAGCCTGTTCGCCACCGTCTACACCCAGACCGGCCACGGCAAGGGCAAGGTCGCCTTCGCCGCGCCCTACCCCGGCACGGTGCTGGCGATGCGCCTGGACCAGCATGGCGGCCGCCTGATCTGCCAGAAGGACAGCTTCCTGGCCGGCGCCCGCGGCGTGCAGATCGGCGTGCAGTTCCAGCGCAAGATCATGACCGGCCTGTTCGGCGGCGAGGGCTTCATCATGCAGAAGCTGGAAGGCGACGGCTGGGTGTTCATCCACGCCGGTGGCTGCGTGATCGAGCGTGAACTGGCCGCCGGCGAACGCCTGGACGTGGATACCGGCTGCGTGGTCGCCTACCACTCCAGCGTGGACATGGACGTGCGCCGGGTGGCCGGCATCAAGAGCATGCTGTTCGGCGGCGAAGGCGTGTTCCTGGCCACGCTGACCGGCCCGGGCAAGGTCTGGTTGCAGTCGCTGCCGTTCTCGCGCCTGGCCGGCCGCATGTGGATGGCCGCGCCGCAGGGCGGCGGCCAGAGCCGCGGCGAAGGCTCGGTGCTGGGCGGCCTGGGCCGGATGCTGGACGGCGACAACCGGTTCTGACCCACCCGTTTGGTAGGTGCCGACCTTGGTCGGCACTGGAATCTGCGTGTGCCGACCAAGGTCGGCACCTACCGGGGTCCTTTTTTGCTGAATAGGGAACTCCCCCACCCTGCCCGGCCCGCCACCGCTTCGGTATGCTGGCGCCCTTTCCTGAATCCGGCGCCGCGAGCGCACTGCCGATGAGCCTGTTCCGCCCCCGCATGCTGCTGTCCGTCGCCCTGATCGGCCTGCTGGCCGGCTGCGGTGGCGATCCGGTCCGTCCCACGCCGCCGCCGGCACCGACCGTGGTACCGCAGGCCAAGCCGATCAGGATCGGCATCGCCCTCGGCGGCGGCGCGGCCAAGGGCTTCGCCCACATCGGCGTGATCAAGATGCTGGAAGCCAACGGCTTTGAGCCCGCCGTGGTCTCCGGCACCAGCGCCGGCAGCGTGGTCGGCGCGCTGTATGCCAGCGGCATGGACGCATTCCAGATGCAGAGCAAGGCGGTCGCGCTGGACGAAGCCAGCATCCGCGACGTGCGCCTGTTCTCCGGTGGCCTGGTGCAGGGCCAGAAGCTGCAGGACTACGTCAACGAGCAGGTCGCCAACCGCCCCGCCGAGCGCCTGAAAAAGCCGTTCGCCGCCGTTGCTACCCAGCTCGAAACCGGCGAGCGCTCGATCTTCGTGCGCGGCAACGTTGGCCAGGCCGTGCGCGCATCGAGCAGCATCCCCGGCGTGTTCGAACCGGTGAAGATCGGTGGCCGCAACTACATCGACGGTGGCGTGGTCAGTCCGGTGCCGGTGGACGCCGCGCGCCAGCTCGGCGCCGACTTCGTGATCGCCGTGGACATCTCCAGCAAGGCCAGCGGCAAGGCGCCGACGGACATGCTGGGCATCGTCAACCAGTCCATCTCGATCATGGGCCAGCGCCTGGGCGAGCAGGAACTGGCGCGCGCCGACATCGTCATCCGCCCGAAGGTACTGGATATCGGTGCTGCCGACTTCAGCCAACGTGGCACCGCGATCCTGGAAGGCGAAAAGGCCGCGATGGCAGCCATGCCGCAGATCCGCGCGAAGATCCAGCAGCTGCAGCGTGCACGCGCCGCCGCAGCGGCACCGGCTCCGGTGGCCGCGCCGAAGTGCGAGGAAGCCTCGCGCCTGGGCAAGCTGATGGGCCGCAAGGACAAGTGCTGATCCCTTGATGTGTGGCCACCGGGCACGCCCGGTGGTCGCTCAGGGCTCCAGCTGTGACAGCGGCAATGCCTGGAAGCCCTTCACCGTGCGCAGCACGAAGCTGGAATTGGCATCGGCCACGCCACCGGCGTTGAGCAGCCGGTCCAGCAGGAAGTGCGAGAAGTGCTCCAGGTCGCGCACGTAGACGTGCAGCAGGTAGTCCATGTCGCCGGTCAGTGCGTGGCAGGCCACCACTTCATCCCAGCCCTGCACGCTGTCCACGAAGTGGCCGATGGCGGCCTGGTCGTGCTTTTCCAGCTGCACGCGCACGAAGGCCTGCAGGCCCAGCCGCAGCTGACGCGGTTCCAGCCGCGCGCCATAGCCGACGATCACGCCCTCGCTTTCCAGCCGCTGCAGGCGGCGCAGGCAGGCCGAGGGTGAGAGGTTCACCCGCGTCGCCAGCTCGGCGTTGGTGGCGCGCCCATCCCGCTGGATTTCAGCCAGCAGGCGTATATCCGTGCGATCGAACTGGACTTCTCCGGCCATTGTTGCCCCGCAACATGGTGAGTACGCAAGGATATTGCGCCAACAAGGCCAATCGACGCAACTTTTGCAACCCTGTTGCGCGCGCCCTGCCCTAGCATCGTGGGTATCCCGTCAAGGAGTGCCCCATGGACGTCGCCCAGCCCCGCCGCGTCGAACACCAGCAGACCGACAAGGGCTACGTGCCGGTGTATACCACCGCGCTCGTCGAGCAGCCGTGGGACACCTATAGCGCCGACGACCACGCCACCTGGAGCACCCTGTACCAGCGCCAGCGCGAACTGCTGGTCGGCCGCGCCTGCCAGGAATTCCTGGATGCACAGGACGAGATGGGCATGAACGCGCACATGATTCCGCGCTTCGACCAGCTCAACGAAGTACTGGGCGCGGCCACCGGCTGGACCCTGGTCGGCGTTGAAGGCCTGCTGCCGGAACTGGATTTCTTCGACCACCTGGCCAATCGACGCTTCCCGGTGACCTGGTGGATCCGTCGCCCGGACCAGATCGACTACATCGCCGAACCGGACCTGTTCCACGATCTGTTCGGCCACGTGCCGCTGCTGATGAACCCGGTGTTCGCCGACTACATGGAGGCGTACGGCCGTGGTGGCGTCAAAGCCCACGCGATCGGCCCGGACGCACTGCAGAACCTGACCCGCCTGTACTGGTACACGGTGGAGTTCGGCCTGATCGATACGCCCGAGGGCCTGCGCATCTACGGTGCCGGCATCGTGTCGTCGAAGGGCGAATCGCTGTACTCGCTGGAATCGGCTGCGCCCAACCGCATCGGCTTCGACCTGCAGCGGATCATGCGCACGAAGTACCGCATCGACACCTTCCAGAAGACCTACTTCGTCATCGACAGCTTCGAACAGCTGATGCAGGCGACGTCGCCGGACTTCACCCCGATCTACGCGGCACTGGCTGACCAGGCGCATCTTCCGGCCGGGGAGGTGCAGGGCGATGACCGCGTGTTCCAGGCCGGCACTGGCGAAGGCTGGGCTGACGGCGGCGACGTGTAAGCGCGCAACGCACACCGCTTCGCACTGGAACGGCGCACCCTGGTGCGCCGTTCTCGTTTCCGCCGGCCTGCACCGTCGCCACGATGCAGGCGAGGGCAGGGCACTCAGCCGTCCACGGCCCGGCAGGAACCACGCACCATCAGCTGTGGATGCACGCTGGCGGCGGTCGGTGCATCCGCAACGTCGGTCTGCACCAGCATGGCGGCGGCAGTGCGGCCGATGTCGCTCACATGGCGGCGCACCGACGTCAGCGGCGGCCACAGCCGCGAG
>DQIG01000193.1 GCA_003525885.1 Stenotrophomonas sp.
TGCGGACCTTGGTCCGCACGCTTCTGCCGGCCAGCGGCCGGCACTACCGCAGCCCCCGGGGTCGGATCCCTTTCCGCAGCAAAGGGCTCTGACCCCAACGATGCAACCGGCGCGCTCAGCGCGCCAGCCAGGCGCCTACGGCCACGGCCACGGCCAGCCACAGCCATTCCATCGCGCCATTGGCCAGGGTGATCAGGGTCCAGGCCAGGTGCGGCCCCATCCGCATCGTGGCGTCCCACAGATCCAGCCCGATCGAGCCGCCCATCCAGGCGCTGGCGATGGCCCAGTTGGCCACGGCGGCCACCAGCAGCGTGCCGAGCACGACCAGGGCGACGCGCAGCCGGCCCGGGCCCAGCGTGCCCAGGCGCAGCATGAACACCAGTTCCAGGGCGGCCAGTACCGCCATCCAGCCGACCTGCCGGCCGGTCATCAGCGCCAGCACCATCCAGGCGAGGGGAGCAACAAGCAGACCCAGCAACAACATGAGGGGCCAGAGCCAGGTCACGGTCCTGGCACGCGCGGCATTGGAGGACATCGAAGCTCCCTGAAGATCACCCACAGGATACTGTGGTTTGCCGCAGTGCACCGGCGGTGCCGGGGCGGCTGGGCTAGAATGCCGTCTTGCGTGGCCGCGGCCACGGCCCCATATCGGTCCCCATGTATTCCCGTAGCAGCGAACCTGTCCACTTCGAACGCGATTGCGAGGCCGTGATGGTCCCGCAGGGCGACACCGTGACCCTGCCTGCCGGCAGCTATGGGTACATCACCCAGGCGCTGGGCGGCAGTTATTCGGTGTTCGTCGAGGGCAACCTGTTCCGCATCGCCGGCAAGGACGGCGACGCCATCGGCAAGGAGGCACCGGCACCGCTGGAGCTGCCGGCCGACGCCACCGATGAGCAGGTGGAACAGCTGGTGTGGCAGCAGCTGCGCACCTGCTTCGATCCGGAAATTCCGGTGAACATCGTTGAACTGGGCCTGGTCTATGAAGTCGAGATCAAGCACCTGGATGAAGGCAAGCGCGAGATCGACGTGAAGATGACCCTGACCGCACCGGGCTGCGGCATGGGCGAGATACTGGTCGACGACGTGCGCAGCAAGCTTGAAATGATCCCGACGGTGGCCGAGGCCGACGTCGACCTGGTGTTCGACCCGCCGTGGAACCAGCACATGATGTCCGAGGCGGCGCGGCTCGAGACCGGCATGCTTTGACCCAGGGCCCGCAGTGACGCGGGCCCGGCACTACCCGCAACCAGAACAGGAATCCTCCGGTGTCCCAGTCCATCCCCAGCTTCGCCGTCACCCGTTCGGACCACCCGCGCAGCGCTGAAGAGCGCGCCAAGATCCTGGAGAAGCCGGGCTTCGGCCTGCACTTCACCGATCACATGGTGGAAGTGCGCTGGGACAAGGATGCCGGCTGGCACAACGCCAACGTGCGTGCCTACGGCCCGCTGCAGCTGGACCCGGCCGCGGCCGTGCTGCACTACGGCCAGGAAATCTTCGAAGGCATCAAGGCCTACCGCCACGCCGACGGCTCGATCTGGACCTTCCGCCCGGATGCCAACGGCCGCCGCCTGCAGCGTTCGGCGCAGCGCCTGGCGCTGCCGGAACTGCCGGTGGAGATCTTCGTCGAATCGCTGAAGCAGCTGATCGCGGTCGACAGTGACTGGGTGCCGTCGGCCGATGAGTCGAGCCTGTACTTCCGTCCGTTCATGATCGGCGACGAAGCCTTCCTCGGCGTGCGCGGCGCGCACAAGGCCGGCTACTACGTCATCGCCAGCCCGGCCGGCCCGTACTTCGCCAAGGGCGTCGCTCCGGTGTCGATCTGGCTGTCGACCGAGTACGCACGTGCGGCCAAGGGCGGCACCGGTGCCGCCAAGTGCGGCGGCAACTACGCCGCCTCGCTGCTGCCGCAGCAGAAGGCGCAGGCGCAGGGCTGCTCGCAGGTGCTGTTCCTCGACCCGGTCGAAGGCAAGTACCTGGAAGAACTCGGTGGCATGAACGTGTTCCTGGTCTACAAGGATGGCACGCTGGTTACCCCGGAACTGTCCGGCAGCATCCTCGAGGGCATCACCCGCGAGAGCATCCTGCAGCTGGCCCGCGACCGTGGCATGAAGGTCGAGGAGCGCAAGGTCAGCATCGACGAATGGAAGGACGGCGTTGCCTCCGGTGCGATCAGCGAAGTGTTTGCCTGCGGCACCGCCGCGGTGGTCACCCCGATCGGCCAGCTGAAGGGCGAGGGCTTCTCGGTGGGCGACATCAACGCACCGGCCGGTGCAGTGACCATGTCGCTGCGCAAGGAGCTGACCGACATCCAGTACGGCCGCCTGCCGGACCGCCACAACTGGCTGGTCAAGCTGGGCTGATCGCCTACGCTGAACTGTAGAGCCGAGCCCACGCTCGGCTGCGCTTCTGGAAAGCCCGTCCCTGCGACGGGCTTTCTGCGTTCTGATCCCGGATCGGCGGACGCCGATGTCGGCAAAGTCATCGCAGGACACGTGATGACCCAGTCAGGTGCGTGCAGGGCACGAGAAAGTTCCTTCACCTTCACAAACCCTCGACCCGGGAAGTCTCAGAACGAACATTTCATCTTGCTGAAAAGACGCTGAAAATCTTGTGGTGTCCGGTTTTGGTCTTTAGCGTCATCTGCACGGCGGATCGATAGGGGGATCCGCTGACTCACCGGTCTTCGAACCTCGCCAACGCAAGCCAGCCCAGGGTTCGGGCCGGTGCTTCTGCCGATTCCGGCATTCACACCACTAGAAAGGGAAATACGATGTCCCAGGTAACGCAACCGCGTGTGCGTCGAGTGTGGGTGGTCCTTGGTGCGTCCGTTCTGTCATCGCTGCTGCTGGCCACGCCTGCGCTGGCCGGTGACGTCCAGCTCAGCGGCCTGCAGTCCGCGCCGACGCACCAGCGCTTCATCGTGAAGTACCGTGATGGCAGTGCGCCGGTGGCCAACACCACCGCACTGGCCTCTTCGCTGAAGAGTGCCGCCGCTGGCCTGGCCAGCAGCCAGGGCCGCGCGCTGGGCCTGCAGGAGGTCCGCAAGCTGGCTGTCGGCCCGACCCTGGTCAGGACCGATCGCCCGCTCGACCAGGCCGAATCCGAGCTGCTGATGCGCAAGCTCGCCGCCGACCCGAACGTGGAATACGTCGAAGTCGACCAGATCATGCGTGCGACGCTGACCCCGAACGACACCCGCTTCAGCGAACAGTGGGGCTTCGGTACCTCCAATGCGTCGATCAACGTGCAGCCGGCCTGGGACAAGGCCACCGGCACCGGCGTGGTGGTGGCCGTGATCGATACCGGCATCACCAACCACCCCGATCTCAATGCCAACATCCTGCCCGGCTATGACTTCATCAGCGACGCCGCGATGGCGCGCGATGGCGGTGGCCGCGACAACAACCCGAACGACGAAGGCGACTGGTACGGCGCCAACGAGTGCGGCTCGGGCATCCCGGCCTCCAACTCCAGCTGGCACGGTACCCACGTCGCCGGCACCGTAGCGGCGGTGACCAACAACAGCAACGGCGTGGCCGGCACTGCGTTCAATGCCAAGGTCGTCCCGGTGCGCGTGCTCGGCAAGTGCGGCGGTTACACCTCCGACATCGCTGACGCGATCGTATGGGCCTCTGGCGGCACCGTCAGTGGCGTGCCGGCCAATGCCAACCCGGCCGAAGTCATCAACATGTCGCTGGGTGGTGGCGGCACCTGCTCGGCCACCTACCAGAATGCGATCAACGGCGCGGTCAGCCGTGGTACCACCGTGGTGGTCGCCGCTGGCAACAGCAACACCAACGTGTCCTCGTCGGTGCCGGCCAACTGTGCGAACGTGATCGCGGTGGCGGCCACGACCTCGGCCGGTGCGCGTGCCAGCTTCTCCAACTACGGTGCAGGCATCGACATTTCCGGCCCGGGCCAGAGCATCCTGTCCACTCTCAACACCGGCACCACCACGCCGGGTAGCGCTACCTATGCGTCCTACAACGGCACCTCGATGGCGGCGCCGCATGTGGCCGGTGTGGTTGCACTGATGCAGTCGGTGGCGCCGAGCCCGCTGAGTCCGGCACAGGTCGAGAGCATCATCAAGAGCACCGCACGCCCGCTGCCGGGCGCCTGCTCGGGTGGCTGCGGCGCCGGCATCATCGACGCCAACGCGGCCGTGGCTGCGGCGATCAATGGCGGTGGCCCGAACCCGGGCGGCAACGTGCTGCAGAACAACGTGCCGGTGACCGGCCTGGGCGCTGCAACCGGTGCCGAGCTGAACTACACCGTCGCCGTTCCGGCCGGCAGCACCCAGCTGCGCGTGGCGATCAGTGGCGGCAGCGGTGACGCCGACCTGTACGTGCGCCAGGGCAGTGCCCCGACCGATACCACCTACACCTGCCGTCCGTACCTGAGCGGCAACAGCGAGACCTGCACCATCAACAGCCCTGCCGCCGGCACCTGGTATGTGCGGGTGAAGGCGTACAGCACCTTCTCGGGCCTGACCCTCAGCGCCCAGTACTGAGCCCAAGTCCCTCTCCAAGGGCACGCCCTGGCTTCGGCCGGGGCGTTTTTGCATGGGGCCGGCGGTGGTACGTGCCGCTGCGCCATGGTGGGTGCCGACCTTGGTCGGCACGCTGTTCCTCAGACCGACTCGAAGCGGTTCGCGGCCACGTTCTTGCGCACGTGCTGCGGGTCGAAAATACGCCCGTTCATCGCGATGTACACGCCGGTCGGCAGCGACTGCACCGCACCGATCGCACAGCCGATGTTGAACTCGGCATCCGAGCCGCGGAAGCGTGCCGGGCTCAGCGCGCCGGTCATCACGATGGTCTTGTCCGGGATCGTCGCCAGCACCTTGCCGGTCTGCACCATCGAGTCGGTGCCGTGGGTCACCAGCACGTGCCGGGTTGGCTGCGCGGCGATGGTGGCGCGGATCAACTCGCGGTCCTCATCGTTGATGTGCAGCGAATCCTTGCGCAGGATCGGAATCACGTTGAAGCGGAACGTCACCCCCAGCTCGCGCAGGATCATGCCGATCTGCGGATCGCCGATCTGGTAGTCCGACTTGTCGTCGAAGTAGATCTTGTCGATCGTGCCACCGGTGGTGACGACCAGGAGCTCTTCCATCATGTGCATGCGCGAAACCAGGACAGGTACTGCGGCGCGGGGCCAGGAATGCAGATGATACGGCCCTGCGGGCGCAGCGTCAGCGTCGCTTGCCGAAGCGGGCGCGCAGGCCGGGCAGGCTGGCACTGAAGATCACCAGGAGTGCCAGCGCGATCTCGATCAGCGCCAGCCAGCGCGTTTCCGGGTGGCTCCAGGCGCTCATCACGCCGTGGCTGAACCAGCCCAGCGCCAGCACCGAGGCCCAGAATCCGGCCTTGCGCCAGCCCAGGCGCACGGCGATGGCCAGCGCCAGCGGTGGTGCGGTGAACACCAGCTGGGTTGCCAGCCAATGCTTGTCATTGATGAACCAACCCGCGAACAGGGCGGCCAGCCCCATCAGGGCCAGCAGCAGGACCGTGCGCGGGGCGCGGTTCATCGGGCCAACCGCTGCGCGATGTCGGCCACCCGGCGCCCCAGCGCGCGCGCCAGCACCGC
>DQIG01000266.1 GCA_003525885.1 Stenotrophomonas sp.
GGCCGGCGGGGCCGGCGCCGACGATCACCACGTCGAACTCCATTACTTCACGCGGGGGCAGGGCGTTGGCTTCAGCGCTCATCGATTGCATGACTCGTGGGTAGGGCCGGCATCGGGGCCACCGGCGGTGCCTGGGAATCGCGCGTGCGGCCACGGGCGAAACGGTTGTTTGAATGTGTCAGGGTACCGGGCTGCGCCGGATCCAGCTAGATCGCCGATGTTCACGTCGTGATTGCTGCAGTGCAGCGTAGGGCTTGTGCTTGGGTAGGTGCCAACCTTGGTTGGCACATTGTTTCACCGCCCGGCCCCGCTTCCGTGTGAACCAAGGTCCACACCTACCAGACGCGATGCTTGCGGATGACCGACAATGGCCGGGTCCTGACTGCGTGTGAGTGCCATGGCTTTGCATCCGTACGATCTGTTCGATGTCCGTTCCCTGCTCAACGAGGAAGAGCGCGCGGTGCAGGAGAGCGTCGCCCGCTTCACCAATGAACGCGTGCTGCCGATCATCGGCGATGCCTTCGACCAGGCCCGTTTCCCCGCTGAACTGGTGCCGGAGATCGCTGCGCTGGGCCTGCTCGGTGCGACCCTGCCGGCCGAGTACGGCGGCGGCGACCTGGGTGCGGTCAGCTATGGCCTGATCTGCCAGGAGCTGGAGCGCGGCGATTCAGGCCTGCGCAGCTTCGTCTCGGTGCAGAGTTCGCTGTGCATGTACCCGATCTACGCCTACGGCAGCGAGGAGCAGCGCCAGCAGTGGCTGCCAGCGATGGCGCGCGGCGAACTGATCGGCTGCTTCGGCCTGACCGAGGCGCACGGCGGTTCCGATCCGGCCAGCATGAAGACCCGCGCGGTGCGCGACGGCAGCGACTGGCGCATCAGCGGCAGCAAGATGTGGATCACCAGCGGCCCGGTGGCCGACCTGGCCATCGTCTGGGCGCAGACCGAGGACGGCATCCAGGGCTTCGTGCTGGAGAAGGGCATGGCCGGCTTCACCACGCAGGAGATCAAGCACAAGATGAGCCTGCGCGCCTCGCTGACCGGTGCGCTGTTCTTCGACGACGTGCGCGTGCCTGACAGCCATCGCCTGCCGAACGTGAAGGGCCTGAAGGGTCCGCTGGGCTGCCTGACGCAGGCCCGCTATGGCATCAGCTGGGGGCCGATTGGTGCGGCGATTGCCTGCCTGGACGAAGCACTGGGGTATGCCAAGGAGCGTGTGCTGTTCGGTCGCCCGCTGGCGGCCACCCAGAGCGCGCAGATCAAGCTGGCCGAGATGGCCCGCCGGATCACCACCGCGCAGCTGCTGGCGCTGCAGCTGGGCCGCCTGAAGGAAGCCGGCCAGTTGCAGCCGCAGCAGGTCAGCCTGGCCAAGTGGAACAACTGCCGCATGGCCATCGACATCGCCCGCGAGTGTCGCGATCTGCTGGGTGGGGCCGGCATCACCACCGAACACGTGGCGATCCGGCATGCACTGAACCTGGAATCGGTGATCACCTATGAAGGCACCGAGACCGTGCACCAGCTGGTGATCGGCCGTGAGCTGACCGGCATCAACGCGTTCTGAGTGCACCGATAGTGCCGTTCCGGTGGGTGCCAACCTTGGTTGGCACATCTCTCCAGAAGTTTCTGCAGCCCCCCGGAGCTGCCTTTGGTGGGTGCCGACCTTGGTCGGCACATTCCTTCAGCGCGCGATCAGGCATCGGTGCGGACCAAGGTCCGCACCCACCAGAAGCGATCCAGAGCCACCAGAAGTTCTCAGCAGTCCCCTGAACCCACCTTTGGTAGGTGCCGAGCTTGGTCGGCACATTCCTTCAGCGCGCGACCAAACATCTGTGCGGACCAAGGTCCGCACCCACCAGAAGCAGCCCACACCCACCAGCAGCGCTTCGTACCTGCCTGAGGCGGTTTACGCGCCGCCGGCAAACCCATGCTGCCGCCACGCTTCGTACATCACCACAGCAACGGTGTTGGAAAGGTTGAGGCTGCGGTTGTCCGGCCGCATCGGCAGGCGCAGGCGGCGGCCGTCGGGCAGGGCATCGAGCACATCCTGCGGCAGGCCACGGCTTTCCGGGCCGAACAGGAACGCATCACCGTCTTCGAAGGCCACGCTGTCATAGCGGACGCTGGCACGCGTACTCAGGGCGAACAACCGCTTCGGTGCGATCCGCGCCAGCGCGGTGTCCAGGTCGGGGTGCACCTGCAGGCGCGAGTACTCGTGGTAGTCCAGCCCGGCGCGCTTGAGCTGCTTGTCTTCCAGTGCGAAGCCGAGCGGCTCGACCAGGTGCAGCTGCGCGCCGGTGTTGGCGCAGAGCCGGATCACATTGCCCGTATTGGGCGGGATTTCCGGTTGGAACAGGATCACGTGGAACTGGGGCGCGGCATTCATCGGCGCAGTGTACCTGCGACCGCGGCCGCCTTTACGGTGCACGCCCTGCACGGGGCAGGGCGGCACCGCTTACGGGCGCAGCAGGACCTGGGCGGTTTCGGTGGCCAGGGCCTGCAGGTCGGCGGCGCTCGGACGCACCTGCAGGGCCGGCAGGTTGACGATGACCGAGTGGGCGACGTTGCTGGCGGCGACGGCCAGGGTGGCGGCGTAGCGCTGGGCTTCCAGTTCGGCGGCCAGGGCGACGCGCTGTTCCAGGCTCGGGCGCACTTCCACCGAGGCCAGGGTGGTGATCGGCAGTGCGGCGGCGACCGGGGCGGCGACGTAGCCGCTGCGCTCGGCCAGCTGGTCGGCGCTCGGGCGCACTTCCACGGTGGCCAGGGTCGGGATGCCGCTGGCCTGTTCCCAGGCCTGCTGGGCCAGCTGGTCGGCGGCCGGGCGGACCTGCACGGTGGACAGGGTCTTGATGGATTCGGAGGCCTGCACCGACGAAACAACCGCGGTGCCGGCGATCAGGGCGATGGCGATGGCGATGGCAATGGTCTTGGCGTTCATGACGGGGCCTGTTTAGTGTTGGTGATCAGTGGTGTGGTAGTAAGGTAGTACACCAATTCTGGGGATGCAAGGAGAATTTTCGATTTCCTGCATTTGTTCAGTCTTCAGTCAGCTTTCTTCTGAAGCCCTTCTTGGCGCAGGAAATACCAAGCAATCCCCGTGCCAACTTTTAGTTATTGATTTGCAAGGATTTTCTTTTGTCTGGAAAGTGTCCGGTGGGCGGACACCTGTCCATTCGATAAGCCGCGGACACTGTCCGGACGCCTTAAGCTGGCGCATGTGACGTTTCAGGAGCGCACGTGGGCGCCGAGCTGGATGGCCATCGGGGCAAACACCCCCAGTGACTGGCGACCGATTCCTGCCGCTGCCTGCGCAGGCTAGGATCGGGGTTCACCTATGTGACCAAGGATCCGGATATGTCTCTCGCCCTTCGCCCGCGCGCTGCACTGCTGGCCGTCGCCCTCAGCACCGCCCTGGGTACGCTTGCGCCCACCTCTGCGCTTGCCGCCAAGCCGGCGGCACCGGCCAAGGTCGATATCCCGTACGAGCAGTTCACCCTGCCCAACGGCCTGCGCGTGATCGTGCATACCGATCGCAAGGCGCCGATTGTCGCGGTCAATGTCTGGTACCACGTGGGCAGCAAGGACGAGCCGGCGGGCCGTACCGGCTTCGCGCACCTGTTTGAACACCTGATGTTCCAGGGCAGCGAAAACCACGATGGCGAATTCTTCGAACCGTTCAAGCAGGTCGGTGCCACCAACCAGAACGGCACCACCAACACCGATCGCACCAACTATTTCGAGAACGTGCCGACCACTGCGCTGGACATGGCGCTGTGGATGGAATCGGATCGCATGGGCCATCTGGTCGGTGCGATCGACCAGGCCGCGCTGGACGAGCAGCGTGGGGTGGTGCAGAACGAGAAGCGCCAGGGCGAGAACCAGCCCTACGGCCAGGCCTGGGACCAGCTCAACAAGGCGATGTATCCGGCCGGACACCCGTACCACCACGGCGTGATCGGCTCGATGAATGATCTCAATGCTGCTTCGCTGGATGACGTGAAGACCTGGTTCCGCACCTGGTACGGCCCGAACAATGCGGTGCTGGTGCTGGCCGGCGACATCGACCTGGCCACCGCCAAGGAAAAGGTCGGCAAGTACTTCGGCAGCATCCCGGCCGGCCCGACCATGGCGCAGCCGGCCGTGAACGTGGCCAAGCGCAGCGCCGACACCCGCGAGACGATGACCGACAAGGTGCCGCAGGCGCGCATCTACCGCGCCTGGAACGTGCCGCAGGTCGGCACCACCGAGGTCGATCAGCTGCAGTTGTTCGCGCAGGTGCTGGGCGGTGCCAAGTCCTCGCGCCTGAGCCAGCGCCTGCAGCACCAGGACAAGCTGGTGGACAGCATCGCGTCGGGCCTGTCGACCTCGCAGCTGGGTTCGAACTTCGTGATCATGGCGACGGTCAAGCAGGGCCAGGACCCGGCCAAGGTCGAGAAGATCATCGATGAGGAACTGGATCGCCTGATCAAGCAGGGCCCGACCGCGGCCGAACTGGAGCGCGCCAAGACCGGCGCCCGCGCCGGCTTCATCCGCGGCATCGAGCGCATCGGTGGCTTCGGCGGCAAGGCCGACGCGCTGGCCGAGTGCGCGGTGTTCACCGGAGACCCGGGTTGCTTCCGTACCTCGTTGGCCAACATCGAGAAGGCCAGCGCTGCTGACCTTAGCCGGCTCGGCGCGCAGTGGCTGGACAAGGGCAGCCACACCCTGGTGATCGCACCGGGTGAACGCGTGGCGCTGAAGGAAGATCCCAGCCAGGCACCGAAGCCGTTCAATGTGCCGGCCGTGGACCCGAAGTACAGCACGCTGCCCGAGCAGGTCGACCGCAAGGCCGGCGTGCCGCAGACCCGCGAGTTCCCGCAGCTGAAGTTCCCGGCACTGCAGCGCGCCACGCTGAAGAACGGTACGCAGGTGATCCTGGCCGAGCGCCACGAGATTCCGGTGGTGCAGTTCAGCTACCAGTTCCCGGGCGGCTTCAGTGCCGACCAGGGCCGCAAGCCGGGCACCGCCAACTTCACCATGAGCCTGATGACCGAGGGCGCCGGCAAGCTGGGTTCGCTGGCTTTCGCCGATGCCGCTGATGCACTGGGCGCCAGCCTGGATGCCTCGGCCGGCCTGGATTCGATGAGCGTGGACCTGTCGGCGCTGAAGGAAAACCTGGCACCGTCGCTGGCGCTGTACCGCGACCTGCTGCGCGAGCCGCGCTTCGAGCAGGGCGAGATCGACCGGGTCAAGGCGACCTGGATCGCTGGCATCCAGCAGGAGAAGGTCAACCCGGGTGCGGTGGCGATGCGCGTGTTGCCGCCGCTGCTGTACGGCAAGGGCCACCCGTATGCCATTCCGTTCACCGGCAGTGGTGACGAGGCGGCGATCAACGGCCTGAGCCGCGAGGATCTGGTCGACTTCCACCACGACTGGTTGCGCCCGCAGAACGGCACCCTGATCGTGGTCGGTGACACCACCCTGGCTGAGATCGTGCCGCTGCTGGACAAGCAGCTGGGCGACTGGAAGGCCAGTGGTGAGGCCCCGCAGGTGAAGGCGGCTACCGATGTGGCGCTGCCGAAGGGCCCGCGCGTGTTCCTGATCGACCAGCCGGGCGCGGTGCAGGCCAACCTGTTCGCCGGCCAGGTGGTCGCGCCGTCCAGCGCGTCCAGCTCGACCCGCTTCGACATCGCCAATGGCGTGATCGGCGGTGACTTCACCTCGCGCCTGAACATGAACCTGCGCGAGGACAAGCACTGGTCGTACGGCGCGCGCAGCAGCGCGATCAACTCGGTGGGCCAGCGCCCGTGGATGGCCAGCGCGCCGGTGCAGATCGACAAGACTGGCCCGGCGATGGCCGAAATGCGCAAGGAGATCGCCGCGTTCGCTGATGGCAGCAAGCCGGCCACCGCCGCCGAGGTCAGCCGTATCCGCAACATCCAGACGCTGAGCCTGCCCGGTGCCTACGAGACCGCCAGTGCGGTGGCCTCGACCATCGGCTCGATCGTGCAGTTCAAGCGGCCGGACGATTACGTGCTGCGTCGCAAGGCCGAGATCGAAGCCATGACCCCGGCGCAGGTGCAGGAGGCAGCCGCCGAGATCAAGCCGCAGGCCCTGACCTGGGTGGTGGTGGGTGACCTCAAGCAGACCGAAGCGGCCGTGCGCGCGCTGAACCTGGGCGAGGTGACGGTGATCGACGCCGAAGGCAACCCGATCAAGAAATAAGGGATGTGCCTGCCCGCCAAGGCGGGCAGGCCTCCCGGTAGTGCCGGCCGCTGGCCGGCAACCGGTGACCCGAAGGCGGGGTCAGAGCCCCCTGCGGGGGATCCGACCCCTCTGCAGGCCCCGGCTACCCCCGATTCAGGCTGTTCAGGCAGAATCCCCCCATACCCTTCCAGGATCTGCCCATGCGCGTTCTGCTGCTTTCTTCCCTGCTGCTCACCGTCACCGCCTGTACCTGGGTGCCGATCGAACCAGCCGGCAAGGCGACCCGTGTGCTGCCGGCAGGGCCGGTTCCGGCCGGCTGCATCGCCAAGGGCGAGGTGGTGGTGACCGTGAAGAGCAAGGTCGGCTTCTACAACCGCAACCCGCTGCGGGTGCAGGAAGAGCTGGAAACCCTGGCCCGCAACGAGGCCCCGAGCGCCGGCGCCAATGCCGTTCAGGCCGCTGCTGCCCCTGCCGATGGCAGCCAGCGCTTCGCCGCGTTCCAGTGCCCGCCGCGCTGAACGCTTCACCATACGGCCAAGGCTGAATTCGTAAAGATGCGGTGAAGGCCCGGGGGGTTATAGAATAGCGCCCCCTTTCGTCCGAGCCTTGGCGCTAACCTCGATGCTCTTCAAGAATGTCTCGATTGCCGGCCTGGCTCACGTTGATGCGCCGCACACGCTGACGACCAAGGAAATCAACGAACGCCTGCAGCCGACGCTGGATCGCCTGGGTATCCGTACCGACGTGCTCGGCGACATTGCCGGCATCCACGCGCGTCGCCTGTGGGACAACGGCGTGCTGGCGTCCGACGCGGCCACCATGGCCGGCCGCAAGGCGCTGGAAGACGCAGGCATCAATGCGACGCAGGTCGGCCTGCTGGTCAACACCTCGGTCAGCCGCGACTACCTGGAGCCGTCCACCGCCTCCATCGTGTCGGGCAACCTCGGTGTCAGCGACGAATGCATGACCTTCGACGTCGCCAATGCCTGCCTGGCCTTCATCAACGGCATGGATATCGCGGCGCGCATGATCGAGCGCGGTGATATCGACTACGCGCTGGTCGTGGACGGCGAGACCGCCAACCTGGTGTACGAGAAGACCCTGGAGCGCATGACCGCCCCGGACGTCACCGCCGACGACTTCCGCAACGAACTGGCCGCCCTGACCACCGGTTCGGGCGCCGCCGCGATGGTGATGGCGCGCTCGGAGCTGGTGCCGGATGCCCCGCGCTACAAGGGCGGCGTGACCCGCTCGGCCACCGAGTGGAACCAGCTGTGCCTGGGCAACCTGGACCGCATGGTCACCGACACCCGCCTGCTGCTGATCGAAGGCATCAAGCTGGCGCAGAAGACCTTCAGCGCCGCCAAGATCGCACTCGGCTGGGCCGTGGAAGAACTCGACCAGTTCGTGATCCACCAGGTCAGCCAGCCGCACACCGCCGCGTTCATCAAGAACTTCGGCATCGACCCGAAGAAGGTCATGACCATCTTCGGTGAGCACGGCAACATCGGCCCGGCCTCGGTGCCGATCGTGCTGAGCAAGCTCAAGCAGCTGGGCAAGCTGAAGAAGGGCGATCGCATCGCGCTTCTGGGTATCGGCTCGGGCCTGAACTGTTCGATGGCTGAAGTGGTCTGGTAAGACCTCCTGTAGAGCCGAGCCCATGCTCGGCTCACGCGCCCAGCGCGGTTCCACCGCGGCCTGACCGAAGAGCAGCCGAGCATCGGCTCGGCTCTACATTGCGCCGCGATTCTCACTAGGTGCTCCGCATGCGCGATCTTCCCGGTTACCCCGCCCACCCGCAGCGCTTCGAGGTTCGCCCCGGCCTGTCGATGAACTATCTCGACGAAGGCCCGCGCGATGGCGAGGTGGTGGTGATGGTGCACGGCAATCCGTCGTGGAGCTATTACTGGCGCACGCTGGTGGCCGGCCTGTCGGACAGGTACCGCTGCATCGTGCCGGACCACATCGGCATGGGCCTGTCGGACAAGCCGGACGATAGCCGCTATGAGTACACGCTGCAGTCGCGCGTGGACGATCTCGATGCACTGCTCAGGCACCTGGGCATCACCGGCCCGGTGACCCTGGCCGTGCACGACTGGGGCGGCATGATCGGTTTCGGTTGGGCGCTGTCGCACCACGAGCAGGTGAAGCGCCTGGTCGTGCTCAACACCGCCGCGTTCCCGATGCCGGCGGCGAAGAAGATGCCGTGGCAGATTGCGCTGGGCCGCCACTGGAAGATCGGTGAGTGGATCATCCGCACCTTCAACGCGTTCTCGTCCGGTGCCTCGTGGCTGGGCGTGGAACGGAAGATGCCGGCCGATGTGCGCCGCGCCTACGTGTCGCCGTACAACAGCTGGGCCAATCGCATCAGCACCATCCGCTTCATGCAGGACATCCCGCTGTCGCCGGCCGACAAGGCCTGGTCGCTGCTGGAACGCGCCGGCAAGGCGCTGCCGTCGTTCGCCGACCGCCCGGCCTTCCTCGGCTGGGGCCTGCGCGACTTCGTGTTCGACCATCACTTCCTGAAGGGCTTCCAGGCCGCGCTGCCGCAGGCTCAGGTACATGCCTTCGAGGACGCCGGGCATTACGTGCTGGAAGACAAGCACGAAGTGCTGGTGCCGGAGATCCGCGCGTTCCTGGACAGGAACCCGCTCTGATCGGTGTGCCGACCAACGGTCGGCACCCACCGGAAGAGGTAATGGGTAGGTGCCGACCGTTGGTCGGCACACCGGCCAGGTTCATGAGGTTGCCGGCCAGCGGCCGGCACTACCACTACGCGGCGACCGGTGCCTGCGGCGGTGAAGACGGGCTGTTGCCGTTGTCGTCCGGATGATCGTCATCATTGTCGGCGTCATCGCGCCAACGCCAGTCGGCCAGCGTCAGCGGGTCCAGGCCATAGGCGATGCGCGCCTTGTCGCACTGCGGGCTGGCCTTGCCGTACTCCCACGATGCATCCACCTCACGGCACACGCTGGGCCGGTTGGGGTGGATGGTGCAGCGTGAATACACGCCGATCTGCGCGTCCAGCGCTACGCAGCGCACCGGCTTGGAATGGGTGCCGCGCATGCACAGGCGATGCGGGTCCAGCACTTCGGTGAGCTGGTGTGGCACGCCGCCGGGGGTGACCTCGTCTGATTCCATCCAATGGAAGGCCACACGGTATTGGGTGCAGCAGGCGCCGCAGGTCATGCAGGGATGTTGCATGGGCAAGCCGCCTCGGGCGGCAGTCGGAATCAGGAACGAGGGTGCGGATTTTCCACGAAGTGGGCCGCCGCGCAAGAAATTCCGTAAGCGGCGACAATGAACGGATGAACCGACCCTGCAACATTGCGGCCCGTTTGCCTGAACTGGCGCGTGAACGCCCCGACCAGATCGCCATCCGCTGCCCGGGCCGCCGTGGCGCCGGCAACGGCATGGCTGCCTATGACGTCACCCTGGATTACCGCCAGCTGGACGCCCGCAGTGACGCCATGGCCGCCGGCCTGGCCGGCTATGGGATCGGCCGCGGGGTACGCACGGTGGTGATGGTGCGACCTTCACCGGAGTTCTTCCTGCTGATGTTCGCGCTGTTCAAACTGGGCGCAGTGCCGGTGCTGGTCGACCCGGGCATCGACAGGCGCGCGCTGAAGCAGTGCCTGGACGAGGCGCAGCCGGAGGCCTTCATCGGCATTCCGCTGGCCCATGTGGCGCGGCTGGTGCTGCGCTGGGCGCCGTCGGCGACCCGCCTGGTGACCGTCGGCCGCCGTCTCGGCTGGGGCGGCACCAGCCTGGCCGCGCTGGAGCGCGCCGGTGCCAACGGCGGGCCGATGCTGGCCGACACCGATGGCGAGGACATGGCCGCGATCCTGTTTACCAGTGGCTCCACCGGCGTGCCCAAGGGGGTGGTCTATCGCCACCGCCACTTCGTCGGTCAGATCCAGCTGCTGGGCAGTGCATTCGGCATGGAGGCGGGCGGCGTGGACCTGCCGACGTTCCCGCCGTTCGCGCTGTTCGACCCGGCGCTGGGCCTGACCTCGGTGATTCCGGACATGGACCCGACGCGGCCGGCGCAGGCCGACCCGGCACGCCTGCACGATGCCATCCAGCGCTTCGGCGTGACCCAGCTGTTCGGCTCGCCAGCGCTGATGCGGGTGCTGGCCCGGCACGGGCGGCCACTGCCGACGGTGACCCGGGTGACCTCGGCCGGTGCGCCGGTGCCACCGGACGTGGTCGCCACCATCCGCAGCCTGCTGCCGGCCGATGCGCAGTTCTGGACCCCATACGGTGCCACCGAGTGCCTGCCGGTGGCCGTGGTCGAAGGCCGCGAACTGGAGCGCACCCGTGCCGCCACCGAGGCCGGCGCCGGGACCTGCGTGGGCAATGTGGTTGAACCAAATGAAGTGCGCATCATCGCCATCGATGACGCGCCGCTGCCGGACTGGTCGCAGGCCCGTGTGCTGGCCACCGGCGAGGTGGGCGAGATCACCGTGGCCGGACCGACCGCCACCGACAGCTACTTCAACCGCCCGCAGGCCACCGCGGCGGCGAAGATCAGCGAGACGTTGGCCGATGGCAGCGCCCGCGTGGTGCATCGCATGGGCGATGTGGGTTACTTCGATGCGCAGGGCCGACTGTGGTTCTGCGGACGCAAGACGCAGCGCGTGGAAACCGCGCGCGGGCCGCTGTACACCGAGCAGGTCGAGCCGATGTTCAACACCGTGGCCGGCGTGGCGCGCTCTGCGCTGGTCGGCGTCGGCGCTGCTGGTGCGCAGGTGCCGGTGCTGTGCGTGGAGCTGCAGCGTGGCCAGGCCGACAGCCCGGCATTGCAGGAAGCGCTGCGTGCCAAGGCCGCGGCGTGCCTGGCCGAGGCCGGCCTGCAGCACTTCCTGGTGCATCCTGCATTCCCCGTCGATATCCGTCACAACGCCAAGATCGGCCGCGAGAAGCTCGCCGTCTGGGCCAGCGCCGAACTGGAGAAGCGCGCATGAAGATCCTGGTCACCGGTGGTGGTGGTTTCCTTGGCCAGGCGCTGTGCCGCGGGCTGGTTGAGCGTGGCCATCAGGTGCTGGCGTTCAATCGCAGCCATTACCCGGAACTGCAGGCGATGGGCGTGGGCCAGATCCGCGGTGATCTGGCCGATGCGCAGGCGGTGCTGCATGCGGTGGCCGGTGTCGATGCGGTGTTCCACAACGGCGCCAAGGCCGGCGCGTGGGGCAGCTATGACAGCTACCACCAGGCCAACGTGGTTGGCACCGACAACGTCCTCGCGGCCTGCCGCACGCATGGCATCAACCGGCTGGTCTACACCTCCACGCCGAGCGTGACTCATCGTGCCACGCATCCGGTGGAAGGCCTGGGGGCTGACGAGGTGCCGTACGGCGAAGATTTCCAGGCGCCGTATGCGGCCACCAAGGCGATCGCCGAACAGCGCGTGCTGGCCGCCAACGATGCAGTGTTGGCGACGGTGGCGCTGCGCCCGCGCCTGATCTGGGGCCCGGGCGACCAGCAGCTGGTGCCGAGGCTGGCCGAGCGTGCGCGGCAGGGCCGCCTGCGCCTGGTGGGTGATGGCAACAACAAGGTGGACACCACCTACATCGACAACGCCGCGCTCGCGCACTTCCTCGCCTTCGAGGCGTTGGCACCGGGTTCCGCGTGCGCGGGCAAGGCCTACTTCATCTCCAACGGCGAACCGCTGCCGATGCGTGAGCTGGTCAACAAGCTGCTGCAGGCGGTGGGTGCGCCGACCGTGGACAAGGCGATCAGCTTCAAGACCGCCTATCGCATCGGCGCGATCTGCGAGCGGTTGTGGCCGCTGCTGCGCCTGCGTGGCGAACCGCCGCTGACCCGCTTCCTGGCCGAGCAGCTGTGCACGCCGCACTGGTACAGCATGGAGCCGGCACGCCGTGACTTCGGCTACGTGCCGCAGGTCAGCATCGAAGAGGGGCTGCGCAGGCTGAAGGCTTCATCTGCCGCATAGCTCGCCGTCACTGGTTGCACACCGCGGGATAGGGAGGATGGACCCACGCCATCCAATGGCCCGGACATCTGCGAGGAGCACCATGCTGCATTACGCCGTCATCTTTTTCGTCATCGCCATCATTGCCGCCGTGCTCGGCTTCTCCGGCATCGCCGGTGCCGCCAGCAACATCGCCTGGATCCTGTTCGTTGTATTCCTGGTACTGGCAGTGATCTCGATGTTCCGCAAGCGCGGCTAGACGACCGCAGGGTGGCGCCAGCCGTTGGCCGGCACCGTCCTTCCCGGTAGGTGCCGACCGTTGGTCCGCACTGTACCTCCCGGTGGGTGCCGACCGTTGGTCGGCA
>DQIG01000033.1 GCA_003525885.1 Stenotrophomonas sp.
CAGATAACTGAAAAAGGCTGCCTTCGGGCAGCCTTTTTCAGTTATCTGGCTGGGGACGCCAAGTGCGCTGCGCGCGCTTCGCCCCAAACGTTGCTGTGCAACGTTCGGGCCCCTCCCCTTGCCGGCCTCTCCCCGCCCCTGTCGGGGCAGCCCCTCAACAGAGGGGCTTGTTGCTCCAGATCCATCAATGGATCTCCGCCATGCATGGACGTCAGACACATCAGTAGATCCACGCCATGCATGGATGCCGGGCAGACCGCACCGCTGCCACGTTCGACGGCCGTCCAGCAACAGAATCTGCCTCACCTCACCTCACGCCACCCCGCCCCTCCTGTCCACGCCCTGACCACTGGCCGTGTCGTGGCGGTGCAACGACACGCTGGCACTCACTGCCTGTTGCTATGCTCGGGCCACAGGGGATTGATGCCCGCTAACGGGCCGGATGAGGAACATCAACATGCGGTATTTCATGACGAAGCTAGTGATCACCTCCGCCTTGCTGATCGGCAGCGGCACCGCAGTCGCACAAGGCGGCGGTGCGGCGCAGTTCGGCGCACTGGGAGGCACGCATGCAGGCAATGCCCTGGCGTGCGGTGCAACCCCGGAACAGGCCGCCAAGCTGCGCGCAAGCCATAAAGCGCAGGCAAAAACCGTATTCGGTGCCGAAGCGGGCTTCGACCAAGCGTATGACACGGCCGAAGCGCAGACGCAGAAGAAGATCACCGATGCCTGGAAGAAGGGCCAGTACAAGCCCACCAGCGAAGTCTGCAACGAATTGATGAAGCAGGTGCGTTCATGATGCAGAAGCACGGATCGACGTTGTCCGCAGTGCGCGTGGGCCTGTTGGCCGCCAGCCTGATGCTGGCACTGGGAGCCTGCAAGCGCGCTGGCGAAGCGCCCCCAGAAGGTGGCGCTTCCTCGGCCGCACCTTCCAGCGCCGCAGCCGAACCATCGCCGCAGGCTGCCTCGGCCGCGGATGGAAGCCAGAAGGCCGTTGCCTTCAATGTTGCCGAGCTGCCCGTATCGCAGGCAACGATCGGCAGCTTCCCCTATCTCGGACTGCCGCAGGGCTACACCAGCCAGGACGTCGTAGACAGCGAATTCGATCGCGTACCGTTCTGGACCGGTGATCGTGTGGAGTGGATTGAAGGCAAGGTTCATTCGTCGGTACTGCAGAGCGGCAGCGATCACCCTTATTCGCAGCTGGAACTCAGCCGCAATGTGCAGAGCCTGGTCGAGGCCCTGGGTGGCAAGCGTATTTTCTCCGGCACCATTCCTGCCGATGCATCGCGAGACATCGGCAACAGCAAGGCGGCGACCACCTATGTCGGCGGCATCGGCGACATCTACAACGAACCCGCAGAAACCTATGTCATCCACCGCGAAGATCGCGATATCTGGATTCACCTGGGCTCGGGTGGAAACTCCGGCGGCCTGCTCGTCGCGGAGACAAAGCCGGTGCAGATCACGGCCAAGGTCATTGAAGCGGACACCCTGAAACAGGCACTGGACAGCAGTGGAAAGGTGTCCATCCAGGTGAACTTCGCCACCGACGCCGCCGAGATCCTGCCCGATTCGGAACCACAGATCGCACAGGTCACCCAGCTGTTGAAGGCCGACCCACAGCTTCGTCTTTCCGTGGAAGGGCACACCGACAACAGCGGCAGCCAATCGCACAACCAGACGCTCTCGCAAGCGCGTGCGGAGTCGGTACGCACGCGTCTTGTCGGCAGCGGAATCGCCGCTGATCGCCTGACGGCCAAAGGCTATGGCCAGAGCAAGCCGGTCGCTGACAATTCAACCGAAGAAGGGCGTCGTGCCAATCGTCGCGTGGAGCTGGTCAAGCGCTGATATCACGACGACGTTGCTGCGCTGAAGCACTCCGGAAAAAGCACATGCCCTGCATGTGCTTTTTTCTTTTCCGCGCCGCACGGCCATCCGTTTCATCGCGGATCCGGCGAAGTAAATGCATTCGAATCCATCGTTCGATTTGAATGCGAACAAGGCTCTCCACGCGCCACCGGGACGCGCCAGAAATCCGACACGCCCAGCCAGCTGCGTGACACAAATGTGTCAGTTGAATGTTAATTTCTTCACTGAAAATGGGTGCATCTAGCTCAAATTTGACGTGATTATGTGCAGGCAATTGTTAATCTGCAATGCGCATCACATTTTCAAATATTTCATTGCATATCGGAAAAACCTGACTTGTATCGTCAATTTTCTGTCGATAGGCTTGGCCCCGTTCTCGAACAAGCGACAAATTTTCGACGAACCAG
The DNA here is from genome assembly GCA_003525885.1 of Stenotrophomonas sp. GTDB lineage: Bacteria > Pseudomonadota > Gammaproteobacteria > Xanthomonadales > Xanthomonadaceae > Stenotrophomonas. Next base: position 2,280 of record DQIG01000033.1, read on the forward strand.
GGTGTGAGCTTCCTGTCTTTACCTCGCCCTGCCATTAATCAGGATCCCCCAGCGGACACGCCGAATATCCCGCACACCCGGGAGGATTCCTGCCATCAAGGAGGAAATACATGGAACGCAGCCGTCGTCACATCCGTTTTTCCCGTAAGCAGGCCGGTCAGGGCATGACCGAGTACATCATCATCACCGCGCTGATCGCCATTGCCGCGATCGGAGCCGTCACCTTCTTCGGAGGCACGGTTCGCAGCCAAGTGGCAGGCATGTCGAAAGAACTTTCCGGCCAGAGCGCGACGCAGTCGATCAACCGCGCGAAGAACCAGGCCAACAGCGCCCAGCAGGAAGCTGACAAGACCAAGGGCATGGACGCGTACAAGAACAAGTAATACCCCAGCCCTGGCGGCATGAAGCCGCCAGGGCCCTCCCAGCATAATCTCCCTGCGCGCACCGCACGCGGCGCGCGACGGGCAGCCATGGCCTCCGGCCCAGGAATTCGTTATGCGCAGCGCATTGGCTTTGGCACGAAGCCGTGCGGCCCGGGGCGTTTCCAGCCACCGAACGGTCGCCGGCCAAGCAATGGTTCTCGGGCTGGCACTCATCCTGGTCCTGTGCATCGGGATTGTCCTGCTGTTCAACACAGGGCAGGTGGTGAACAAGAAGGTGGAGCTGGTCAACGCGGCGGACGCAGCTGCCTACAGCGTTGCGATCCAGCAGGCACGCGCGCTGAACTACGCGGCCTACATGAACCGTGCCCGGGTTGCCAACGAAGTGGCCGTGGCACAGACGATCAGCCTCTATTCGTGGCTGAACCAGATGCACACCACGTCGATCGTCATCCGCACCACGCTGGATGTGCTCTCCGCCATTCCCTACATCGGCGTGGTGTTCAAGGCACTGGCAACCGCCTTCAAGGTCGCCGAACGCATCCTCAAGGCCACCCGCCAGGCGTTCCAGCCTGTCGCACAGGCGGCCATCGTCGCCATCGACAAGCTCAACATGATGTTCGCTGCATCGGTGCAGCTCGTCATTGAAGGCGTATCGCGGCTGGACAGCTACACCATCGCCAAGGATGTGCTGCAGCGGAACTCACCGCAGGCACAACTGGGCACCATCGGAACCGCGGTGCTCGGCACGCAGCTGGCCACGGCCGAGAACCGGCTGCTGCAGCGCTACAGCATTCCCCGCACCGCCAACGGTGGCTCGGCCACGCAGCGCCAGGGCGCCGACCGCTTCCGCAATGTGGTGATGCAGTCGCGTGATGGCTTCAGCAAGAGCCGCAGCGATGATTTCCTCGGCTTCCTGGTGCAGTCCGGCGGCACCGACATGGTCGACTACAACCGATGGGCAGCGCTGGACACCATGGCCGTCGAGCTTCCGCTGCCATGGCCGCTTCCCGATATCGACATTCCAGTCGGCTGGGGCGGCGCGCAGGCCGTGGAAAGCTATCGCAACCAGCGTTTCCTCAATGGCTTCGGCAACGGCAACGGCTGGTACTCGGACTGGGACCGCCGCCGCTACCGCCCGTATGGCGAAGCGGTGCGCCGCAATCGTGGCGCAGCGTGGATTGTCGACCGCAGCCAGGATGCCAACGTCCGCTTCGCCAATGGCCAGCATCGCAAGGCCTTCTTCACCGGCTACAACGGCCTGCGCGACTATCACGACGTCAAGGCCGGGCAGGCACTGCAGCCCTACGCCGACAATGATCGTGACCGCGACAAGGTCGGCCCGGTCTTCACCATCTACGCCGAAACCAGCGGCGCCAGCGCGCGCACCACTTCCGGCGCCGGCATCGGCGCCCCGGCAGGATCGCAGATGGAACTGCCGGACAAGATGGCCAACGACAAGATCGCGGCGCTCTCCTCCGCACAGGTGTTCTTCGACCGCCCGGTGCAGCTGCGCATGTTCAGCCGCGATGACCGCAAGCGTGAGACCGGAAACCTGTTCAGCCCTTACTGGCAGGCGCGACTGGTCAAGACCGACGCCACCACCAAGGCTGCCCTCGCGGCAGCCGGAGCCTTGATGCCATGACTTTTGCTGTATTCAATCGCCTGCACCTGTCGATCGCCACACTGCTGATCAGCGGCTGTGGCAGCGCGGCGGACAACGGTGAGCCGGCCGCTGCCCGGAACATGCCCGGCATCCATCTTGACCAGGTTGCCGAGACCCTGGTGGATGGCCGCAATGCGGCACGCACCAGCTACCAGCAGGCACTGAGCGACTGCCAGGCGGCCGGGCTGCCGACCCGTGCGCTGGAAGACGCCGATGTCGCCCGCCTCGGCACCGTCCGTTACGAAGCCTGGCTTTCCAGCAAAGAGGAAGTGTTCCGTACCCGCGAGTGGCGCCTGCTCAACGATGGCCCGTCGACCAGTTGCCAGTTCAGGCTGGAGACCACCGGCCTGCAGGAGACCCAGAACGCTTCCGGCCTGGAGCAGGTCGATCTGGCAACCGGAGAGCGCAGCCAATCACCTGCCGACAGCGACGGGCTCGCCCGCTTTGCCGCCGAAGCCGAAGAAGGCACCGCCTCACCGGGCTTCCAGCGCGCGGGCAACCGCAGGGTCGCCGGCCAACCGTGCAACGCGTGGAAAGACGAGAACGGACGGTTCAGCCAGTGCGTGTGGTCGGCCGGTGCCAGCTGGGGCTTCACTCCCGGTGCGCTGAACGACTACCGGCCAAGCCGCTACGCCATTGTCCTGGAGCAGGAACCCCTGGACGGCAATGGCACCCGCCTGACCACCCAGCGCATGACGGTGGGCCAACCCTTTGAACGCGGCGACCTCGAGGTACCGCGCGAACCGTCCTCCCAACGATGACCTGCTGAGGTAGCCATGGACAGGGAACGCCCATTCCGCGGCGCGCGTCGCCAGCGCGGCCAGAGTCTCACCGAAGTCGCAGTGCTCTGCGCCGTGCTGGTGCCGATCTTCCTGCTGATCCCGATCCTCGCCAAGTACATCCACGCCCGCCAGGCCACCCAGCAGGCCGCGCGCGCGATCGCCTGGGAAGCCACCGTATCGCCGGACTACAAACTGCCGGCCAGCGGGCGCCAGCGCGATCTCGCCGTCGACCGCTACTTCGGGCGTGCCAACGACCCCATCGTCAGCCAGGCACAGACCGGCGCACGCGATGCGGCCGTCGGCGATGTACTGATGAACACCTTCTCCAACCAGCCGCTGGTGCGGCGCGGTGACCTCGCCCTGGTCTCCTACACCAGCACGTCAGCAGGCGGCATGATGAAGAAGATCGGCGACGTGACCTCGATGTTCGGTTCGTTCCCGCCCAACCGCAACGGACTGACCCAGGCCCAGCTGCGGTTGGATGTGCAGGATCTGAAAAGTGCCAACGGCAGTGCTGCCGCCTACCTGGAACCCTTCGATTCGCTGGGCCTGAAGCTGCAGGCCACCCATGTGGTGCTGGCCGACCCGTGGAACGCCGCCGGTTCCGGGCTCAAGGTCAATTCGTCACGCTCGGTGATCGCGCAGGTCAAGCCATTGGTCCCGTCCCAGCACATGGCGGGTATCGCCAAGGCCTTTGACGGCCTCTCCGGCATCCCGATGATCGGGACGCTGAGCAGGCTTGATCCCGGTTACATCGCGCCCGACGTGGTGCCTGTCGACAAGTTGCCTGCCTATGCGCCGTCGCGTTGACATCCTGGCGGCACTGGCCGCGCTGCTGTTCGCCTGGCCTGCGCTGGCCGCGTCCTGGCCCGACATTCCCGAGCCCGAGGGCGCGCAGAGCGAGTGGGTGGCCAAGGACATGCTCTACAACGGCCTGCCCATGCGCATCTCGCGCTTCACGTCCACATTGCCGGTGTCGTCCATCGTCAGCTACTACAACCGCGAATGGCCCGGGCAGACCGTGATCAACGAGGTCGGCGGCAAGACTGTGATCGGCCATGCGCACGGCGAGCACTACGTGACCATCGAGGTATCGGCCAAGGGCAGTGGCAGCCAGTCACAGATCGGCATTACACGCCTGCTCAAGCGCAAGCCCGATGCCGCGGCCGGCGCCGATTTCCCGAAGCCGTCCGGGACGCAGGTGATCAATGACATCACCTACCTGGACACGCCCGGGCGCAGCCTGTCCATGGAAAGCACGCTGTCTCCCTTCCAGACCGATGCCTTCTATGCCAGCCGCCTCCCAGCGGATGGCTGGAGCCGCAGTTCCGGCCCAGCAGGGTGCTCGATGATCGCGCTGCAGTGCGTGGTCCGCTACAGCAAGGGCAGCCAGGAAATGACCATGACCTTCAACCGGCACGAGCAGGGAACCTCGATTGTCGTCAACCAGTCGCAGCACTGAGACCACCGCCATGAGAAAACGCATTCCACCGTCCCTACGCCGCCAGCGCGGGGCCGCACTGATCGAGTACGCCGTGGTCGCTTCCGTCGGTGTGCTGGTCCTGGTCGCCGAGCCGAACATCGTGCTCGAGCTGATCGATTCACTGCGCAAGGCGTACCAGGGGTTCACCTACATGCTGTCGATGGGAGTCGTATGAAGGCGCTTCCGCTGAAAGCCAACCGCAACGTCGTCTTCATCATCATCGCCCTCGCCCTTGGCCTGTTCGCGGCCCTGGTCGCCGTGCGCTACGTGCAGAAGGCGGTGAACGAGCGTGCCGCCCCGCCGGTGGAAATGGTGCCGGTGGCCGTGCCCAAGACCGACATGGAACCGGGCAGCATCGTCACCGTCGCTGACCTTGCAGTGCGCGAAGTCCCCGCCGACCTGCCGCCTGCCGATGCGATCACGCCCGACAATGTGTCCGAGTACAGCGGCCGCATGCTGCGCGCACCGATCCGCGAAGGTGCACCGCTGGGCGCCAGTGCACTGGTACCGCTGTACGACCAGTTCTCACGCGTGATCGCCAAGGGCAACGTGGGCTACACCCTTCAGGTGGACGAGACGAACTCGATCTCCGGCATGATCGCCCCCGGTGACCATGTCGACATCCTGCTCACCGTCGAGCAGGAACAGACCGGTGCCCGGGTGCTGCCGCTGCTTGAGGACATCAACGTACTGGCGACCGGTAACCGCGTCGGCGAAACGCCGGCCTCGGAAGACCAGCAGGGCTATTCGAACATCACCCTGGAACTGACACCGGCGCAGGCGCAGCGACTCACGGTCGCCGCCAAGGCGGGTTCGATGCGGGTGATGCTTCGCCAGGTGGAGGATCGTGGTGCGTTCGGCCTCAGTGGCATGACGCAGAGGGAACTGCTCGGCAACGGCACGCAGGGGCGTGCTGGCGTGCAATTCATCATTGGGGGCAAAGGGTCGACGAATGCGCAGCAATAATGGAATCCGCAGCCTCATCGCCGCCGCCGCGGCCATCGCTGTTGTCACCGCACCACTGCTGGCCGTGGCACAGACCACTGGCACCCAGCTGACCCCGGTGCCGATTACGGTCGCACCGCGCCCCGCCGTCCAGGCACAGCCGCAGGCCAACACCAACCATGCACCGGTACCCGGTGGGCAAAGCGCCTTCCCGACTCCGGTTGCCGATCCCGCCTATCGCACCAGCGCATCGGCCATGCCTGCGGTGCCGCTGCCCACCCGCGCCCGGATCTATGCCGGCCAGGCCGCGGTCTACACGCTGCCCAGCGGACTCAAGCGCGTGGCCGTCGGTAGTGGCGAGATGCTCGAAGTCACCAACGTCGGCCCGCGTGACCTGATCATGATGGGCATGAAGCCCGGCTCCACCACGGTTCACCTGTGGCTGCAGAACGGCAAGCAGCTGCAGGTGCAGGTAGATATCTCCGAGAACGATGCGGTCAGCCTGGCCGAAACCATCCGCACCCTGCTGGCCGACGTGGAAAAGATCAATGTGCATGCGGTCGCCGACCGCGTGGTCATTACCGGCCAGGACATCAACCCGGGCATCGGCAGCCGCATCGATGCGATCCAGAAGATCTATCCGACGGTGCTGAACTTCACCACCGCCGACCCGGTCGGCATGCGCCCGATGGTGCAGATGGATGTGAAGATCATGGAGTTCGACAGCAATGCGCTGGAAGAACTCGGCATCCAATGGGACAACGTCATTCGTGGCCCGGTGGCGGGCATCGTCAAGGATTTCACCAACAACAACTACTACCGCATCAATCCCGAGCAGAGCCCGGCCAATGGCGTGCTGCTGCCGAACAAGCTGCAGGGAACCCAGGCCTTCTTTGGCATCGCCACGCAGATCGGTTCGGCGATCAACCTGATGATGAACAAGGGCAAGGCGTTCCTGCTTGCCTCGCCCCAACTCAGTGCCCGCAGCGGCGGGCAGGCGAAGTTCCTGGCCGGCGGCGAAGTGCCGATCCCGGTTCCGCAGGGTTTCGGCCAAGTCACGGTCGACTACAAGGAATACGGCATCAAGCTCGACATCGAGCCGCTGGTCAACTTCAACCAGGACATCTCCACCCGCATCCTGGCCGAGGTCAGCCGTGTCGATCCGACGGTGACAGTACAGGGCGTGCCGGGCTTCACCACCCGCCGTACCGAGTCGGAAATCAATGTCCACGCGGGGGAAACCATCGTGATTTCGGGACTGATCGACTCCAGCGCGCAGCAGGATGCCAAGCGCCTGCCGCTGCTTGGCGATATCCCGATCCTCGGGAAACTGTTCCGCTCCGACGGCTTCCGCGGCAATCGTACCGAGCTGGTGATGTTCGTCACCCCGCGCGTCGTGACGCCGAGCTCGCAGGAAAACCTCGATGGCCTGGAGCGTGCGCGGCAGATCCAGGAGCGCGGCCAGCAGGCAATGCCGCGCCGGAACAAGAATTTCGTGCAGTAACCGGAGCCGGCGCATGTTCAACATCCTCATCGACACACCCAACCGCGACCAGCGCCGTGTCCGCTGCCTGCACCGTGAATGCGGGATCGGCCGCGGCGACGGCAACCTGGTGGTCCTGCAGGGTTGGAGCATCGCCCAACGCCATGCGGCGTTGAAGCGCGAGGATCAGGGCATCTTCATCGAAAGCCTGGGAGGCCGCTCGCCGGTACTGGTCAATGGCGAGCAGGTCAAAGGCAGCCGCGGCCCGCTAACCAGCCGTGACCGCGTGCAGATCGGTGACTACCTGCTGCAGGTGGTGGACGACGACCCTCCGGCCGAGCCCACCGCCGACGCCGGTAGTTTCAATGCAGGCGCGGCCAACGACGCGCCTGTGGAGCCCGCGCCGGCACCGGCACCGGCGCAGCCATCCAGCGAACGCCAGTTGGCGCGGCCGGAGCAGCTGCCGCCGGACATGGCGGTCTATCGTGCAAAACTGCATGCGTCCCTGGTCAAGCAGATGGACCTGCGCCGGCTCGATGTGCGCAGCATGGACGATGAGTCACTGCGCAACGCCACCATCAAGCTGATCGATGAAGTAATGCAACGGGAGTTTTCCGAGCTTCCCAAGACGATCAACCCGCGCAGGCTGGCCAAGGAAGTACTCGATGAGGCCATTGGCCTGGGCCCGCTGGAAGACCTGATCGACGATGCGACGGTGACGGAAATCATGGTCAACGCCCACGACCAGATCTTCATTGAACGTGCGGGCCGGATCGAACGGTCCCCCATTGTTTTCACCAGTGACCGCGCGGTGCTCTCCGCCATCGAGCGCATCGTGACGCCCCTCGGCCGGCGCATCGACGAAAGCTCGCCGATGGTCGATGCGCGACTGAAGGATGGCTCCCGCGTCAACGCCATCATTCCGCCGGTGGCATTGCGTGGCCCGAGCATCAGCATCCGAAAGTTCGCCAAGCGCAAGCTGGAAGGAAAGGACCTGCTCACGTTCGGCTCGCTCAGCCAGCCGATGCTGGAGTTCCTGATCGTTGCGGTGCGCGAGCGGCGCAACATCGTCGTTACCGGCGGCACGGGCTCCGGCAAGACGACCCTGCTCAACATCCTTTCCAACTTCATTCCCGATACCGATCGCATCGTCACCATTGAGGACGCGGCCGAACTGAAGCTCGTGCAGCCCAACCTGGTCGCCCTGGAAGCGCGTCCTCCCAACATGGAGGGCAAGGGCCACATTTCCATCCGCGACCTGGTGCGCAACGCGCTGCGCATGCGCCCGGACCGCATCGTGGTCGGCGAGTGCCGCGGCGGCGAAGCACTGGACATGCTGCAGGCCATGAACACCGGCCACGAAGGTTCGCTGACCACCGCCCATGCCAACAATCCACGCGAGGCGCTGTCCCGCCTGGAAGTGATGGTCATGATGTCCGGCATGGAACTGCCGATGACGGTGGTACGCGAACAGATCTCGTCGGCAGTGGATCTGATCGTGCACCAGAAGCGCTTCCCCTGCGGGTCGCGCAAGGTCAGCCACATCACCGAACTGACCGGCATGGAAAGCGGAACCATCCAGTTGCAGGATGTCTTCCTGTTCAAGGCACGTTCCAGCGCTGGACGCGATGGCAAGGTGGTGGGCGAGTTCGTCGCGACCGGTGCAGTGCCGGAGTTCTATGAGGAGCTTGCCGAGCGCGGCGTCTCGGTTGACCTGGACATCTTCCGCAGCGGGGGACGGCGGAATGAGTGACATCCTGCTGATCGCCCTGCTGTGTTTTGCCTGCGTGACGGGTTCGGTACTGCTGCTGGCGCGCGCCAGCACCGGCTTCATGGACCGGTACCGCGCCAACTTCATGGACCAGGCGCGGGTCAATCTGGCCGACATGTTCCTGTTCGTCGACCCACGCGTGCTGTTCAGGACCAATGTCCTGATGCTGCTGGCGATTCCCTTGCTGCTGTGGATCGTCACCGGCGGCAACCTGCTGCTGCCGATCCTGGCCCTGATCCTGCTGGCTGTAGCGCCACGCAAGATCTACCTGTGGCTGAAGCAGCGCCGCCTCGACCAGATCCAGCAGCAGTTGCCTGACGGCCTGCTGATGCTGGCCGGCAGCCTCAAGGCCGGCGTCGGCTTCAATCCCGCACTGGAAGCACTGGCCCACGATGGCCTGCCTCCGCTGGCCCAGGAGCTGGCTCTGGTGCTGCGCGAGCAGCACATGGGCGTGCGCACGGAGGAGGCGCTGGAGAACTTCGCCGCCCGCGTACCCATCGCCGACGTGAAGCTGTTCGTGGCTGCCGTGAGCATTTCGCGCGAGGTCGGTGGCAACCTCGCCGAGAGCCTCTCCACCCTTGCCGAGACGCTGCGGCGCAAGCTCATCATGGAAGGCAAGGTCAAGGCGCTCACCGCGCAGGGGCGCCTGCAGGGCATCGTCATGGCAATGCTCCCGGCCGGCCTTGTCGGCTTCCTCGTGCTGTTCTATCCGGAAACGATGAACCCCATGTTCCATACCTTCATCGGCTGGTGCGTCATGGGCCTGATCGGGGTACTGGAATACCTCGGCTACCGCATGTGCCGCAAAATCATGACGATCGACATATGAACGCCCTGCTCATCCTGGTCGCACTGCTTGCCGCTGCCGCTGTAGGGCTGCTTGCATTCGCGCTGCGCGGACTGGTGCAGTCGGTCGAGGTGGACCAGCGCAACTACCAGGATCCGCTGCCGCTGCTGCTGCGCATCCTGTGGCCATTGATCACGGTCGCTACGCGCCTGGCCGGGCCGCGCCTGTCCTCGGCGCAGCTGGAGCGCGCGCACCGCAGCCTGCAGTCGGCCGGGCAGGACTTCGTGCTGTCACCGGAAGAGCTGTATGGCGCGCGCATCGTTTCCGCCGCTGTGGCCAGCACCTTCCTGCTGCTCACCATCATCCTGCTGGGCCGGTTCGGATTCGGCTCCGTGCTGATGGCCCTGGCGTTCGGCGCGCCCTTCGGTTGGATGTATCCCACGCTGTGGCTGGGCGAACGGCGGAAGGCACGCTCCAAGCACGTGGTCCGCGACCTGCCCATCTTCCTCGACTTCATCACCATGGCCGTCGAAGCGGGCCTGAACATCACCGGTGCGATCGAGCAGTCCGTCGACAAGGGGCCGCCCGGACCGCTGTCACAGGAGTTCTCGCGCATGCTGCGTGATCTGCGCGCGGGCCTTCCGCGCGCCGAAGCACTGCGACGCATGTCCGACCGTGCCGACATCTCCCAGTTGACCAGCTTCACCAGCGCCTTGATCCAGGCCGACCGGGTGGGTGCCAGCCTCAGCGACACACTGCGCTCGCAGGCCATGCAACGCCGCGAGGAGCGCTTCCTTCGCGCCGAGAAGCTGGCGCTGGAAGCGCCGGTGAAGATGATGCTTCCGCTGGTGCTGTTCTTCTTCCCGCTGATCTTCGTCGTCCTGGCCTACTTCATCTTCCTGCAGATGAAGCAGCAGGGAATCCTGTGAGGCCCCGCGCATGAGGACCGGCGCCCTGGTCCGCGACCAGCAGCAACTGCTCAGCTGCGTCTGGCATGCCGATCGCTGGCACCAGCGGCTGCGCGGCCTGCTGCTGCGCGCGCCATTGCAGCCCGGGCAGGGCCTTTTGATAACGCCCTGCTCGAGCGTGCACACGCTGGCGATGGGGTACCCGCTCGACCTGTTGTTCCTGGACCGCGACCAACGAGCCGTCGGCTGGCGCGAGGCCGTGCGTCCGTGGCGCGGCGCCTGGTGCCGCGGTGCGTACTCCACGCTGGAGATGCCTGTGAACAGCCTCAGGCATATCGCTCCAGCGTTGGGCCAGGCCTTCCAATGGTGCCCTTCCCCGCCTGCGGCACCGCCATCCACGAGGGCGTTGCAATGAAGCACATCCGCACATCCATCGGCCGTCAGCGTGGCCAGTCGCTGATTGAATTCTGCATCGTGGTTCCAGCCTTCATCTTCCTCGTCCTGGTCATCTTCCAGTTCGTCCTGATCTATCGCGCCAAGTCGCTGCTGGATTTCGCCACGCTGCAGGCCGCACGTGCCGGCGCGGTCAGTGGCGTCAATCACTCAGAGATGCGCAGCGCGCTGGAAATGGCGATGGCGCCTCTGTACGCGACCTCACCGGATGCCGCGGGTGCCGTCGCCGCCCGCGCCAAGGTCGCCCTGCTGTGGAAGAACCCCTTGCTGTCGCCGAAGATCGAGGTCATCTCGCCCAGTCGCGCGGCGTACAACGAGTTCCGCGAGCGCCAGTTCGATGGGCGCTATGCATTGCCGAACGACAATCTTGCGTTCCGCGATGCACGCGTCGGCAGCAGCCGCGTCAGTGTGCAGGACGCCAACATCCTCAAGATCAAGGTCACCTATCCGATGCCCCTGATCGTCCCCTTCGCGGACCGGGTAATCGCCGGCCTCTCCGACCTGGTCAGCGAAGGCGACAGCTTCCGGCCCGTTTCGATGTTGATCGAGGACCCGATCACCGGCCACCGCCGCATGCCGATCGAGTCCTATGCCATCGTCCGCATGCAGAGCCCCGTGCATGACAGCAACAATCTGGCGCGCTGACATGCGGCTACTGCTGGCCAGCCTGTTGATGGCGACTACCTGGACCACGTCCGCCCAGGCCATGGACGCTGCCGGCAGCGAACCTCCGCAGGCACGCTTGCTGGCGCGCGCCTATGGCCTGGGCCCACTCGGTCCCAGCGCGCCTGGCGGTGAGGTCGAGGTCGAGATCCGTCTGCGCGGGCCGGCCATCCGCATTGATTTCCGCGGCAGCAATGCGCCCGATGCATGGCTGACAACCCAGGGCCAGCGTGGCCGGGCATGGCTGGTAAGCGAGCGCGGCAACTACACGCTGCCGGTCGCCGACTCCAGTGGGCCCTACTGGTATGACCCCGCCGCCCCATGCCAGACGATCGGTGGGCGCTGCTCACCGGCACCAGGTGAGTTCATCCTGGGCCGCCTCGCGGCCGGCTGGCGCTATGACAACGCGCGTGGCCCCGATGGCACCACCTCCGGCACGTTGTGGATCGATACGCGTACCGGCCTGCTGCTGGGCTACCGCGGACGCACCGGCAACCAGCGTACCGAGCGCGGCCTGCGTGTCACCGAGGTCTCTTTCGATGAAGTGCCCTCGAGCCTGTTCGACCCGCCCGCCGGGCTGCGTCGACGCAAGCAGGACGCGGCGAACTGAGCGGCCTGCGCGGAAGGGCAATGCCGTGGAGCTGCAGCGCTCACTCCCATCGCGACGGCAGGTAGATCCACGCAGCGCGTGGATCTACCCCTGCCCTACTCCCCTCAGAAGCCCACGCGCAGGTTGATCTGCCCGCCGACATCGCGGCGACCATCGCCGTGCTGGCCCTGCACGAACATCGACAGCTGGCTGTTGCGACCCAGCCCGACCGCCACGCCCACCTGGCTGACCAGCGCATTGCGAGCCATCACCGCACTGTAGACGTCGAACGCATTGCCACCGACGGCGAAGCGGTTGCGGCTGGCCACATCGGTATCACCCGACGCGTGCTGCCACCCCAGGCCGACCGTCAGCTGCGCCGGGAAGCGCTCGCCACTGCCCACATCCCAGCGGCCGCGCACGCCCACGGTGCTGACATTGAGCGTGTCCTTGCCGCCTTCCAGCACCAGTGCGGCGGTACCACCCTGCTCCTCCGCACGATCGCTGTCGACCCAGTGCTTGGTGAACTGCACGTACGGCTGCAGCTGGGTCCGGCCGTGGGTCCAGGTCCAGCTGCCTTCCACCTGGGCGATGGTCACGTCCGAATCCTGGCGGCTGTACAGGGTCTGGCCCAACAGCGGCACCTCACGCGTGGTGCGCGTGCGGTAGTCGCCGCGCGACACGCTGCCGCCGACCGCGAAGCCGTTGTTCCACTCGCCCTGTGCATACAGGCCGAAGGTGTTGCCACGCAGGCGGGCCCGGGAGCTGCGATCGTACAGGCGCGTATCCAGGCGTTCGTTGCCGGCGGCTGCTCCCAGCACCACATGCTCGCCCAGCTGCCAGTCGACACCGGCCATCAGTGCATTGCGGTTGGCGCGGATCTCATCACCATTGCCATCGCCATCCTGCTTGAACACCTTGCCGCTGCCGGCCAGCCAGGCCGAAGCGCGCTCGCCACGCACGGTCGGCAGCTCACTGCCGAGACGCTGGCGGATGCCCTCTTCCAGGTAGTTGTCGTACAGCAGCACCGCACGGCTGGCTGCATGCACTTCACCGGAGAGCTGGTCGAACGCGCTGCGCGCAGTGCCGGCGTCATACATCAGCACCGTGTTGTACAGGCCCAGCGCCGAACCACTCTGCGGCAGGCTGTCCAGCGCAGCCGCAGTGTTGTACTGGTTGCGGCTGTTGGCCACGCTGGTGAATGCCGCGGTCTGCGCCACGTCGATCTTCAGGTTGGCGGTGTTGGCGGTATAGACCGGGGTGATGGTCAGGAACGCCGACGGCGAGGTTGCCGAGGCGAACTGCCCGCTCACGCCACCGCCCGCATTGACCACCGTGTACTGCTGGCCCTGCTGGTAGCTTGTGCTGGGCGAAATGGTGTTCACCTGCACCGTGCTGCCACCCACGTTGGCGCTGCCGCCCACTTGCACCGTGTCGCTGCCGGTGGCACCCAGATCGATGCCCAGCGTGCTGCCCGGCGACAGGGTCAGGTTGCCACCCACGGTGATCGTGCCGGTGCCATTACCTGCGCCGCTGCCGTTGCCCGGGCCATTGCCCGGCGACAGCACGCCGCCGCTGGATACTGTCACGCCACCGCCGGTGCCACCGATGGTACCGGTGCCGGACAGGGTCGTGCCGCTGCCGATGGTCCACTGGCCGCCGATCGTGCCGGTGACATTCAAGCCACCGCCGGTGACCTGGCCGGTGCCGTTGAAGCCACCGCTGTTACCGCCCAGATTCAGCGTGCCCGGGCCAGCCTGCACGATACTGCCGCCGCCGCTGATGCTGCCGCCGAGTGTGGTGGTGCCGCCGGTGTTGATCACCAGGCCACCGTTGTTGGTGATGTTGCCGGTGATCGAGCCGCTGGCCCCACCATTGCCGACCTGCACGGTGCCGCCGGCATTGATGGTGGTGCCGCCGGTATAGGTGTTGTTGCCGGTCAGGGTCACGGTGCCGGTACCGGCCTGGGTCAGGCCGCCGCTGCCGCTGATGGTGCCGCCCACCGTGGTGTTGCCGCCCACATTGAACACCAGGCTGCCGTTGTTGCTGACGTTGCCGGCGATCGCACCACTCGCGCCACCATTGCCGACCTGCAGCGTGCCACCGGCGTTGATGGTGGTACCGCCGGTATAGGTGTTGTTGCCGGTCAGGGTCACGGTGCCGGTGCCCGCCTGGGTCAGGCCACCGCTGCCGCTGATAGCGCCGCCAACGCTCGTGTTGCCGCCCACGTTGAACACCAGGCTGCCGTTGTTGGTGACGCTGCCGCCGATCGCACCGGTGGCGCCGCCATTGCCCACCTGCAGGGTGCCACCGGCGTTGATGGTGGTCGGGCCGGTATAGGTGTTGTTGCCGGTCAGGGTCAGCGTACCGCTGCCAGCCTGGGTCAGGCCGCCACTGCCGCTGATGGTGCCGCCCAGCGTGGTGTTGCCGGCCACGTTGGACAGCAGCGTGCCGTTGTTGGTGACATCACCGACGATCGAGCCCGTGGCACCGCCATTGCCCAGCTGCAGCGTGCCACCGGCATTGATGGTGGTACCGCCGGTGTAGGTGTTGGTACCGGTCAGCAGCAGCGTACCGCTGCCAGCCTGGGTCAGGCCGCCACTGCCGCTGATGGTGCCACCCAGCGCGGTGTTGCCGGCCACGTTGGAGATCAGCGCACCATTGTTGGTGATGTCACCGGCAATGGCGCCGGTCGCACCGCCGTTGCCCACCTGCAGCGTGCCGCCGGTATTGATGGTGGTGCCGCCGGTGTAGCTGTTGTTGCCGACCAGGGTCAGCACGCCGCTGCCAGCCTGGGTCAGGCCACCACTGCCACTGATCGCGCCACCGACAGTGGTGTTGCCCGCAACGTCGAAGACCAGGCTGCCGTTGTTGGCGACATTGCCGGTGATCGCCCCGGTCGCACCGCCATTGCCCACCTGCAGCGTGCCACCGGCATTGATGGTGGTCCCACCGGTATAGGTGTTGTTGCCGGTCAGGGTCAGCGTGCCGCTGCCGGCCTGGGTCAGGCCACCACCACCACTGATCGTGCCACCCAGCGTGGTGTTGCCAGCCACGTTGGATACCAGCGCGCCGTTGTTGGTGATGTCGCCAATGATGGCGCCGGTCGCACCGCCGTTGCCCACCTGCAGGGTGCCGCCGGCATTGATGGTGGTCCCACCGGTGTAGGTGTTGTTGCCGGTCAGCACCAGCGTGCCGCTACCGGCCTGGGTCAAGCCGCCGCTGCCGCTGACCACCGCACCCACGGTTGCCGTCGTACCCAGGTTGTAGACCAGGCTGCCGTTGTTGGTGATGTCGCCCAGCACCGAACCGGTGCTGCCACCGTTGCCGATCTGCAGCGTGCTGCCACCGTTGATGGTGGTGCCACCGGTATAGGTGTTGGTGCCGGTCAGGGTCAGCGTGCCGGTACCGCCCTGCACCAGGCCGCCGGTGCCACTGAGCACGCCGGCGAAGGAGGTGCTGCCATTGTTGCCGCCGGTGGTCAGGGTTGCACCGCCCAGCACCACGCTGGATCCAGTCACACCGGCCAGGCCTCCGATGCTCTGGCTGCCGCCGGCGCTGATATCCAGCGTACCGGCACCGGCCAGGTCGACCGTGCTGGCACCAGACAGGCTGCCACCGGCCGCCACCGCCAGCGTGCCACTGTTGATGGTGGTGGTGCCGGTATAGCTGCTGGCACCGCCCAGGGTAACCGTCGCCGCGCCATCCTTCAGCAGGCCGCCGGCACCGCTGATTGGTCCATTCAAGGTCAGCGCGTTGCTGCCGGCCAGGGCCAGCGTGCCGCTGGCCAGCTGCACGCTGTTGGCCAGGGTCAGCGCGCTGGTGCCATCCAGGCTGGCGTTGCCGCCCACGGTCAGCGTGCCGGTTCCCAGTGCATTGTTGTTGCCCAGGGCGAGGCCGCCGGCGTTGAGTGCCACGCCGCCGCTGAAGCTGCTGCTACCGCTCAGGGTCTGCACGCCGGCGCCGTTCTTCACCAGGCCACCGGTGCCGGTGATGTCACCAGCGAACGTAGTGTTGCCCACGCCATTGAGGGTCAGCGTGCTGCCGCCCAGCGCCACGGAAGAGCCTGCCACGCCTGCCAGCGAACCGATCGTCTGCGCGCCCCCCGCACTGATGTCGAAGGCGGTACCGGCGTTGGCCAGGTTCACCGCGCCGGTTGCAGCCAGGCTGCCACCCGCCCCGATCGCCAGTGTGCCGGCGTTGATGGTGGTACCACCGGTGAAGGTGTTGGTGCCGGTCAGCGTCTGGGTACCCGATCCTTCCTTGATCAGGCCGCCGGAGCCAGCCACCGAACCACTGAACGTGCCATTGGTGGCGTCTCCGATCGTCAGCGTGTTGGCGCCCAGGTTCACCGTACCGTTGCCGATCAGGGTACCGAACTGCTGCGTGCCGCTGCCCGCCGACAGATCGAAGGTTGCCCCCGAGGCCAGGTTGACGATGCCACTGGCGTGCAGGCTCGCGCCCGCGCCCAGTGCCAACGTACCGGCGTTGATGATGGTGCCGCCGGTGTAGGTGTTGGTGCCGTTCAAGGTCAGCGTGGCCGCCCCCTCCTTGGTCAGGCTGCCGGTGCCGCTCAGGCTGCCATTGAGGGTGAGGTTGTTGCTGCCGAGCACGGTCAACGCGTTGTTGAGGACGAAGTTGTTGGCAAGGATGACCGCAGTATTCGAATCGAGCGTGGCAGCGCCTCCGACCGTCACCGTACCGGTGCCCAGCGCAGCATTGTTGCCGACCACCAGGCCACCGGCGTTGAGCGCCACGCCGCCGCCGAAGGTGTTGGCGCCATTGAGCGTCTGCACGCCCGCGCCGTTCTTGACCAGGCCGCCACTGCCGCCGATCACACCGTTGAAGGTGCTGTCCACCGTGCCGCCCAGGGTCAGCGTGCTGCCGCCCAGCGCCACCGTGCTGCCGGCCACGCCGGCCAGCGAACCGATGGTCTGGTTGCCCGCGGAGATGTCGAGCGTACCGGCACCGGCCAGGTTCACCGCGCCGGTTGCGGCGAGGCTGCCACCGGCACCGATCGCCAGCGTGCCGCTGTTGATGGTGGTACCACCGGTGTAGGTGTTGGCACCGCTCAGGGTTACCGTGGCCGCACCGTCCTTGATCAACCCACCTGTACCCGAGATCACACCGCCCAGTGCCAGCGACTGGCTGCCGAGCAGATCAAGATTGGCACCCGCTGCCAGGCTGATGTTGTTGGCCAGGCTGGCACCGGTCGATGCATCCAGTGTTGCGTTGCTTCCGACCGTCAACGCACCACTGCCGAGCGCAGCGTTGTTGCCGACCACCAGGCCACCGCCGTTGAGTGCAACGCCACCACTGAACAGGTTGGCGCCGCCCAGCGTGAGGATGCCGGCGCCATTCTTGACCAGGCCACCGGTGCCGGAAATCGCGCCATCGAAGAGGCTGTTGCCCACGCCACCGAGTGTCAGCGTCTGTGCCCCCAGGCTCACCGTCGAGCCGGCCACGCCGTTCAACGACCCGATGGTCTGGCCGGCCCCTGCGGTGGAGATATCGAAGCCGGTGCCTGCAGCGCTCAGCGTCACAGCGCCGGTGGCGGCCAGGCTGCCGCCCGGACCAATCGCCAGCGTGCCGGCATTGATGAAGGTGCCGCCGGTGTAGGTATTGGCACCGGTCAGCGTCTCAATGCCCGCACCGACCTTGGTCAGGCCACCCGTGCCTGCGATCGAGCCACTGAACGTGCCATTGGTGGCGCCACCGACCTCGATCGAGTTGGCACCGAGGTTCACCGTACCGTTGCCGACCAGAGTGCCGAACACCTGGGTGCCGCTGCCGGCAGACAGATCCAGGGTGGCGCCGGTGGCAAGATTCACGGTACCACTCGCCGCCAGGCTGGCACCGGCCCCCAGCGCCAGCGTGCCGGCGTTGATGTTGGTGCCACCGGTATAGGTGTTGATGCCGTTCAGGGTCAGCGTTGCGCCGCCATTCTTGGTCAGGCTGCCGGCCCCGGAAAGAACACCGTTGAGTGTCAGCGCGTTGCTGCCGAGCACGGTCAGCCCGGCGTTGAGCGCGATGTTGTTGGCCAGCGTTGCCAGGCCGGCGGTATCCAGTGTGGCGGCACCGCCGACGGTCAATGCACCCGTGCCCAGCGCCGCGTCATTGCCGAGCACCAGCCCACCTGCATTGAGCGTCACGCCGCCGCCAAAGGTGTTGGCGCCGGACAGCGTCTGTACGCCCGCGCCTACCTTGATCAGCCCCCCGCCGCCACTGATCACGCCATCGAACGCGGCGTTTCCGGCGGTACCGAAGGTCAACGAATTGCCGCCCAGCGCCAGTGTGCTTCCGCCAGCACCGTTGAGTGCGCCGATGGTCTGGCTGCTGCCGGCACCAGAGATATCGAAGCCAGCACCCGCGCCCAACGTGACATCACCCGCTGCAGCAAGGCTGCCGCCGCTGCCCAGCGCCAGCGTGCCGGCGTTGATCGTGGTACCGCCGGTGTAGGTATTGGCACCGGACAGCGTCAGCGTGGTGGCACCATTCTTGATCAGGCTGCCGTTGCCGCCGACCACGCCCGACAGCGTCAGCGCATTGCTGCCCGGCAATGTCAGTGCGACGCCCGAGCCCAGCGTGACCGCATTGTTCAGCGTCACCGCAGCGCCCGCATCCAGGGTGGTGCTGGCATTCACCGCCAGCGTGCCGGTACCGAGCGCACCATTCGCGCCAACCACCAGGCCTCCCCCGTTCAAGGTCAGGCCGCCGCCGAAGGTATTGGTGTTGTTGAGAGTCAGCAGGCCGGCACCATTCTTGATCAGGCTGCCATTGCCGCTGAGCACGCCTCCGAATGCAACGTCATTGGTCCCCCCCAGGGTGAGCTGGGTACCCGCACCGAAGTTCACCGCGTTGGCGAGGTTCAATGCCACCGAACTGTCGAGGCTGACAGTGCCGCCGATGCCGAGCGGCCCTGTGCCCAGCGCGTCGGCATTGCCCAGCTGCAGGCCGCCGGCATTGAGTGCCAGGCCGCCACTGAAGGTGTTGGCACCGGACAAGGTCTGGATGCCGGTACCGGCCTTGACCAGTCCACCCGCGCCGCTGATCACGCCATCAAACGTGGCGTTGGCATTGCTGCCGAAGGTCAGCGAATTGCCGCCCAGCGTCAGCGAGCTCCCGGCAACGCCGTTCAAGGCGGCAATGGTCTGGTTGCCACTGGCGCCGGAGATATCGAAGCCTGCGCCGACATTGCCAAGGGTGACATCACCGCCAGCGGCGAGGCTGCCACCTGCACCCAATGCCAGCGTGCCGTTGTTGATGGTGGTGCCACCGGCATAGATGTTGGCGCCGCTCAGGGTCAACCGTGCCGCGCCGTCCTTGATCAACCCGCCGACACCGAACACCGGCCCGCTGAGTGTCAGGTCGTTGCTGCCCAGCACTGTCAGGTTGGCACCCGCGGCGAGACCGATGCTGTTGCCCACGTTCAATGCCACGCTGGTGTCCAGTGAGGCATTGCCGCCGACATCCAGCGCGCCCGTGCCCAGTGCGCTCGCATTGCCCAGCTGCAGCAGGCCGGCATTGAGGCCGACACCACCGGAGAAGGTATTGGCGCCATTCAACGTCAACGTCGAGTTTCCGTTCTTGACCAGCTCACCGGTACCGGCAATGACACCGCCCAGCGTCACAGCCTGGCTGCCGAGCAGGTCCAGCACAGCGCCTCCACCCAGGTTCACCGCATTGCCCAGGTTGAGCGCCACACTGCTGTCCAGCGTCGCGTTTGCGCCAACATTCAAGGCGCCCGTACCGAGTGCACCGGCATTGCCCAGCAGCAGGCCGCCGCCGTTGAGCGCGAGACCCCCGGTGAAGGTATTGGCACCGTTGAGCGTCAGCGTGCTGGCACCGTTCTTGGTCAGGCTGCCTGCCCCCGATACCACGCCGCCGAGCGTGATGGCCTGCGTACCCGGCAGCGTCAGTGCGGCGCCAGCGCCCAGCGCGAGGGTGTTGCTCAGATTGAGCGCCGTCGCTCCATCCAGGGTCGCCGAACCATTGACGTTCAGCGCACCACTGCCCAGCGAGGCGCTGTTGCCCAGCAGCAGGCCGCCAGCGTTGAGCGTGAGGCCACCACTGAACGTGTTGTTGCCGTTCAACGTCAGCAGCGACGCGCCGTTCTTGACCAGGCTGCCGGTGCCGGTGATGTTGCCGCCGAGGGTGAGGTTCTGGCTGCCTGGCAGGGTCAGTGCCGCGCCAAGGTTGATTGCATTACCCAGGTTGAGTGCTGCAGTGGTGTCCAGCGAACCGTTGCCACTGACCGTCAACGCACCGCTTCCCAGCGCGCCGGCGTTGCCCAGCACCAGGCCGCCGGCCGCAAGATTCAGCCCACCACTGAAGGTGTTGGCGCCGGTCAGCGTCTGCACGCCACTGCCCTGCTTGACCAGGCCACCGGTGCCGCCGATCACGCCGGCGAAAGTCTGGTTGGTGGCATCACCGAAGGTCAGCGTACTGCTGCCCAACGTCACCGTGCTGCCAGCGATGCCGGACAGTGCTCCGATGGTCTGGTTGCCGCCCAGCGAGATGTCCAGGTCAGCGCCCACGCCGGCCAGGCTGACCGCACCGCCGGCAGCCAGGCTTCCGCCGCTGCCCACCGCGACCTTGCCGGCATTGATCGCCAGGCCGCCGGTGAAGGTGTTCGCACCACCCAACGTCAGCGTGGCAGCGCCGTTCTTGACCAGGCTGCCGGTCCCGCCAATGACACCCCCCAGCGTCAGCGCGTTCGAGCCCAGCACATTGAGCGAACCACCGGCGCCCAGTGTGATGCCATTGCCCACGGTGAGCCCGGTGCTGGCGTCGAGCGATACCGCGCCGCCGACGTTCAGTGCGCCGGTTCCCAGTGCACCGCCATTGCCCAGCACCAGGCTGCCGGCGTTGAGCGCCAGACCGCCGCCGAACGTATTGGCGCCGTTGAGGGTCAGTGACGATGCGCCATCCTTGATCAGGCCACCCGCGCCGCTGATCACCCCGTTGAACGTCAGCGCCTGCCCGCCAAGCAGATTCAGGTTGGCCCCCGACCCGAGGCTGACGGCATTGGTCAGCGCCAGCGCCGTGGTGCCGTCGAAGGTGGTGTTGCCACCGACAGAGAACGTACCGCCGCCCAGCGCAGCCGCATTGCCCAGCAACAAACCGCCGGCGTTGAGCGCAACACCGCCGCTGAGGTTGTTGACGCCCGACAGGGTCTGCACGCCGGTACCGAGCTTGATCAGGCCACCGGTGCCTGCGGCGAACGTGCCGCTGTAGCTGGTATTGCCCAGCCCACCCAGGGTCAGTGTGTGGCTGCCGAGGTTGACCGAACCGCCGAGGCCGGCCAGCGAGCCGATGGTCTGGTTGGCCGCCGCTGAAAGATCCAGGCTGGTGCCAACGCCCAGCGTGATCGCACCGGTGGGCGACAGGCTGCCGCCCGCGCCCAGCGCCAACGCGCCCCCGGCCAGGTTGAAGTTGCCGGTCAGCGAATTGGCGCCATTCAAGGTCAGCGTGCCCACGCCGTTCTTGGTCACGTTGCCGGCACCGGAAATCGAGCCACTCAATGTCAGCGCATTGCTGCCCAGCAGGTTCAGCGAACCCCCGCCGTTGATCACCAGATTGTTGCCCAGGTTGAAGCCAGCCGTCGTATCCAGCGAGGCGCTGCCACCGACGGTCAGGTTGCCGCTGCCGAGTGCACCGGCATTGCCCAGCAGCAGGCCGCCGGCATTGAGGTTGACGCCGCCGGAGAACAGGTTTGCGCCGCCGAGAGTGACGATGCCGGTGTTGTTGACCGTCAGCCCACCAGCGCCTGAAAGCACTCCGCCCAGACCGAACGCATTGGTTCCCGACAGCTGCAGGTTTCCAGCCAGGCCGAAGTTGTTGCCCAGCGTGAGGCCTGCGCTGCTGGCTGCAATCGCACCCCCATTGACGGTGAACAGACCGCTGCCGAACGCGAGGTTGTTGTTGAAGTTGACCAGGCCGTCATTGAGTGTCGCGGCGCCGCCCCAGCTACCCAGCAGATTCCACGTACCGCTGTTGATGGTCAGCCTCTGGAAGTTGAGGTAGTCGCTCCAGTTCACCGAGGTCACCGCACCACCGGTGCCCGACCCCGGCCCGGCTGCACTGTTCTGCAGCACCAGCGCGTTGTTGGCCGCTCCGCTGCCGATACCGGCGTCGACCGTTCCCGCAGCCGCAACCTTCACTCCGGTCACACCGGTAATCACGCCAGCAAGGGCGGTACCGCCGCCGGCCACAACGCTGGAGCCCGACACTGCGGTGAAGGTATTGCCGCCGGTCGAATCACCCAGGTGAACGCTGCCACTGACCGCCCCCGCATTGAGGAACGAATTACCGCCAGAAGCGCCCAGGCCGACGCGTCCGTCGATGGTACCGGTGTTGGTCACATTGGCTGCCGCGCCACCATAGGTCACCACCGTAGTCGCATCGGAAACGCTGCCTACACCGATCAACGACGTGCTGATCAGGCCGGCGTTGTTGATGGTGGTGGTGCCATTGACATTCTGTGCCACCAGCGCCTGACCACCAAAGCCCAGCAGCGTTGCGATGTTGACGACACCCTTGATCTGGCCGCCGGAATTGTTGTTGACGACGATCGCACTGTTGTTGGCCGCACCATTGCCGATGACCAGGCCGGGCGACGCAAGGATGATCGAGCTCGGATCGATCGTGCCACTGTTGCTGACCGTCACGTTGTCGCCGGTCAGCGTTGCTGCGTTGCCGCCACCTACGATCGGCGGCGTACGCAGCAACGCACCCGCGGCAATGTTCAGCGTGAGGCCGCTGGTCGCGTTGGTGTAGTTGTTGATGTTGGTGCTGCTGTCGCAATTGACGGTTGTGGTGCCCGTGCACGCTGCGAACGCAGATCCACTGGCCAGCGTGGCCGCCAGTGCCACCGCCAGCTGGTGCGCCCGCAAGCGCGGCACCCGCGCAGTGCAGACCGCACTTCCGCCGGGATTCTGGGCGACCTCCGAAGCAACCTGCATTACGCCGAGGGCACGATTGAAAACCAGACGGTAAATGCGGTTCATCGGTAAATCTCCATGAAAAGACCGGATGGCACAGCGGGCAGGTTTTTTTGAAGACGATGCGGCCCATCCCGGCTCCCGACACGGGAACAAGGCCTGGCGGCATTAACTCCTGGAAATCCTCACATCTTCACGCGGCCGCACCCGGAACAGGCGCGCCAGCGTGTCCGTCAATGCGAAAACTCCCCGGTTTCGCACGACGAATGGCGGCACTGTGCGACCGATGGCGCCAGCGGCATGTGAATCACGCTCGTTATTTTTATGACGTACGTCAAATAAATCGGGCGGACAAAATGGTTTTGCCGAAAATGCATATACCTACGGAAAGCGGAGATTCCATTCTCCGCCATAAGTAAATGCATTCAGCTGCTGGAGAGTTTCATCAGCACCAGGCCAGAAACGATCAATACTGCTGCACCGATCCGCATCGGGCTGACCTGCTCGCCGAGGAACACGATGCCGACCACGAACGCGCCGACCGCGCCGATGCCGGTCCAGATCGTGTAGGCGGTGCCCAGCGGCAGGCTGCGCATGGCCACCGCCAGCAGCCAGAAGCTGGCGATCATGCCGATGATGGTGACCACGGTGGCGGTGAGCCTGGTGAAGCCTTCGGACTGCTTCATGGACACGGCCCAGACGATTTCCAGCAGGCCGGCAAACAACAGATAGATCCAGGCCATGATGGCCCTCCTCTTGGTAGGGCCAGGCCGTCCTGGTCTTTGATTCCCGATGTGGGGGAGGTCGTTCCTCCTGGCCGGCATTCTAGCAACGGGGGCCGGCCCCGGCCGCCGTGGCCGGGAACGGGTTACAGCCGATTCAGTGCGTGAAGCTGGCGTCGATGGTCCCGCCTGCGCTAGAATGTGCGTCTGCCCTCGGACAACCGATGTGCAGTCCGGCTGTGGTCTCCGGCGCTACGCGCGCTGCTTCCCCTGATCCGTGAACTGGCCGCCCACTGGGCGGCCAACGTCTCTATGGTGGCCCCGTCGGCCCCTCGCGACGCTAGGTCGAAAACCCCGCCAGGGCCGGAAGGCAGCAACGGTATCGATCGACGCGGGCGCCGAGGTCAGCCGGCGGGGCCACCGCCTTTTCTGCACTGGGGTCAGATCCCTTTGCATGGCAAAGGAATCTGACCCCGGCTACACATTCTTCACCGGGCATGGCCCCGCGCTACTGCGCTTCCGGCGTGCCCTGGTGGAACACCATGCGCCATCCGTCCACATGCCGGCGCCACAGCGAGCTGCGCAGCACCCAGCGTTGCGCCTGGCCATCGAGGTGATAGCGGCTGCGATAGCGCACCTGGGCCAGATCCTCTGCCAACAGCCACACCGCGTACTGTTCCGATTCGATCAGCACCTGCGCACGCTCCAACGGGATCTCCTGCAACGCCGCATCACGGCCGTAGCACCGCCCTGAACTGCCGATCTCGCTGAAATCCTCGTCCAGCAATGCGGCCAGGCGCTCACGGTCGGCACGCACCTGCGGCGCATGCAGCGCGCGCTCCAGCGCCTCCAGTTCGGCGGCCAGCGCCGTATCGGCAGGCTGGCCGGTTCCGCTCACGGCGGATCCTGCGCCAGTACGTGCGGCGCGGTCGGGTCGGCCAGCGGCACGCACTGCCCCGGCTGCGCCACGCGGTGACCACGCGCGGCCAGCGCCTGGCCATCGGCCACGCTGGCATAGTGGTAGAGCATCATCCGCGCCTGCAGTTCGGTGCTGTACTCACGTTCCAGGTCGTCCACGCCGGTGTGCGACGGGTTGCCGTGCAGGCCGCAGTCGTGGGCGATCAGTTCGTTGTCGTTGGCGTAGCGTGCCAGCATCTCCGGAATCGGCCGGGTATCGCCGCTCCAGGTCAGCGCGCCCTGCAGGCGCAGGCCATAGGCCGTCTCCGGCCAGTGATGGCGCACCGGAAACACTTCCAGGCGCACGCCCTCATGCCAGAACGCCTCGCCCACCACGATCAGCTGGAACGCATCCCAGAAGTTCGCACCGCCCTCGGCCAGCACGTTCGGGTAATCGCCGATGCGCTTGTGCAGCAGCGGCACCACCGTGGCGGGCACGTACAGGCGCACCTTGCCGCGCCGGTGCGCATTGAAGAAGGTGTCCACGAACAGGCGCTCGAACCCGGCCACATGGTCCAGGTGCACATGGGTAACGAACAGCGCCTGCGGCATGTGCCCGTAGTGCGCCTTGAACGCGGTCAGGCCCTCGCCACCGCAGTCGATGGTCAGCCACGGCCGGCCATCGCGCTCGATCACCGACATCGGCGAACCCAGCTCGACCGCCGACGCATTGCCGACGCCAAGGAAACGCAACGACCAGTCCATCAGGTGCCCCGGTTCCAGGCCATGTCATAGGCACGGCGCAGCCGCGCGTAGTCCTTCTGCACGTCCTCCACGCTGCGCTCGCCGCGCAGCTTGACCAGCGAGCGCAGCAGCCGCTTGAGGTTGCGTTCGCGCCAGCCGGTGGCCGGGATGCGGATCACCCCGCGGTCGAAGTCGATCAGCCAGCCATGGCCACTGCCATCGAACAGGATGTTGTGCGCGTTGAGGTCGGCATGGTCCAGGCCGGCACGGTGGAAACGGGCGATCAGCCGCCCGGTCTCCTCCCAGGGGGCGCCCCGGCCGGTGACCAGCGCGCGGTCGGCCAGCGAGCGCACGCCCTCGAGCCGCTCCATCAGGATCGCCGCCCGGTAGCGCAGGCCCTCACGCATGTAGAACGCAGCGATCGGCCGTGGCACCGGCAGCTTTTTCTCGCGCAGCGCGCGCATCAAGCGGAATTCAGCGAAGCTGCGGGTCCGGTCCGAGCCGCGCCAGAGGTACTGGTCGTGGCTGATACGGGCCGCCATGCCACCGCGCAGGTAGTGGCGCAGCACGCTGGCACCGAACGGCGCATCGACGAACCAGGCGCTACCGCGCCCGCCCTCGTCCACCGGCCGGGCCTTGCTGCCCCAGTGCTGGGGCGAGAACAGGCCGATCTCGGCTTGCCGCAGCCGCTCGCGGTCGAACAGAATGGCCCCGATGCCGCGACCCTCGCGGCATGGCGTCAGCGCTTCATTGGCGTCGAATGCGACCATTTCATTGAGTCTAACAACACATGGCATCAGCGTCCTCCTCCTTGTGCCTCCTGCGCCTGTCCGCACTTGGCGATGTCACCCACGTGGTGCCCCTCGTGCGCACCCTGCAGGCGGCGCGCCCGGACACGCCGATCCACTGGATCATCGACAAGGTCGGCCACAAACTGCTCGACGGCCTGCCCGGCGTCACCTTCCATGCCTACGACAAGAAGAGCGGCATGGCCGGGGTCAAGGAACTGCGCAGGCAGCTGCCACCGGGGCGCTTCGAAGCGCTGCTGCAGATGCAGGTCGCGTTCCGCGCCAACCTGCTGTCGGCGTTCATTCCAGCCGAGCGCCGCATCGGCTACGACCGCAGCCGCTCCAAGGACCTGCATGGGCTCTTCATCAACGAGCGCATCCCCGACCGCCCGGGCATCCACGTACTGGATGCCATCGGCAGCTTCTGCGAACCACTGGGGCTGCGCCAGACCGAGGTCAGCTGGGATCTGGCGGTGCCGCCGTCCGCCTTCGAGTGGGCCGCCGCGCAGTGGCAGGACAATGGCCGCCCGGTGCTGATGATCTCGCCCTGTTCCAGCCACGTGCGCCGCAACTGGTATGCCGACCGCTACGCCGCCGTGGCCAACCATGCCGTGCAACGCGGCTGGCAGGTGGTGCTGTGCGGTGGCCGCAGCGAACTGGAGCGCAGCATGGCCGACGCCATCCAGGCGCAGCTGCATACGCCGGCACTGGACCTGGTCGGCAAGGACACGCTGAAGCAGCTGCCCGCCCTGCTGGCCCGCGCCAACCTGGTGATGACGCCCGACTCCGGCCCGATGCACATCGCCAATGCGATGGGCACCAAGGTGCTGGGCCTGCATGCGGCCAGCAATCCGAACCGCAGCGGCCCGTACTCGGACCGCCGCTACTGCGTGGACCGCTACGACGATGCGGCACGCAAGTACCTGGCCAAGCAGGCAGCCGATCTGAAGTGGGGCACCAAGATCGAGTTCGACGATGTGATGGAACTGATCACCGTCGAAGACGGTATCGCCGCCTTCGAACGCTACGTCGCCGACCACCTGGGGTAAGCGGCAGGCTGCCCGGGATTACGCGCGCTGCGCGTAATCCTGATAGGACTTCTCTTCCACGTACGCCGAACCCAGCGCCAGGTTGATCGCCTTCTTGATGCGCGCGCGTTCGTCGTTGCGCAGGTAGACGCTGCGCGCCAGGTCGATGAAACCCTGGTCGAACGCCTGCGCCTTCTCCTTCAGCCGGATGTCGTCCTCGATGTCCCACAGCTGCTCGTTGACCGCCTTCAGCTCGGCACGCAGCCTGGCGACATCCTTCACCGCGGCCGGGTGTGCCATCCAGGTCTGCTCCAGCGCCGACAGCTCCTTGCGCACATTGGCCAGCTTGCCCTCGTCGCTGATGCGCTCGGACTTGATCTGCAGGATCGAGATCTTGTCCAGCAGCTCGCCGAAAGAAACGGGGACGAGGATTTCAGCGGTCATCGGGGAAAGCTCCAGCAAGTGATGTGCACATGGTAACCCGCACCTGCGCGATCGCTGGCAGACACGGGCGCAGCACCTCCGCCTGAACCGGCAACGGCACAGCAACCGCAAGTAACTTCCATATTTGAAGTTACTTGATTACGCTGCCCGTATGAGAACGACCAGCTTCGCCACGATGGAATGCCCGACGGCGCGGGCACTGGACTGCATTGGCGAGTCCTGGAGCCTGCTGATCCTGCGCGACGCCTTCCAGGGCTGCCGGCGCTTCGACGACTTCCAGCAAAGCCTGGGCATCCCCGCCAACACCCTCGCCCGCCGCCTGAAGCACCTGGTCGACAACGGCCTGCTGCAGAGGCAGGTCTACAGCGAACGCCCACCGCGCCACGAGTACGTGCTGACCACCAAGGGCCAGGAGCTGTTCCCGGTGCTGGTCGTGCTGTTCGACTGGGGCAGTCGCTACCTCACCCCTGAAGGCACCGCCGTTTCACAGATCGACCGCGGTAGCGGCGCGCCGCTGCAATCGATGGTGGTCGACCGCCACACACGTACGCCGATCACCGTCGATCGCGTCCTGCTGCAGCCGGGCCCGGTGGCCTCCGAGCAGGTCAGGCAACGCGCCGCACAGGTCGAAGCGCTCTGGAAAGACGTCCCCCTGCCCGAATGAACCTCACGGTCCCTGCCACCATGAAAACCGCTCCTGTTTCTCCCCCGTATCCGCTGGGCTATCGCCGCGTCGTAGTCACCGGCATCGGCATGATCACACCGCTGGGCATGAACGTGGCGACCAGCTGGCGCAACCTGCTGGACGGCCACAGCGGCGTGCGCCCGATCGATCGCTTCGATGCCACGCACCTGCCCTGCCGCGTCGCCGGACTGCTGCCGCACGGCAACCGCGCAAGCGGCGGCTTCGATCCGACCGACTGGGCCGACAGCAAGGAACTGAAGAAGATGGACGACTTCATCGTCTATGCGCTGGCCGCTGCGCATGAAGCCATCCACGATGCCGGCTGGTTGCCGCAGGACAACGCACAGCGTGACCGCACCGGCGTCATGGTCGGCGCCGGCATCGGCGGCCTGCCCGGTATCGAAGCCACCGCGCGCGTGCTTGAGCGATCCTCTGCACGGCGCATCTCGCCGTTCTTCATCCCCTCCACGCTGATCAACCTGGCCGGCGGGCATATCGCCATCCAGTACGGCTTCCGTGGCCCTGCGCATGCCGCCGTGACCGCCTGTGCGTCCGGGGCGCATGCCATTGGCGATGCCGCGCGGATGATCGCGCTGGACGACGCCGACGTCATGGTCGCCGGCGGCACCGAAGCGGCCGTCTGCGAACTCGGCATCGGCGGCTTCTGCGCAGCGCGCGCACTGTCGACGGCCTTCAATGACACGCCGGAGCGCGCGTCGCGGCCCTGGGACGTGGATCGCGATGGCTTCGTCATGGGCGAAGGCAGCGGCATCCTGGTGCTGGAGGAATACGAGCACGCGCGCCGGCGCGGCGCCCACATCCACGCCGAAATCGTGGGCTATGGAATGTCCGGTGACGGCTACCACATCGTGTCGCCGCCGGAAGACGGCAATGGCGCCGCCCGCGCGATGCAGGCCGCCCTGCGCCGCGCCGGCATCGCCCCGGAGCGCATCGACTATCTGAATGCCCATGCGACCTCGACCATGGCCGGTGACCTGGCCGAGATTGCCGCCATCAAGAGCGTGTTCGGCGCGCACGCCACCGCAGGTGCGATGTCGATCTCTTCAACCAAGTCCTCGATGGGCCACCTGCTGGGCGCCGCCGGCAGCGTCGAAGCCATCCTCTCGATCCTCGCACTGCGCGACCAGGTTGCTCCGCCCACCCGCAACCTGGACACCGCATCGGAGGCCTGTGCCGGGCTCGACCTCACCGCGAAGGTGCCGCGACACCGCCGGATTGATTACGCGCTGTCGAACTCGTTCGGCTTCGGCGGCACCAACGCCAGCCTGGTGTTCCGCAGGTTGCCGGAACAGGACATCCCCACTACGGCGTGACTCCCACTGTGCATCCACGCGTGGCGTGGATCTAC
>DQIG01000270.1:0-6997 GCA_003525885.1 Stenotrophomonas sp.
TAGCGGCAGGTGATCGCGCAGCTGCCGGTGGCGACCAGCAGGGCGCGGCCGCGGTACTTCTGGATGACCCCGGTGGCCTTCTTGGCGGCACCATCGCCCACCGCATCGAAGCTGAACCCGGGTGCCGGGCGCATTTCCTCGTCGATCGGCAGCACCTGACGCAGCAGCGGGTCGGCCGCATCGCCCTTGCGCATGCGGGCCACGAAGCCTTCCGGCACGCGCAGCGCGAACTGGGCCATGGCCGCCTCCGAGACACCCAGCGCCGCCGGGTCCAGCTGCAGCCGGGCCAGCAGGGCGTGCGGGTCGCGCAGCGCCTGGCGCCAGAGCTGCTGCCAGCGCGCGGGTGCGCCTGGCGACTGGGGCCGGGGGAAGGCGGAAAGCTGCATGGAGAGGGGGCCTGCGGTTATCATGGGGGCAGAAAAACTGTCGCCCACCGGTCTCCGGTGGGCTTTCCATTCTAACGGCTCGCCGCACCCGCGGCGTTTTTGCCACTCAGGAGTTTACGCATGGCCAGCTACGGCATGAACGACGTCAAGAACGGGATGAAGATCCTGGTCAACAACCAACCGGCCGTCATCATCGACACCGAATACGTCAAGCCGGGCAAGGGCCAGGCCTTCACCCGCGTGAAGTACCGCCTGATCAAGGACGGCCGTACCCAGGAAGTCACCATGAAGTCGACCGACTCGCTGGATGCAGCCGACGTCGTCGATACCGACATGAACTTCATGTACAGCGACGGCGAATACTGGCACTTCATGGACCCGGAATCCTTCGAGCAGGTCCAGGCCACCAAGGCCGGCATGGGCGGCGCCGAGAAGTGGCTGAAGGGCGAAGAGTCCTGCGTGGTCACCCTGTGGAACGGTGAGCCGATCTTCGTGCAGCCGCCGAATTTCGTCGAACTGAAGATCACCGAAACCGATCCGGGCGTCCGTGGCGACACCTCGGGTGGCGGTGGCAAGCCGGCGACCCTGGAAACCGGCGCCGTGGTCCGCGTGCCGCTGTTCGTCAACCAGGAAGAAGTGATCCGCGTCGACACCCGTTCGGGTGAGTACTCCGCACGCGTCAAGTAATCCGGCGCAGCCGGATTACCTGTAGAGCCGAGCCATGCTCGGGTACGCGCCATCGCATTCGCGCTGGCGCTCCCATGATCTGCTTCGGCAGATCATGGGCCCCGCTTCACGAGTCTCCAGACCCCGCCGCTTCGCGGCAGCCCCTGACTCAGGGGCGTGTCCCCCAGAAGCATCTCGCCGCCCCCCAGCCAGTGAGCCCGCATGAGCGATAGCCCGCACCTCCCCGAAGCCTGCGACCTGCTCATCGAAGCCGGTTATGTCGTTCCGATCGAGCCGCATGCGGTGGTGCTGGAAGACCATGCCGTTGCCGTGCGTGGCAGCGAGATCGTGGCCATCCTGCCGCGTGCCGAGGCGCGCGCGCGGTTCCGCGCCACCCAGGTGGTCAGCCGCCCCGAGGCCGCGCTGATGCCGGGCCTGGTCAACGCCCACACGCACAACCCGATGACCCTGCTGCGTGGCGTCGCCGACGACCTGCCGCTGATGACATGGCTGCAGCAGCACATCTGGCCGGTGGAAGCGGCGGTGATCGGCCCCGAATTCGTTGCCGACGGCACCACTCTGGCCATTGCCGAGATGCTGCGCGGCGGCACCACCTGCGCCAACGAGAACTACTTCTTCGGCGACGTGCAGGCTGCGGTCTACAAGAAGCACGGTTTCCGCGCGCTGGTCGGCGCGGTCATCATCGATTTCCCCACTGCCTGGGCCAAGACCGATGACGAGTACTTCGCCAAGGCCGGTGAACTGCACGACCAGTGGCGCACCGATCCGCTGATCGGCACCGCGTTCGCGCCGCATGCCCCGTATACGGTCAACGATGCCAACTTCGAGCGGGTGCGGATGCTGTCCGACCAGCTCGACATGCAGGTTCACCTGCACACCCACGAGACCGCGCAGGAAATCAACGATTCGATCAAGCTGCACGGCCAGCGCCCGCTGGCGCGGCTGGATCGTCTCGGCCTGGTCAACGACCGCCTGATCGCGGTGCACATGACCCAGCTGACCGATGCGGAAATCCACCTGTGCGCCGAGCGTGGCGTCAGCGTGGTGCACTGCCCGGAATCGAACCTGAAGCTGGCCTCCGGTTTCTGCCCGGCCTGCGCCCTGCAGCGCGCCGGCGTGAACCTGGCGATCGGCACCGACGGCTGCGCCAGCAACAACGACCTGGACATGTTCAGCGAGAACCGCACTGCGGCGATCCTGGCCAAGGCCGTGGCCGATGATGCAACCGCGCTGGACGCGGCGACCACGCTGCGCGCGTCCACGCTGGGCGGTGCCCGCGCGCTGGGCTTCGGTGACCGCATCGGTTCGATCGAAGTCGGCAAGCAGGCCGACCTGGTCTGCGTCGACCTGTCCGCACTGGAAACCCAGCCGCTGCACAACGTGCTGTCGCAGCTGGTGTACGCCACCGGCCGCCAGCAGGTCAGCGACGTCTGGATCGCTGGCAAGCCGAAGCTGGTGCAGCGCGAGCTGGTCGGCATGGACCTGCCGGGCATCGTCGCCAACGCGCGCCAGTGGCGCGAGCGCATCCGCCATATCCGCGCCTGAACCCTGGCGCCGCAAGGACACCCTCATGACTGCCCCCCACGCTTCCTCCAATTTCGATCAGGCCGAGCTGGACAAGTTCGCCGCGCTGGCCAACCGCTGGTGGGATGCTGATGGCCCGCAGAAGCCGCTGCATGCGCTGAATCCGGTGCGTCTGCAGTACGTGGCCGACCGTGTGTCGCTGCGCGGCGCACGCGTGCTCGACATCGGTTGTGGTGGCGGCCTGTTGAGCGAAGCGCTGGCCCAGGCCGGCGCTGACGTCACCGCCATCGACCTGGCCCCGGAGCTGGTCAAGGTCGCACGCCTGCATGCGCTGGAAAGCGGCGCGAAGGTCGACTACCGCGTGCAGGCCGCCGAGGATCTGGCCGCCGAGCAGCCGGGCAGCTTCGATGCGGTCACCTGCATGGAAATGCTGGAGCACGTGCCGGACCCGGGCGCGATCATCGAGGCCTGCAAGCGCTTGCTGAAGCCGGGCGGCCACCTGTTCCTGTCGACCATCAACCGCACAGCTGCCGCTTTCGCGGTGGCGATTGTCGGCGCCGAGTACGTGGCACGGCTGCTGCCCAAGGGCACCCACCACTACCAGGAGTTCATCAAGCCGGCCGAGCTGGCACGCTGGCTGCGCGAGGCCGACCTGCAGCTGGTGGATGTCAGCGGCATGGCCTACGAGCCGTGGCGCAACCACGCCCGCCTGAGCAGCCGCACCGACATCAACTACCTGGCCTACGCGGTCAAGCCAGCATGACCTCCGCCCGCTTCCCGCGTGCGGTGCTGTTCGACCTGGATGGCACGTTGCTGGACAGCGCGCCGGACTTCGTCGCCACCTGCAACGCGATGCTGGCTGAGCGTGGTCGTGCGCCCATTGATCCGGTGCAGCTGCGCCCGGTGGTCTCCAAGGGCTCGCGTGCAATGGTGGGCGCCGCTTTCCCGGACCTGGATACCACTGCGCGCGATGCGCTGATTCCAGAATTCCTGCAGCGCTATGAAGCGTTGATCGGCCAGCACGCGGTGCTGTTCGACGGCGTGGCCGGCATGCTTGCCGCGCTGGATGATGCCGGCACGGTGTGGGGCATCGTCACCAACAAGCCCGAGTACCTGGCGCGCCTGATCCTGCCGCAGCACGGCTGGCAGCAGCGCTGCGCGGTGCTGGTGGGCGGTGACAGCCTGGCCGAGCGCAAGCCGCACCCGCTGCCGCTGCTGCACGCCGCGCAGGCCATCGGCATTGCTGCTGAGGACTGCGTGTACGTGGGTGACGACGAGCGCGACATCATCGCCGCACGTGCTGCCGCCATGCCGTCGGTGGCGGCGCTGTGGGGCTACCGCCTGCACAGCGACGACCCGCTGGCCTGGCAGGCCGACGTGCTGGTCGAGAACGCCGAACTTCTGCAACTGGCCAGTCTCTGGCCGACCCGGCCGGCAGCCCCGGCCCAGCCGTAAGGAATCACGTAGTGAGCAGTACCGCGCTGGACAGTTTCCTCGACAAGTGGCGCAGCCGTTGGCCGGAATGGTCGGTGGCCGCCCCGTTCGTGGCCGAATCGCAACGCGAGCTTGCCGTGGCGTGGTTTGCGCTGCTGCAGGAGTTCGACGACATGCTCAACACCAGCGGCGATCCGTTGCCGGCCGATGCCAAGCTGGCGTGGTGGGGCGAGGAGCTGCGCAGCTGGGCCGCGCATCGTTCGCGTCATCCGCTGGGCCGTCTGCTGGAGCCGGTGCGCGCGCCGTGGGCCCAGTTGGCCGAAGCGCTGCCGGACCTGGTTGAGGCGCGTACCGTCGCGCTGGATGCGGCTGGTGCCGAGCGTGCGCTGGCCAACTACGCCGAGGCAGTAGCTGCGGTCGAGGCGGCCTTGTTCGCGGACAAGCCGCGCACCGGCGCCGGCCGCGCGGTGCAGCTGCAGACCCTGGCCCAGCGGCTGCAGGATGCCGGCGTGGCCGGTGTACCGCGCAGCCTGCTGGACGGTGATGCCAGCACCGCTGCGCAGCGCTGGGCACAGCATCTGTTGAAGGGGTGGGGTACCCGCGTACCGGGCCCGCGCCCGCGCCGCGTGTGGTCCAGCCTGGCACGTGCCCGCGTGGCGGCGCAGGCCGCAGGCAAGCCGATCGAAGCCACCCCGGTGCGCACCCTGCTGCGCGTGTGGTGGGCAGCGCGCGGCTGATTGATCCTGGTGGGTGCGGACCTTGATCCGCACGCTCTGAGGGGTTGTGCCGACCTGCTGGCCGGCAGTAGATCCACGCCATGCGTGGATGAATGTCGGGTTCGCGCGTGCTGCGAGATGGTGCCGACCAAGGTCGGCACCCACCACGGCGCATGGCGCTACCGGATCATGATCCCGTCAAAGCGCATTGCGCGCGTTACTTCCGCTCCAGCACCAGCAATGGATCGATACGGGTATCGAACCAGTTCATGCCCCAGTGCAGGTGCGGGCCGGTGGCGCGGCCGGTGGCGCCGACTGCGGCGATCACCTGGCCCTGTTCCACACGGTCGCCGACCTTCACGTCGATGCGCGACAGGTGCAGGAAGTTGGAACTGACCCCGAAACCGTGGTCGAGCAGCAGCGTGCCGCCGGTCAGGTACAGGTCCGGGCCGGCGAAGGTGACGATGCCGGCGGCCGGTGCCTTCACCGGCGTGCCGGTCGGTACCGCGATGTCCATGCCGGAATGACCGGCACCGGGCTGGCCGTTGTACACGCGCGCATTGCCGAAGCGACCGCTGATGCGGCCCTGCACCGGCCAGATGAAGGTCTGGGTGAAGTCGGTGCGGTCATCATCGCGGGCGCGTGCGGCGGTCACCTGCGCCTGTTCGCGCTTGATCCGCTCGGCAATGGCCGGCGGCGGATTGACCGTCTTCGGCGGCACGCCGTTGACCCGTTCGGTGGGCCAGTCGCGTGGCGTCACCGCGATGGTCACGGTTTCGCTGCCGCCATCGGGGCGCTGCACCTGCACACGCAGCGGACCTTTCTCGTCGCGGCCAATGCCGAACACCACGCTGCCATAGCCGCTCACCCGCAGCTGGCGGCCGGCATACTGCACGCGGCTGCCGGCGGGAACCTTGCCGATCACCAGTGCGCCCTGCGACGCACTGGCCGGGAACACCACGCGGCTGTCGATCAGGCTGCCGATGCCATCCTGCGCCTGGGCCGCCGGTGCGGTGAGCAGGGGCGCGGCCAGCAGCAGCGCCCCGATCATCAGAGCCGAACGCATCAGCGGTCGTAGGTCATGCGCTGGCCGGCGGGCTCGCCCACCAGCATGCTGCCGTCCCACACCAGCTGGCCGTTGACCCAGGTGGAGGCGATGCGCGAACGGAAGGTGGTGCCTTCAAACGGCGACCAGCCGCACTTGGACAGCACGTCCTCGCGCTTGACCGTGAACGGCACGTCTTCGACCAGCACCAGATCGGCGAAGTAGCCTTCGCGCAGGAAGCCGCGCTCTTCCACGTCGAACAGCTGTGCCGGTGCGTGTGCGAATTTCTGCACCACCTGCTCGCGGGTCAGCTTGCCTTCGTGCACGCGCTCCAGCGCGGCCACCAGCGCGTACTGCACCAGCGGCAGGCCCGACGGCGCCTGCGCGTAGGGCTTCTGCTTCTCTTCCCAGGTGTGCGGCGCGTGGTCGGTGGCGAGCACGTCCAGCACGTCGTCGGCCAGCGCAGCGGTGATCGCTTCGCGGTCGGAGACTTCCTTGATGGCCGGGTTGCACTTGATCAGGTTGCCCTTGGTCGCATAGTCCGGGCGCGCGAAGTGCAGGAAGTGCACGCAGGTTTCGGCGGTAATCTGCTTGCGGCTGCCGTCGGCGCGGATCAGCGGGCCCTTCTCGAACAGCGCCAGCTCATCGGCGGTGGAGATGTGCAGCACGTGCAGGCGGGTGCCGTGCTTGCGCGCCAGCGACATCGCCAGCCGGGTCGACTTGATGCAGGCTTCGCGCGAGCGGATGTCCGGGTGCATGTCCGGGGTCAGCTCGTCGCCGTACTTCTCCTGAAACGCCTTCAGGTTGGCATCGATCATCGGCGTGTCTTCGCAGTGCGTGATGATCGGGGTCGGGCATTCGCGGAAGATCGCGTCCAGCGTTTCCGGGTTGTCGACCAGCATGTTGCCGGTCGACGCACCCATGAACACCTTCACGCCTGGGGCCTTCTTCGGGTCCAGCGCACGGATCGCTTCGAGGTTGTCATTGCTGGCGCCGTGGTAGAAGCCGTAGTTGGCCCAGGCGCGGCCGCGTGCGAGCTCGTACTTGGCTTCCAGGATGGTCGAATCCAGGGTTGGCGGGTTGGTGTTGGGCATGTCCATGAAGCTGGTCAGGCCACCGGCCACGGCCGCGGCCGATTCGCTGGCGATATCGCCCTTGTGGGTCAGGCCCGGTTCGCGGAAGTGCACCTGGTCATCGATCATGCC
>DQIG01000270.1:7144-7882 GCA_003525885.1 Stenotrophomonas sp.
GCACCTGGTCATCGATCATGCCGGGCAGCAGCCAGCGCCCGGCCGCGTCCACCACCTGCTCGCCGTCGCGCGGCGCCAGCCCGTTGCCGATCTGCGCGATGCGGCCGTTCTCGATGCGCAGGTCGCCGTCGAAGGTGCGGCCTTCGTTGACCATGCGGGCGTTGGTGATGAGCGTGGAGGACATGTCAGTGTTTTCCTGTGCAACGGCAAGAGGGGGCGTTGGGGGACTCGGGCACGGGGTCGAAGCCGCCGGGATGGAACGGGTGGCAGCGGCCCAGCCTGCGCGCTGCCAGCCAGCTGCCGCGCAGCGGGCCGTGCCGCGAGATGGCCTCCATCGCGTATTCAGAACAGCTCGGCACGAAACGGCAGCGCGGCCCCAGCAGGGGGCTGATGAAGCGCTTGTAGAAGCGCAGCAGGGCGATGAGCAGGCGCGAGATCACCCAGTCATCTTATGCCAGTTGGCATGAAGGCCGCATTTGTGCAGGATGGGCCGTTGGTCGCATGTCGCCGATGGCCTGCGACCGGTACCAGCACCTTCGGGTGCTGGCCAGGTTCCGTACCGCGCAAGGCGGTCCGTGTTCGTCGGACTGCCCCTAGGGCGCCTTGACTCCAGGACTGAATGGAGCGGGGTGCCAAGGTTGCTGCTGCGGGTCGGGTAGGCTATAAAGGCCCGCTTTCCCGGGCCCCGGGGAATCCAAGGAAGAGCGTTTCGTGGCTGCTAAAAAAACTGCAAAGAAG
>DQIG01000271.1 GCA_003525885.1 Stenotrophomonas sp.
GAGGGGATTAAGTCGTATGTGCACATACGACTTAATCCCCTCCGTCCCCTTTTTCAGTTCCAAAGCGGGCGGCGCTGCCGGCGCTGATTCAATAGATCCACGCCATGCGTGGATGAAGATCGCGACGGCGGATCAATCAACCAGCCATCCAGCCAGGTCGGCACGGTCCAGCTTGCCGCGATGCCTGCGGTCCAGCGAATTGAATTCATCGGCCAGCGCCGGGTTGGCCTGTGCTTCCTGGCGGCTGATGAAGCCATCGCCGTTCACGTCGAGGTCGCTGAAGCGGATGCGGTACTGGCCGACCACGCTGCTCGGTTCCAGCGAGCGCACGGTGACGGCTGCTTCGCCGGGCGGCTGCGGAATCTCGACGCTGCCGGTGACCTGGCCGGCGTCCAGCGGTTGCTGGCGGATGGCGCCGCCGGTCGGGCCCAGCGGCTGGCTCTGTGCCGGCGTGGACGGGCCATGCTGGGCCATGGCCGGTACCGAGGCCAGCAGGGTGGCCAACAGCACGGCGGAACGAGGAATGTTCATGACAGGCTCCT
Source organism: Stenotrophomonas sp. (assembly GCA_003525885.1). Taxonomy (GTDB): domain Bacteria; phylum Pseudomonadota; class Gammaproteobacteria; order Xanthomonadales; family Xanthomonadaceae; genus Stenotrophomonas. Next base: position 543 of record DQIG01000271.1, read on the forward strand.
TGCCAGAGGGTACCGGGAGCGTACTCCCGGCAACCTGTGCCGGCGATGACGGATCAGCGCAGCGGCGAGGCCAGTACGGTGATCTCTTCACGATCGTGATAGAGCTGTTTGGCGCGTACCACCAGCGGCTTGCCGGCCTGGTCCTGGAACAGGTCCAGGCACAGCCGGGTTTCGTCCCAGCGCTTCTTCATCGGCAGCTTCAGATTGAAGATCGCGTGCCGGCACCAGCCTTCGCGGAACCAGGTGGCCATGCGTTCGGCCACGCGGCGCGGCTGCTCGACCATGTCGCAGACCATCCAGTCCAGCGGTTGTTCCGGGTGCCAATGGAAGCCATCGGCGCGCAGGTGCTCGACCAGGCCGGTGTCCAGCACGTGCTGGCGCAGCGGGCCATTGTCGATGCTCAGCACGTGCATGTGCTGCCGGGTGAGCACCCAGGTCCAGCCACCGGGGGCGGCGCCGAGGTCGGCCGCGCGCATGCCGGGCTTGGCCAGCGCCTCGCGTTCTTCAGGCGTCAGCAGGGTCAACAGCGCCTCGTCCAGCTTCAGTGCCGAACGCGAGGGGGCCTCGGGCAGCAGCTTCAGGCGCGGGATGCCCAGTGCCCACGGTGCGCTGTCGGCCGGATCGGCGACGCAGACGAAGGCGTGGGTGCCGTCGACGAACACCACATGCAGGCGCGGCAGCCGGTTGTTCGGCTTGTCGCTGAGCTTGCCTGCCTTGCGCAGTGCCGGGCGCAGCGCGTTGCCGAAGGCGCGGGCCAGGCCGGACAGCGGCTTGCCGGCGTCCGAGTCGGGATGTTCCACCCACAGGTCGCCGAAGCGCGGCGCATCGGCCAACACCTCCAGCATCGGGGTGATGCGGTCGCTCGGATCCAGCTGCGGCAGCTCGGCAAGCACCACCAGCTTCTGCCGCGCGAAGATCAGCTCGCGCCAGCGCAGGCGCGGCGCCAGCGCAGCGGCCTCGTCGCACATGAAAAGCACATAGCCGTCATTGCGCTGGGTACGCGCATAGCCGGCGAAACCGGCTTCGCCGGCGCGGAACTGCAGCTCGCCGGCCAGCTCGGGCTCGAAGCCCTGCCGGCACAGGCACAGCAAGCCGATGCCGGCCTCAGTAACGGGCGCCATCGGCTTCCCCATAGGCACGCAGCACGCTGCGTGCGGCGTCGCGGTTCAGGCCCTGCACCACTTCGATGCCGCGCTTGTTGAGTTCGCCCACCCAGTCGGCCGGCAGCGGGCCTTCGTCGAACGGGGTCAGCTCCTCGACGTCGGCCGAGTTGGCGCCGATCAGCAGGCGGTCGATGCCGGCCCACACCGTGGCGCCGTAGCACTGGCAGCACGGCTGCGAACTGGTGGCCAGGGTGACCGGCGACAGCACCGCGTTCAGGCGCGGGGTCTGCAGGCGTTGCTGGGCCAGCATGTAGGCCATGTTCTCGGCATGCGCCAGCGACGTGGAATGCGGCATCACCCGATTCACGCCGGCGGCGATCACCTTGTCGTCCGGTCCGAACACCACAGCCCCGAACGGGCCGCCACTGGCGTGCTCGACGTTCAGCCGCGACAGCTCGATCGCCAGCGCGACCTTGGCCTCATCGCCGGGATATCGACGATCCAGGTCGATCTGGTCGTGGATCCAGGCGGGAAGGGTCAGGTGGACTTGCGCGTACAGCATCGCGGGGGTGCCTCGTAGTGGGATGGAAGAAAGTGCGGTTGCTTGGGAAACCGGCGCGCAGTGTAGCCGCACCGGCCTGTATCGGGTGTGGGCGTGGTATCAGCCCGGCGAGCCGGTGCGGATCACCACGTACTGCTTGCGGAACTCCAGCCCGGCCTGCGGCCAACTGGCGGCAAAGGCGCGCAGCAGGGGCAGGGCGGCGGCGAAGTCGTGGCCATTGACCCGGCAATCGGCCTCGCACAGGCCATCGGCATCGCGCGAGGCGAACAGGCGGATGGCCAGGAACGGGCGCGCCTTCAGCAGGTCATCGAAGGCCTCCATGCTGCGGGTGAACAGGCAGCAGGGGCAGGAACCATGGTCGTCTTCGCTGCAGGTGGATGCATCCACCTCGTACGCGCGGTAGTGCGCCAATGGCCCCAGTACCACGGTGCGCTGGTGTTCTTCGCCCTCGTCGCTGGCCGGATAGGTCAGGCCCATCATCGGCAGACCCTGAGCGTCTTCGGCGCCGATCGCAGTCTGCAGGGTCACCAGGTCCACCCGGGCCCAGGCCTGGAATCCGGACAGCAGCGATGCCTGCTCATCGGCACCGTTGGCGTGCTGGTATTCGAACAGGCCATCAGCGAACAGCACTGGATGCTGGCTTTCGATGACGGTGGAGGTCTGCCAGCCGCCAGTGTCGCGCGCGTGCGCGGCCATCGCATGCGGGGTCAGGCGCAAGCCACTGTCCAGCAGCAGCGCGCTGCCGTCGATGCGGCTGGCGGTGCCGGCGTCCTGCAGGGCCTGTTGCAGCAGTGGGAGGAGGGCGGTGGCGCTCGTGGTCATGTCAGGCCTGTGGATGGATGGGGCGGAGCATCCAGGCAGGGCCTGGGGCTAGCGGTCGAGTGCGTCGAGTTCGGCGCGATATCGCTGCGCGTCGGATTGCTGCTGCGGATCGTTGCCGTGGACGCGCAGCCAGGTTTCCAGCTCGCGGCGATACTCCGCGCGGAAACCGGCATTGCCCGGGCTGAAATGCAGCTTGCGTGCCGCCACCTCCACGCGCTCGCGCGCGCTGGCACGGGCCTGGGCGATGCCGTGCGGTGATTCGTTGGTGAGGATGACGAAGTTGCGCGGGAAACCCGGGGTGTACTTCACCACGAACGGCTGGTCGCGCGCCGGGATGCGGATGGCGTTCTCCAGCGGCCACAGCGAGGCGGTGTTGGTGTGGAACAGCACTTCCACATCGCGGCCTTCGGCAGTGCGCAGTACCGCTTCGTAGCGCCAGATGTACTGTTCGTTGAGCGTGGAATTGGTTTCCTCGGCCTTCACGATCACCGCTTCACCGCGCTCGCCCACCGCATTGAGGAAGGTGGCGTTGAGGAAGCTGCCGAGGAAGATGTTGAGCATCGCCAGCGGGAACACCACGATGGCGTAGACCGGTGAACGCCGCCACCACGAGACCAGCCCGGCCAGCACCATCGCTGCAAAGAACGTCAGCAGCGGATGCTGCGAGATGAACCAGAGCAGGGCGGACAGGGCGGTGATCATCGTCGGGGTCGCGCGGGCGCCGTGTTGGCGCCCGCGCAGGTCCTCAGGCCGACCAGGTGTCGCGCAGGGTCACGCTGCGGTTGAACACCGGCTTGGCCTCGGTGTGATCGCGGCGGTCGGCCACGAAGTAGCCGGTACGCTCGAACTGGAACGACTGCTCCGGCGCGGCGCTGGCCGCGGCCGGCTCGACATAGCCGGTGACGGTGCGGCGCGATTCCGGGTTGAGGTAATCGCGGTAGGTCTTGCCTTCCGATTCGTCGTCCGGGTTCGGTACCGAGAACAGGCGGTCGTACAGGCGGATCTCGGCCGGCACGCCGTGCACGGCGCTGACCCAGTGGATGGTGCCCTTGACCTTGCGGTTGGCGCCTTCCATGCCCGGACGCGATTCCGGATCCAGCCAGCCGCGCAGCTCGGTGATGGTGCCGTCGGCATCCTTGATCACTTCATCGCAGCGGATGATGCCGGCGCCGCGCAGGCGCACTTCGCCACCCGGGACCAGGCGCTTCCAGCCCTTCGGCGGCACTTCGGCGAAGTCCTCGCGGTCGATCCACACTTCGCGTGCGAACGGCACTTCGCGGCTGCCGAAGCTCTCGTCCTTCGGGTGGTTGCTGAAGGTCAACTGTTCTTCGTGGCCTTCCGCCAGGTTGGTCAGCACCAGCTTGACCGGATCGACCACCGCCATGCGGCGCGGTGCGGCGCTGTCCAGGTCTTCGCGCAGCGCGCCTTCCAGCACGCTGAAGTCGATCAGCGAATTCTGCTTGCTGATGCCCACGCGCTCGGCGAACAGGCGCATCGCGGCCGGGGTGTAGCCACGGCGACGCAGGCCCTGCAGGGTCGGCATGCGCGGGTCTTCCCAACCGTCCACCAGCTGTTCGGTGACCAGCGCCATCAGCTTGCGCTTGCTCATCACCGTGTAGTTGATGTTCAGGCGCGAGAACTCGATCTGGCGGGGCTTGGCCGCTTCGCGCGGCAGGCCGGCATCGACCAGCGGCTGGGTCAGCGTGTCGTCATGGGCGAAATCGACGTTGTCCACGCACCAGTCGTACAGCGGGCGGTGGTCTTCGAATTCCAGCGTGCACAGCGAGTGGGTGATGCCCTCGATCGAATCGCCCAGTGCATGCGCGAAGTCGTACATCGGGTAGATCGGCCACGCGTTGCCGGTGTTCTGGTGCTCGACGTGCTTGATGCGGTACAGCGCCGGATCGCGCAGGTTGATGTTGCCGCTGGCCATGTCGATCTTCGCGCGCAGGGTGCGCGCGCCATCCGGGAATTCACCGGCGCGCATGCGGCGGAACAGGTCGAGGTTTTCCTCGACGCTGCGGTCGCGCCACGGCGACGGACGGCCCGGCTCGGTCAGGGTGCCGCGGTAGGCGCGCACTTCCTCGGCCGACAGGTCGCAGACATAGGCCTTGCCCTGTTCGATCAGCTTCTCGGCGGCCAGGTAATAGGTCTGGAAGTAGTCCGAGGCGTGGCGCAGCTCGTTCCAGCTGAAGCCCAGCCAGCGCACGTCGTCCTGGATCGCGGCCACGTACTCCGGATCTTCCTTGGCCGGGTTGGTGTCGTCGAAGCGCAGGTTGCAGACGCCGCTGAACTCACCGGCGATGCCGAAGTTCAGGCAGATCGACTTGGCGTGGCCGATGTGCAGGTAGCCGTTCGGCTCCGGCGGGAAGCGGGTCTTGATCGCCTGGTGCTTTCCGCTGGCCAGGTCCTCGCGCACGATCTGGCGGATGAAATCGCGCTTTTCGTGGCTGTCGGCGGGGGTCTCGGGGCTGGCGGGGGTGTGCTCGGACATGAGTCGGCGAAAAGAAAGGCAGAAAGACCAACAGTCTAGCGCGTACGGGGCATGGCTGCCCGATGGCGTCTGGGGTTGCCGGCCAGCGGCCGGCACTACCACCCACCTTCCGGGGTTGCCGGCCGGCGGATTGTGGATCGACACGCAGATGGGGGTAGTGCCGGCCGCTGGCCGGCAGAACGCACCACCGGCATTCAGCCCCCAGGCGTATGCTGGAACCCTGTCCCACGGAGCCGCCGCATGCACATCGTGTACAAGGCCGACAACCTGTTCGACGCCCACCTGGTCAAGCACGCGCTGGAAGATGCCGGCATCCCGGCCTTCGTGTTCGGCGAGTCGCTGCTGGGTGGCATGGGCGAGCTGCCGCTGTTCGGCGTGCTGCGGGTCGGTATCCCCGATGCGGCGCGGCCGCAGGCCGAGGACATCGTGGCGGCGCTGGACTTGGGTCACGCGCCGGACGCCCCCATTTCAGATGCAGACGACATAGCCGGCCTTCCGGCGTAGGAGCGCATCATGTTGGGAATTGGCCAGGGCATCCTCGGCATCGGCGCCTTCAAGCAGCGCCTGCCGCGCCCGGAAGAAGCACTGCCGGGACGTGAGCAGCCGCTGCCGCTGCACAGCAACCAGCACTTCGTGAACAGCCATCCGCTGAAGGACCGTTTCGCCGGCCTGCAGCAGATCCGTTTTGCGCTGGGCTGCTTCTGGGGCGCAGAGCGCAAGTTCTGGACCGAACCGGGCGTGTACAGCACTTCGGTCGGCTATGCCGGCGGCATCACCCCGAACCCGACCTATGAAGAGGTCTGCTCGGGCCTGACCGGCCACACCGAAGTGGTGCAGGTGGTGTTCGACCCGGCAGTCGTGAGCCTGGAGCGGCTGCTGCAGCTGTTCTGGGAGAGCCACGACCCGACCCAGGGCATGCGCCAGGGCAACGACACCGGCACCCAGTACCGCTCGGCGATCCACGCCACTGACGAGGCGCAGTACGCCGCCGCGCTGGCCAGCCGCGAGGCTTACCAGGCGCAGCTGGATGCAGCCGGCTACGGCCCGATCACCACCGAGATCGTGTTTCCGACGCCGGAGTACTACTACGCCGAGGACTACCACCAGCAGTACCTGGCGAAGAACCCGAACGGCTACTGCGGCATCGGCGGCACCGGCGTGAGCTGCCCGATCGGGTTGGATGTGGAGGCGCCGCGCTGACGCGCGGTGGTCCGCCGGCGGCGGGCAACGTCAACATCAACATCCAAAGCGGCTCTGGGTTGCTGATGGTTTGGCGGGACGGGGGCGGCTGGCAGGACACGCCGTAAACCCGTCCTTGGGGGCTCGATGGCGCCATCCATGGCGCCAACGGTCCTGCCAGCCGCCCCCGTCCTACCTCCGACAGTTTCCCGGTGACGGTGGGAAACAGCATTGGGTTACTGACGAACTGATGGAAAAGAAAAAGGACGCGGTTTTCGCCGCGTCCTTTTTCTTTGGTCCTGCAGTGCTTTCTGTGGAGGCGAGCCATGCTCGGCTGCGAGCAAGCGAAGCGCGCGACCCGCTGTTGCTCTTCTTTCTTCCGTGGCGGGCGGCCGCAGGAAATTGTCGAAGGCAGGGTGGGTAGGCTGTGCAGGGGCGTGAGCCGCATGGA
>DQIG01000273.1:0-370 GCA_003525885.1 Stenotrophomonas sp.
CGCGCGTGCCACGGCCCTGCTGACCGCACAGGTGCAGCAGCAGGCCAGCGCCAGCGCCGCCGCACCGGCCACGCCGACCCCGGCACCGACCACCGCGCCAGCCCAGGTTGCTGCGGCAGGCGTCGCGGCCAGCAGTACGCCTTCGTCCTCGCCGGCTGCGATTCTCGCCGGCCAGCGCACCGCTGCGGTGGTGACCACACCGCCGGCCACGGTTCCCGCACCGGCGCCGGCACCGGCCGAGCCGCCGCGTCCGGCCATGCCCAGCGATGCCTCGCGCATCCGCATGCAGGCCGGCATGCGCCACCTGGTGGTTGCGATCGATCCCGGTCATGGTGGCCAGGACCCGGGCGCGATCGGCCCGACCGGCAAG
>DQIG01000273.1:518-823 GCA_003525885.1 Stenotrophomonas sp.
CGCGATCGGCCCGACCGGCAAGCGCGAGAAGGATGTCACCCTGGCGGTGGCGCGTGAGCTGGCCCGCCAGGTCAACGCCACGCCGGGCCTGAAGGCCTACCTGACGCGCGACAGCGACGTGTTCATTCCGCTGCCGATGCGTGCGCAGAAGGCACGTGCGAACAAGGCGGACATTTTCATCTCGATCCATGCCGACGCGGCCGAAAACCGTTCGGCCACGGGCTCGTCGGTCTACGTGCTGTCGACCAAGGGCGCCTCTTCGCAGCGCGCCCGCTGGCTGGCGGACAAGGAAAACGCGGCCGACC
>DQIG01000273.1:975-7448 GCA_003525885.1 Stenotrophomonas sp.
CAAGGAAAACGCGGCCGACCTGGTTGGCGGCGTGCGCCTGCAGCAGACCGAAGGCACTCTGGCCAACGTGCTGCTGGATCTTGCACAGAGCGGCTACATGAAGGCGTCTGAGGACGCGGCCGGGCACGTGCTGGGCGGCCTGAAGCGGATCGGCAACAACCACAAGCCGAACATCGAACGCGCCAACTTCGCGGTGCTGCGCACCTCCGACATGCCGGCGATGCTGGTGGAAACCGCGTTCATCTCCAATCCGGATGAAGAGCGCCGCCTGATGGACCCGGCTTACCAGCGCAAGGTCGCTGGCGCGGTGCTGGATGGCGTGCACACCTTCTTCAGTCGCCAGCCGCCGCCAGGCACGTTGTATGCCGCCCGCGCCCAGGCCGAGATCGACGCGGCCGGCACCATGGCCGGCGGCAGCAAGTAATCCGTGATACGCATTGCGTAGGGTAGCGCCGGGCCATGCCCGGCGGACCTGCTGCTCCGCTATCATCGACTCATGAAGTCTGCTGCCCATCACCTCCCATGAGCGCGCCCGGCCCGCGCCCGATCCGGCCGTTGCCGGAGATCCTGATCAACCAGATCGCCGCTGGCGAAGTGGTCGAACGGCCCGCGTCGGTGGTCAAGGAACTGGTCGAGAACGCGATCGACGCCGGCGCCAGCCGTGTCGACATCGACCTGGAAGAGGGCGGTGTACGCCTGATCCGCATCCGCGACAACGGCAGTGGCATCGCGCCCGAACAGTTGCCACTGGCGGTGTCGCGGCATGCAACCAGCAAGATCGCCGATCTGGACGATCTCGAATCGGTGGCCACCCTCGGTTTCCGGGGTGAGGCGCTGCCGTCGATCGCGTCGGTCAGCCGCTTCACCCTGTCCTCGCGCCGCGCGCACGACGAGCACGGTTCGGCACTGCAGATTGAAGGGGGCAAGATCGGCGAGGTGACCCCGCGCGCGCATGCGCCGGGCACCACGGTGGAAGTGCGCGAGCTGTTCTACAACGTACCGGCGAGGCGCAAGTTCCTGCGCGCCGAGCGCACCGAACTGGGCCATATCGAAGAGTGGCTGCGTTCGCTGGCGCTGGCACGGCCGGATGTCGAGCTGCGCGTATCGCACAATGGCAAGGCCTCGCGTCGCTACAAGCCGGGCGATCTGTATTCCGATGCGCGCCTTGCCGAAACGCTGGGCGAGGATTTCGCCAACCAGGCGGTGCGCGTGGATCACAGCGGTGCCGGCCTGCGCCTGCATGGCTGGATCGCGCAGCCGCACTATTCTCGGGCCAGCGCCGACCAGCAGTACCTGTACGTCAACGGCCGGTCGGTGCGTGACCGCAGCGTCGCCCATGCGGTGAAGATGGCCTACGGCGATGTGCTGTACCACGGCCGCCAGCCGGCCTATGTGCTGTTCCTCGAACTGGATCCGACCCGCGTCGACGTCAACGTGCACCCCGCCAAGCACGAGGTTCGCTTCCGCGATTCGCGGCTGGTCCATGATTTCGTCTACCGCACGCTGAAGGATGCGCTGGCCGATACCCGTGCCGGCATGTCGGCGCAGGAGATCGGGGCCGGTCCCGTGCATCCGGCAGATGCCGCGGCTGTACCGATGGCATCGAGCGTGGGCGCTTCCGGTTTCGGGCATGTGCGTGGGCCGGCACCCGGTGCCGGCTCGGGCGGTGGTGGCGGCATCTCCGGATGGCGTCCGCAGCAGCCGCTGGGCCTGCAGGTGGCCGATGCACCGGCCGCCTATGCTGCGCTGTATGCCGCGCCGGCCGGTGCCGAACGCGGGGTGGCACTGCCACCGATGCCGACCGAGAACGGGCTGCCGGTGACCAGCGCCGACGCGGGCGTGCCGCCGCTGGGGTATGCGATCGCGCAGCTGCATGGCATCTACATCCTGGCCGAGAACGCCGAAGGCCTGATCGTGGTCGACATGCATGCGGCCCACGAACGCATCGGCTACGAGCGCCTGAAGAACGCGCACGATGGCATCGGGCTGCAGTCGCAGCCGCTGCTGGTGCCGATCACGCTGGCGGTGGGCGAGCGCGAGGCCGACACCGCCGAAAGCGAAGCCGACACACTGGCGGCGCTCGGCTTCGAGGTGACCCGCGCCGGCCCCGGTTCGCTGCACGTGCGCAGCATTCCGGCGCTGCTGGCGCACGCCGAACCGGAAGGGCTGCTGCGCGACGTGCTGACCGACCTGCGCGAGCACGGCCAGAGCCGCCGCGTGGCCAGCGCCCGCGACGAGCTGCTGTCGACCATGGCCTGCCATGGCGCGGTGCGTGCCAACCGGCGCCTGACCGTGCCGGAAATGAACGCGCTGCTGCGTGACATGGAAATCACCGAGCGGTCTGGCCAGTGCAATCACGGCCGACCGACCTGGGCCCGTTTTTCGCTGGCGGAGATCGACCGCTGGTTCCTGCGCGGACGTTGAGGGGAGCATTGATGCGTTATCGGGGAGTGGCGGGCCTGCTGGCCGCCTTGGCGTTGGCCGCCTGCAGCCCGGCAACACCGCCGGCGCCGACGGCCGCCGAAGATCCGGCCTATGCGGCCGCGCAGCAGCAATGGCGTGTCGCGCGCTACCAGGACCTGACCCGGCCCGATGGCTGGACGGCCCTGGTGGGCCTGCACTGGCTGCAGAACAAATCCCACTTCGTCGGCAGCGGCGCTACCAACGGCATCCGCCTGACGGTCGGCCCGGACAAGCTGGGCCTGCTGCGCCGCGAAGGGGCGCAGTGGTGGTTCACGCCTGAAGCTGGTGTCGATGTCAGCCACGACGGCCAGCCGGTGCGTGGCCGCATCCGTGTCGACACCGACAAGGACGCGCAGCCGACGCTGCTGGCCTTCGATGGCGGCAAGGGCCAGCTCAGCATCATCCGCCGGGGGGCGCGAGATGCACTGCGGGTCAAACATGCCGATGCGCCCGCACGGCGCGATTTCGCCGGCCTGCAGTACTGGCCGGGCGGCGCGGACTGGCAGGTGCAGGCGCGCTTCATCGCGCATCCGCCCGGCAAGACCCTGCCCATTGTCGATATCACTGGCCTGACCACCGAGATGCCCAATGCCGGTGCGGTGGAGTTCGAACGTGATGGTCGCAGCTGGCATCTGGAAGCGATCGGTGCGCCCGGGCAGCCACTGTTCCTGATCTTCGCCGACCGCACCAGCGGCCGCGGCAGCTATCCGGCCGGGCGCTATCTGGATACCGACGCCCCCGCTGCAGACGGCACGGTGCGCATCGATTTCAACCATGCCTACAACCCACCGTGTGCGTTCACCGCCTACGCAACCTGCCCGCTGGCGCCGCCGGAAAACCGGTTGGACCTGCGCGTGGAAGCCGGCGAGAAGGCCTACCACCTGCCAGAAGGAGAAGGCTGACCATGCCGATCAAACACCTGTTCCGTACCGCGCTGCTGCTGATGGCCTGCGCGGTGGCACCCCTGGCTTCGGCCCGTGATGCTCAGGCCACCCCTGCTGCGGCCGCGACCGCAACGGCGGCCAAGCCGCCCGTGCCGCTGTTGTGGAAAGTCACCGGCCCGGGCGATGCCCGCGTGTACCTGCTGGGGTCGTTCCATCTGCTGAAGCCGCAGGACTACCCGCTGTCGCCCGATGTCGAGCAGGCGTTCGAAGCCTCGCAGCGGGTGGTGTTCGAACTGTCGCCGGAAGACATGCAGTCGCCACAGCTGGCCAGCCGCATGGTGCAGGCCGCGACCCGCACCGATGGCAGCGAGCTGAAGCGCGATCTGGACGCAGCGACCTGGCAGAAGCTGCAGGCCTTCGCCGCCGAGAACAAGTTGCCGCTGGCACAGATGCAGGGCATGAAGGCCTGGTTCGTCGGCCTGAGCATTTCGGTTGGGCAGATGCAGAAGCTGGGCCTGGACCCGGCGCTGGGGTTGGATCGCCACTTCATGGAGCGCGCGCAGAAGACTGGCCGCAAGACGGCGGGCCTGGAGGACATCGATACCCAGATCGGCATGCTTGACGGGATGACGGTGCAGGAGCAGCGGCAGATGCTGGCCGAAGCGCTGGACCAGGCGGGCAAGGCCGATGAGCAGGCGCGGCTGCTGCATGATGCATGGCGCCGCGGCGACGAGCGCCTGCTGTGGACCAAGATGGCGGCGGAGATGCGCCAGCAGTATCCGCAGCTGTACCAGCGCATCAATACCGGGCGCAACGATGCCTGGGTGCCGAAGCTGCAGCCGTACCTGCAGGCCGGGCAGGGCGGTACGCTGGTGGTGGTCGGCACGCTGCACCTGCTGGGCAGTGATGGCGTGGTCGAGAAGCTGAAGGCGAAGGGCTACAAGGTCGAGCGCGTGTGCACGGGGTGCAAGGCGAAACGCTGACGCATCGCTGGCGCGATTCCAAACAGAACGGCGCGCCAGGGGCGCGCCGTTTTCGTTTCAGCCGTTGCTGCAGCTCAGCGGCGGGTTTTGCCGCCGGTACCGGTGCCGGTACCCGGTTCGCCGGGCTTGTTGCCGGTGCCGGTTCCCGTTCCGGTGCCACCCGGGCGCGGGCCACCGAAGCCGCCGCCCATGTTGCGCTGGAATTCCTGCCACAGTTCCAGGTTGCGCTCGGTCAGCTGGTTCATCATCGCCCACGGGGTCTGGCCCAGCAGGTTGCCCATCTGCTGGCGGAACTGCTGCTGCTGGTCGAGGAAGACCTGCATGCTGCGCTCCAGGTAATTGCCCATGAAGCCCTGCAGGGAATCGCCGTAGAAGCGGATCAGCTGGCTCAGCAGCTGGGTGGACAGCATCGGTTCGCCGTCCTGTTCCTGGTCGGCAATGATCTGCAGCAGGACCGATCGGGTGAGGTCGTCGCCGCTCTTGGCGTCGCGCACTTCGAAGTCTTCACCGTCCAGGATCAGCTGGCGCACGTCCTCGATGGTGATGTAGCTGGAGATCTCGGTGTCGTAGAGACGGCGGTTCGGATACTTCTTGATGATGCGGGTCGCAGCCATGAAGCGGTACTCGTCACAGTAGACGCGCAGCATGGCGCAGTGCAGCAGCGGTTGCAACCGCCCCAGCCCCCGCCAGGCTTGGCTTTCAGGGGCGATCATGTTGCGCAGCAAGGGTTTGCGTGCTGCGCAGCATGACCATCGGCAGGGGCCGCCGGCGCATGCCGCAGCAACCCCCTGCGCGGCTTACCAGCCCATGTGGTGGCCGCCGTTGATGTCCAGGTTGCTGCCGGTGATCCATGAGGCTTCTTCGGCCACCAGGAAGGACACGCCATAGGCGATTTCTTCCGGCTTGCCCAGGCGTCCGGTGGGGATGTCGGCAATGATCTTGGCGCGCACGTCCTCCGGCACCGCCATCACCATGTCGGTGGCGACGTAGCCGGGCGAAATGGTGTTCACGGTGATGCCGAAGCCGGCGTTCTCGCGGGCCAGCGAGATGGTGAAGCCGTGCATGCCGGCCTTGGCCGCCGCGTAGTTGGCCTGGCCGTACTGGCCCTTCAGGCCGTTGATCGAGCTGATCTGGATGACCCGGCCCCAGCCGCGGCGACGCATGCCCTCGATGACCGGGCGGGTGACGTTGAACACCGAATTGAGGTTGGTGTTGATCACATCGTGCCACTGGTCCGCGCGCATGCGGTGGAACGTCGTGTCGCGGGTGATACCGGCGTTGTTGACCAGGATCTCGACCGGGCCCAATTCGGCCTCGACCGCACGCACCAGCGCCCCGGCGCTGTCCGGATCGGAGACATCGCCCGGAAAGATCGACACGTTGTAGCCGCGCTCGGTCATCGCCTGCTGCCAGGCGCGGGCCTTGGCCTCGTCGCGGTAATTGGTGGCGACCCGGTGGCCCTGGTCGGCCAGGCGTTGGCAGATGGCGGTACCGATGCCGCCGGTTCCGCCGGTGACCAGTGCGACGCGAGATGTCATGGAATGCTGTCCGGGAATCAGGTGGGGGAAGGGGGATTCTGCAACATCGGCGCGGAAAGTGCGCCGGCCGGCAACAGGATGTCGGTCCGCGGCAGCCGCGCCGGGTCGAACGCCCGTTGCGCAGCGTCCAGCAGCGCATCCCGGTCATCGGCGCCGTCCAGCGCGGCAGGCGCCTGGCCCAGCAGCTGCCACAGCGCACGCAGTACCGGCACCGGCCGCGTGCTGTCCACCGGCAGCGACGCCAGAGACTTGGACAGTTTGTGCCCCGGGGCATCGAGCAGCAGCGGCAGATGCCAGTAGTGCGGCACGGCCAGGCCCAGCGCCTGCTGCAGCAGGATCTGCCGCGCGGTGGAATCGAGCAGGTCGGCGCCGCGCACCACTTCGGTCACCTCCTGCGCGGCGTCATCAACCACCACGGCCAACTGGTAGGCCCAGCAGCCGTCGGCACGGCGCAGCACGAAGTCGCCGACTTCGGCATGCACGTCCTGCTGCTGCGGGCCACGCAGGCCATCGTCGAAGCGGACCACGCTGCCGGGCGGTACGCGGAAGCGGACGGCAGGGTCCGGTCGCGGCTGCCGCGCAACGCAGCCGTGGTGAATGCCGCC
>DQIG01000274.1:0-4245 GCA_003525885.1 Stenotrophomonas sp.
CGCTGGGTTCAGCAGGCTCCAAAGTCTCCGGCGGCCCACCTGGTGTCCGCACGGATTCCACTCAACCTGGGCTGGAGCTACCGCGGCAACGGATACGCCAACACCGTCAGCGCCGAAGACTGGGCCCAGTTCCATGAGTACAACGCAGTTTCGCAGGCCTACCTGCAATCGCATGAGGGCATCGCCAGCGGCGACCCGTTCTGGCACGAGATGACCGTCCTCATCGCACTGCGCGAAAACGCGGATGACGACGAAGTACTGGCGATCGTCGACCGCGCATCGAAGGCATTCCCCGACTACGAACCACTGCACTTCATTGCCATGCAGCACTTCACGCCAGCCTGGGGCGGTAGCGCGCAGAAGATGGAAGCCTTCGCGCGACATTCGATGGCCAGTGTCCCGAAGAAGAAACGGGCCATGCGTTACGCACGACTGTATTGGTCAGCCACCGCGAACTCGGTCGATCGCTTCCGCGCGGCGACGCCTGACTGGCCGCTGATGCGCCAGGGCCTGGACGAAATCGCGCAACGCTACCCAACCCTCGACAACCTGGAGGCCATTACCCGCTATGGCTGCTGGGCGCGCGACCGCGATGCCCTCGACCGGTGGAATCGCCTGTTCCTGAGCCGCAGTGGTCTCAGCGAGGCGTCCATTGCGGACTCGAGCGCGCAAAGCAGGGCCGGCTGCCTCGCGCCGGACGCTGGGCAGGAGGCATCTTCGTAGAGCCAGTCGCTGCGGAAACGGGCCGCGCTGAGTGCGCGGTCCGGCATGCACTTCACACCTGCCGGGTGCTTAGCACGTACGCATGTCAGCCACGGATCGCATGATCTGACACATCACCAGTGCTTGCGCCCGGTCACAGCTTCGCGTTCTCGTCGTTGACCAAAAGGCGACACCTTGTGACGCTTGCGACACCGCGCGGCCTTCCGGGCCCTCCTCATCGCGGCCTGGCTCCACCGCACTCCGCATCACCCGTATCCGCAACGCCTTCACATGACACAGGCCTGGCCTGGTCGTGACGGGTAGCTGCGTCCTGAACTCTTTGCTGGAGAATCGCAATGCGCCTTGCAAGCTTTGTCTTTGCCTTCGTCCTCAGCGCGTTTGCCGGCGCTGCCCAGGCCCAGGTGGTCACCCTCAACAAGGGCGGCTTCGTGCTGACCTACGACTGCAGCATCCACAGCGCCACCCGCTACGAGTACACGCTTACCGCCGATACCGGCTCCGCCGCACGGCCGTCCAGTTTCTACAAGGACCCGGACCTGCCCGCCGGCTGCCTGGGCCAGACCAGCACTGCGTCCTATGCCAGCATCAAGTCCGGGTATGACCGTGGCCATCTGGTCACCTCCAACCACATGGACTACGACGCGACCTACATCCGCCGCGCCAACTACATGACCAACATCGTTCCGCAGGTGTCCAGCTTCAACCAGGGTATCTGGGTGAAGGCCGAGAACGTGGCCGAGTGCTACCGCGACATCGCGCCGGTGGATGTTTACGGCGGTGTGGTCTACGGCGATGCCGCCAACGATTACTTCCTGGCCAGCCACGGCATCCCGACGCCGGAGTTCTTCTGGAAGACGATCATCACCCGCGATCCGAACACCGGCACGGCCAAGGCGATCAGCTGGATCATCCCCAACGAGGCCAACCTGGGCAGCCTGGACAACTACCTGGTGACGATTGCCGATCTGGAGGAGTTGCTGGGTGCCAGCTATGTGGCGATCAACGCACCGGCATCGCTGAAGAACATGCTGCCGGCCACCACCTGGCCGCAGCCGGCCGGGTGTGACCTGAGCTGATCACGGCCTTCATGACCGGGTCGCACTGTGGAGAGGGCTGCGGTGGCATCGGCCAAGTGCCGATAGAATCGTAACCCCCTCCCCTTTTTCCGTCCCGGCATGCGCCTGCTCCTGGTAGAAGATTCCGACGTGCTTTCGCAGACGCTCAGCCGCGACTTCCAGGCCGAGGGACACGTCTGCGATCTTGCCCAGGACGGCGAGGCGGCCCTGGGCTACCTGCAGGCCTACGACTACGACGCGGTGGTGCTCGACCTGATGCTGCCGCGCGTGGACGGGGTGACAGTGCTGCAGCGCTATCGGGCACAAGGCGGCGGCGCTCCGGTACTGGTGCTGTCGGCGCGCGACCACGTGTCCGACCGCATCCAGGCCCTGGATGCCGGCGCTGACGACTACCTGGTCAAGCCCTTCTTCCGCGATGAGCTGATGGCCCGTGTGCGCGCCCTGTTCCGGCGCCCGTCACAGACACTGCCCACCCAGTTGGCGAGCGGGCCGCTGCTGCTGGATCCGCGCACACGAACAGTGGTGGTCGCCGGACAGCCCCTGTCGCCCACGCCGAAGGAATACGGCCTGCTGGAACTGCTGCTGCGCAATCGTGGCCGGGTGATGTCACGGCAGATGATCTTCGAGCGCCTCTACGACACCCAGAGTGAGGCATCGGACAAAGTGGTGGAAGTGATTGTCAGCACTCTGCGTACCAAGCTGGAACGTGCGGGCGCACCGGGCGTGATTGAGACCCGGCGCGGCTTCGGCTACTGCATCGCATGATGATGCGCGGGCGCCGCAGCGGTTCGATATATCGCAGCGTGGTGCTGAGCACCCTGCTTGCAATCGGCGCTGCGGTGGGTGCGTTGTTCTTCACCATGGATTACTGGGTGGACCGTGAGGTGCACGCCCATCTTGACCGCGTGTTGCTGGAGCGCGCACGCACCCTGCAGGGGCTGCTTCCGTTGACAATGGCCCGCCAGCGCGATGGCGAGCCTGGCAGCAATGCCGGCAGCATCGACCTGGATGTCGAGTTCTTCAGCCTCTACGGTGCTGATGGCCGCCTGCTGCGGCAGTCCAGCCGTAATGCTGGCCGTTCGCTGCCGTTCCCGGGTGGCGCTGCCTCGCGGCAGCCGAACTACTACGACGCGACCTTGCCCGATGGGCGGCACGGCCGCGCAGTGGCGATGCCGGTACAGGTTTTCGTCGATGGCCTTGCACGCGAGGCGACGCTGGTGGTGGCCAGCGACCGTGAAGGCTGGGATCGGGCCGAAACCCGCATTCATACCGCGCTGTTGTTCGCCACGCTGCTTATTTCGGTACTGGTTTCGCTGATGGCAATCGGCCGCGTGCGGCGCGCGTTCGCGTTCCTGCACCGCACCTCGGCGCAGGTGTCGCGGTTGGATGTGAACGAGCCGCTACGCCCGATCGGCGAGCAGTTCCCGGTGGAACTGGAACCCTTTGCCAGGGCTTTCAACACAGGCGTGCAGCGGTTGTACCAAGCTGTAGACCGTGAACGCCGATTCGCTTCCAACGTTGCGCATGAGCTGCGCACACCGCTGGCGGAAATCCGCAGCAGCGCCGAGTCGGCGTTGGCGGGCCAGGCACCGGAGCACTCCCGCCAGGCGCTGCAGGAGACCCTGGGCGCAATCCTTCGAATGCAGCGCAGTGTCGATGCACTGTTGCAGCTGGCCCGGCTGGAGTCCGGTCAGGACATGCCACTGAGTGATCCGCTGGACCTGCAGGATCTTCTTGGTGAGGCGGTGCGTGGCGTGCAGCGCAGCGCCAATGCCGACGCGCACACGGTGGTGATCGATGCGCGGGCCGCCACCTGGGTGACCGCAGACGTTGCGATCCTGGAGAGGATCTTCGCCAATCTGCTGGCCAACGCCGTCGAATATGCCGCCGGCCCGGGAGAGATTCGTTGTGGGATCGAAGTCGATGCCGACGCGCTCTGGGTCCGGATCAGCAACCCGGCAGAATCGCTGCACGAGGATGACCTGCAGCACTTCGGGCAGCGGTTCTGGCGCCGCGATCCGCAGGGCGGCACGGCACGGCACGCCGGATTGGGGTTGGCACTGTCGCTGGGGCTGGCCCAGGCCCATGGGTTGCAGCTTCTTTTCAAGGTCCAGCGTGGGCGCCTGCACGCATTGCTCGGACCTTTCGCCCCTCTCTAGGGCGCGCCCAAAGCGTTTCCAAAGGTTCGGCTGTCACCGTTTGCAGGTTGCTCCACAGGACCTGCCTCGATGCCCTCCCCTTCCTCTCCCGCGACCGGACGCCCGCTGCTGGCGCGGCGCATAGTGCTGGTTGCCCTTCCCGTACTGCTGATCGCTGCCCTGCTTGCGTGGCTTTGGCCTTCGCCTGCCACACCACCGGCGGTCGCGGATGCATCATCCGGCCCACTGACCCTCACTGCGGAACAGATGGCGGCCCAGGGCATCGCCAGCCAGCCGGTGATGGCGGC
>DQIG01000274.1:4401-6255 GCA_003525885.1 Stenotrophomonas sp.
CAGCCGGTGATGGCGGCCGCGACCTACCCGCTGCCCGGACTTGCCGCCGAGGCCAGCGCTCCGCTGGACGCGAGTGCCCGCGTGGTCGTGCCGTATGCCGGTGTGGTCACCCGCCTGCTGGTGGATGAAGGTGCCATGGTCGAGCGCGGGCAGGCATTGGCCAGCATCCAGAGCCGCGAAGCATTGGCGGCACAGGCGGCGCTGATCAGCGCCCGCAGCGATGCGCTGGCCGCATCCAGCCAGGCCCGCCGCGACCGTGAACTGCTGGCGGCCGGCGTGGTTCCTGCAGCACGCGACGAGCAGAGCCGTGCCCGTGCCGCGGCGGCACAGGGCGTCCTGCAGCAGGCCGAGGGTGCGATGGCACACCTTCGCATGGCCCGCGACGGCATGCCTGGCGAGTACTCTGTAACCGCGCCGATGTCCGGCCAGGTCCTGCGCCGCGACGTCGATACCGGTCAGGCCGTGGATGCCCTGGCCTCGGCCTTCCTGATTGCACGCCCAGGGCCTTTGGATGTGCGCTTCAACCTGCCCGTGCAGTACCGGGATGTGATCGCAATCGGCCAGACCCTGCAGCTGCCCACCGGCGGCACGGCGGTCGTCCAGGCGATAGGCGCCGACACCGATGCCGCCACCCAGAGCCTGCGCGTGCGTGCACGGCTGGAATCGCCCGGGAACGTGGTCGCCGGCCAGCAGTTCGCAGTAACCCTGCAGGTGCCGGCACCGGAAGGGAGCCTGCGCGTGCCCGGTTCGGCACTGCTGCCGGCCGGGAGGGGACACACTGTCTACCGGATCGACAGCGGCAGGATCGAATCGATAGCGGTGCAGCGCGTACTGGGCAACGATGGCGACCATGCGGTGATCGTTGCCGCAGGCCTCCAGCCCGGGCAATCGGTGGTCAGCCGCGGCACGGCCATGCTCAAGGCCATGGTGCCGGCCACCGCGCCGCGCGGGGAGTAAGCCATGCTCTCGCGCTTGATTGAATTCTCGCTCCAGCAGCGCGTGCCGGTGCTGCTGCTGTCGGTGGCCATCGCAGTTGCCGGAGCAATGGCCTTCCTGAAACTGCCCATCGATGCCTATCCGGATATTTCACCGACCCAGGTCAAGCTGATCCTGAAGGCGCCGGGCATGACCCCCGAAGAAGTCGAAGCACGGGTAATCACCCCGCTGGAGATGGAACTGCTGGGCGTACCGCGCGGAACGCTGCTGCGCTCCACCGCCAAGTATGCGATTGCTGACATCACCATCGACTTTGCGGAAGGCACCGATATCTACTGGGCACGCCAGCAGGTGGCGGAGCGCTTCGGCAACGTGGAGACAGACCTGCCGCCCGATGTCAACGGCGGGCTCGCCCCGATCTCCACGCCGCTCTCCGACGTATACATGTTCACTCTGGAAGGCGGTGGCCTGGACCTGGCCGAGAAGCGTTCGCTGATGGACTGGACGCTGCGCCCGGCGCTGCGCACCCTGCCCGGCGTGGCCGACGTCAACGTGCTCGGTGGCTACGCGCACAGCGTGGTGGTGGTGCCGGACCGCGCTCGCCTGGCATCGGCCGGGCTCGACTTCCGTGACCTGGTGGAAGCGTTGGAGCGCAACAATCGCAATGATGGTGCCGGCCGCCTGGACGCTGGCGAGGAAGCGCTGATCGTGCGCATCGAAGGCGCCCTCCGCACACTCGATGATGTGGCTGCCGTGGTGGTCAAGCCGGGCCTGCCGCCGGTGCGTATCGGTGACGTGGCCCAGGTGCTGGCGGAGGCGCGCACGCGCTACGGCGCCGTTTCGCGCGACGGCAAGGGCGAAGCCGTACAGGGCATTGTGGTGGCCCTGCGCGGCGCCGACGCCTCGGCGCTGGTGCGC
>DQIG01000274.1:6400-6676 GCA_003525885.1 Stenotrophomonas sp.
CGACGCCTCGGCGCTGGTGCGCGACATCCGCGCCAAGCTCGATTCGCTCGGTCCGAGCCTGCCGCCCGGCGTGCGTATCGTACCGTTCTACGACCGCAGCTCGTTGATCACCCGCGCCGTAAGCACGGTGCAGAACGCATTGCTGGAAGCCACCGTGCTGGTGGTCGTGCTGCTGCTGGCATTCCTTGGCGGCCTGCGCCCAGCGCTGGTGGTCGCGTTGATGTTGCCCTTTGCCGCCTTGGGCACGTTCCTGCTGATGCGATTGACGGGAATGAG
>DQIG01000032.1:0-876 GCA_003525885.1 Stenotrophomonas sp.
TAGCGCTCTTCCGAGGACACGGTGCTGTGCACGCCGATGGTGATGAAGCGATCGTCGCGGGTGCGGCCGATGCCCATGTAGAAGCTGTCGTCCTTCTCTTCGTAGACGACGGTGTCGGCGCTGGCCGGGGTGCCCAGCACGTGCTTCTTCACGCGCACGGTCAGCAGGGTTTCCGGATCGTTCTCGACATACAGCACGGTGCGGTTGTCGTCGGCCCAGACCAGGTCGCCGGAGCTGCCGGTGATCACATCGGGCAGCACCTTGCCGGTGGCCAGGTCCTTGAAGCGGATCGTGTACTGGCGGCGGCCAACATCATCATCGGCCCAGGCCAGCAGCTGGTTGTCCTGGCTGACCTCCATCGAGCCGACGCTGAAGTAGCCCTTGCCGGCCGCCATCGTATTGACGTCGAGCAGGACTTCCTCGGCGGCATCCATGCTGCCCTTGCGGCGCGCGTGGATGGGGTAGTCCTGGCCGGTCTCGAAACGGCTGTAGTACCAGTAGCCGCGCTCGCGCGCCGGCACGCTGGAATCGTCCTGCTTGATGCGGCCGACGATCTCCTTGTACAGGGTGTCTTCCAGCGGCTTCAGCGGTGCCAGCAGCTGGTCGGCGTAGGCATTCTCGGCCTGCAGGTAGGCCAGCATGTCCTTGTTCTCGCGCTTGTCGTCGCGCAGCCAGTAATAGTCATCGTTGCGGGTCGCGCCGAACGGCGCCTTGACCACATGCGGATGCCTGGCGGCGTCCGGCTGAACGGGCAGTGGGGCGGCGTTGGCAGTCGTGGTCATCAGGCTGGCGAGCAACAGGCAGAGGGTGGACTTCATGAGATAAGGCTCCTGGCGCATCAATGCAATGGTCTTCAACGGGGTCAGATCCCTTTTC
>DQIG01000032.1:1023-9085 GCA_003525885.1 Stenotrophomonas sp.
CAACGGGGTCAGATCCCTTTTCCCGGAAAGGGATCTGACCCCAATCCCGACGACGCGGCAACCCTGCGGATCGTCATGGGTCATGCCGACCGGCGTACCATGGGCTGCATGAGTACCCTGCCCCACACGCCGGGCTACAGCCGGCGCAGCCATGAAATCGCCCCGTTTCACGTGATGTCCCTGCTGGCCCGCGCACAGGCGCTGGAGCAGGCCGGCCACGATGTGATCCACCTGGAAATCGGCGAACCCGACTTCACCACCGCCGAACCTGTCGTGCGCGCCGGCCAGGCCGCACTGGCCGCCGGCCATACCCGCTACACCGCCGCACGTGGCCTGCCGGCCCTGCGCCAGGCCATCAGTGGCTTCTATCGCAGCCACTACGGGCTGGACATCGATCCCGAACGCATCCTGGTCACCCCGGGTGGGTCCGGTGCGCTGCTGCTGGCCAGCAGCCTGCTGGTCGATCCGGGCCGCCACTGGCTGCTGGCCGACCCCGGCTATCCGTGCAATCGCCACTTCCTGCGCCTGGTGGAAGGCGGCGCGCAGCTGGTGCCGGTCGGGCCGGAGACCGCCTACCAGCTGACCCCATCGCTGGTCGAACAACACTGGAACGCCGACAGCGTCGGCGCACTGGTCGCCTCGCCGGCCAACCCGACCGGCACCGTGCTTTCCGCCGACGAACTGGCTGCACTGTCGAAGGCCCTGCACGCGCGGGGCGGCCACCTGGTGGTGGACGAGATCTATCACGGCCTGACCTACGGCCTGGATGCGCCCAGCGTGCTGCAGGTGGACGACAGCGCGTTCGTGCTGAACAGCTTCTCCAAGTACTTCGGCATGACCGGCTGGCGGCTGGGTTGGCTGGTGGCGCCCCCGGCGGCGGTACCGGACCTGGAGAAGCTGGCGCAGAACCTGTACATCAGTGCGTCAAGCATCGCCCAGCACGCCGCGCTCGCCTGCTTCAGCGAGGAATCGATGGCGATCTTCGAGCAGCGCCGCGAAGCGTTCCGCCAGCGCCGTGACTTCCTGCTGCCCGCACTTCGCGAACTGGGCTTCCGCATTGAAGTCGAGCCGCAGGGCGCGTTCTACCTGTACGCCGATGTCAGCGCGTTCACCGACGACGCGCAGGCGTTCTGCGCCCACTTCCTGGAAACCGAGCACGTGGCGTTCACCCCGGGCCTGGATTTCGGCTTCCATCGCGCCAACCAGCATGTGCGGCTGGCATACACCCAGGAAGTACCGCGGTTGCAGGAGGCGGTGGCGCGGATTGCGCGGGGATTGAAGCATTTCCGGTAGTGCCGGCCGCTGGCCGGCAACGGCATCATCCTTACATCCCCGATTTGCCGGCCAGCGGCCGGCACTACCGGCAAAGAAAAACGCCGCCCTGGGGCGGCGTTTTCCGTTCTGCTTACTTGCCGCCCAACCGCTCCCACAGGAAGCTGTAGGCCAGCGCCGACATGTGCGCGGCCTGCGCGTTGTTGGCTGCGCCACCGTGGCCACCTTCGATGTTCTCGTAGTAGGTCACGTCCTTGCCGGCGTCGATCATCTTCGCCGCCATCTTGCGGGCGTGGCCCGGGTGCACGCGGTCGTCGCGGGTCGAGGTGGTGAACAGCACCGGCGGGTAGTTCTTCTTCGCGTTGAACAGGTGGTACGGCGAGAAGGTCTTGATGAACTCCCAGTCGCTGGTATCCGGGTTGCCGTACTCGGCCATCCACGAAGCGCCGGCCAACAGGTGGCTGTAGCGCTTCATGTCCAGCAGCGGCACCTGCACCACCACCGCACCGAACAGTTCCGGGTACTGGGTCAGCATGTTGCCGGTCAGCAGGCCACCGTTGCTGCCACCCTGCACGCCCAGGTGCTTGGCGGTGGTGATCTTGCGCTTGACCAGATCGCGCGCCACCGCGGCCATGTCTTCATAGGCCTTATGGCGGTTCTGCTTCAGCGCCGCCTGGTGCCAGCGCGGGCCGTACTCGCCACCGCCACGGATGTTGGCGACCACGTACACGCCGCCCTTCTCCAGCCAGGCGCGGCCCATGCCACCGGAGTAGCTCGGGGTCAGCGAGATCTCGAAGCCACCGTAGCCGTACAGCAGGGTCGGATTGGAGCCATCGAGCTTCATCGCCCTGTCGTGCACCACGAAGTACGGCACGCGGGTGCCGTCCTTGCTGGTGGCGAAGTGCTGCTCGATCACCTTGCCCTTGGCATCGAAGAAGGCCGGCATGGTCTTCAGCGTTTCCGGTGCCTGGCCGATCTCAGCCAGGGCCAGCGTGGTCGGGGTCAGGTAGTCGGTGGCGGTCAGCCACACCGCGTCGCTGTCATTGCTGTCCACCGCGCCCACGGCCAGCGTGCCAAAGGCCGGCGCGCCGACGAAGCGGCTGGTCTGCCAGCCGTTGGCGCCCGGGGTCAGCACCGACAGGCGGTTCTTGACGTCATCCAGAACGTTCAGCACCAGATGGCTTTTGGTCCAGGTGGCGCTGGCCAGCGAGGTGGTCGCGGTCGGGGTGAACAGCACCTCGAAGTCGCGCTTGCCGGCCAGGAAGTCGTCCAGCTGGGTCGCCAGCAGCGAACCGGAGGCATAGGTCTTGCCGCCCACGGTCCACGGATCGCGCAGTTCCAGGGTCAGCCACTGCTTGTGCAGGCCCTTCTCGGCCGAGTTCGGCGCGTCGATCTTGGTCAGCGTGCCGTCGTCGCCACGCAGGTAGATCTCGTTGTTGTAGAACGCCAGCGTGCGGCTGACCAGGTTGCGTTCGAAGCCCGGGGTGTCATCGTGCATCGCCGCGATGTACATGTCTTCCGGCTTGCCTTCGTACACCACGCTGGCCGAGGCCATCGGCGTGCCGCGCTTCCACAGCTTGGCCACGCGCGGGTAGCCGGAGGTGGTCATCGAACCGGTACCGAAGTCGGTATAGACGAACACCGTGTCGCGGTCGATCCAGTTCAGGCCACCCTTCGATTCCGGACGGAAGAAGCCATCCTTGATCCAGGTCTTGTTGGCCAGGTCGAACTCGCGGGTGACGTCGGCGTCGGCGCCGCCGCGCGACAGCGCGATCAGGCAACGGCTGTAGTCCGGGCGCAGGCAATCGGCGCCGTGCCAGACCCAGTTCTCGCCCTCAGCCTTGTTCAGCGCATCCAGGTCGAGCACGGTCTCCCACTGCGGCGAGGCCTTGCGGTACTCGGCCAGGGTGGTACGCCGCCACAGGCCGCGCTCGTGCTGCTGGTCCTTCCAGAAGTTGTAGTAGTAGTCGCCGATCTTCTGCACGCCGGGGATCTTGGCGTCGGAGTCGAGCACCTCGCGGATGCTGGTCTCCATCTGCTTGAAGGCCGGGGTCTGCGCCAGGCGCGCCTCGGACTTGGCATTCTGTTCCTTGACCCAGGACAGCGGCTTGTCGCCGGTGACGTCCTCCAGCCAGGCGTAGCGATCGGTGTCTTCAGCGGCCACGGCGGTCCCCACCGAGGCAGCGGTCATCATGCCGGCCAACAGGCAGGCGGAAGCGAGTCGTGACATTGCAGCTCCAGGCAGTCATAAGCCGTGGAACGCTAGCACGGAATGTCGCGGGCTCCCCCGTGTCGAAGGTCAGGCCGTGGCCGCCGGACTGCGCCGGCGACGCGTGGCCGGAACCGGCCGACGGCGCGCCTGTCCACCGGTACGCCGCGCCAGCCGCAGCCATGACGGGCGCGGCAGCGGAAAGCGCAGCAGCGCCCACCAGGCCACGAGCGGCATGCCCACCAGCCACATCGGCAGCCAGCCCAGCCACGCGCTGCTGCCACGTGCCGCTGGCCAGACCAGTACCAGCGCCAGCCCGGCCAGCGCCAGTTGCCGCACGCTGCGCAGCAGGCGCGGGTCGGCGCGTTCGATGACGCGTTCAGTTGCAGAGCGACGGACGCAACGTGCGTTCATGGGCCTTCTCCGGTAGACAATGCAACACAGCTTGGGCAGGCCCCTTCTCACAGGATGCGACACCATTGACGGATCGCGTGCACACAGTCGACCATGCGCGTGCAAGCCCACTGGAGCCCGCTCCCGCATGTCATCGATCCGCCCGTTCTGCGCCGTGCTGCTGGCTCTGTCCCTGGCAGGTCCTGCCATGGCCGCCAGTGAGCCGCCGTCGCCCCGCGCCAGCGCCCCTGACGTGGCCGACCCGGGGGCGCCGATCGACCTGAAGCGCTTCATGGGCACCTGGTATGTGATCGGCCGCGTGCCGAACTTCGTCGAACGCGGGCATGTCGCCAGCGTCAACGAGTACGAGCTGCGCGACGAGCACAAGGTCGGCATCACCTACCGCTACCGTGACGGCTTCGGCGAACCGCTGCAGGAAGTACGCGCACGCGCCAGCGTCGATCCGGACAGCGGCAACCATGGCTGGCGAACCTGGTTCTATCGCGTGGTGCCGACCCATTCGCGGGTGCTGGAAGTCGCCCCCGACTATTCGTGGGCACTGATCGGCTATCCGGGCCGCGAGATGGCCTGGATCTTCGCGCGCAAGCCGGACATGGACAAAGCCCTGTACAAGGAGCTGGCCGAACGCCTGCGCGACGAGTACGGCGTGAACACCGACAAGCTCAAGCGTGTACCGCAGCACCCGGAGCAGGTCGGCAAGCTGGGCTACGAAGTGCCGAACGTGCGCTGATCGCGCGTGGAATTGCCGGCCAGCGGCCGGCACTACCCGAACGAGATGCCGGGCGCCGCCCGGCATTCTGTCATCTGCGGCTGTAATGCGCGACCAGGCGGTCGCCGAGCATCTGCAGCAGCTGCACCAGCACCAGCAGCAGGACCACGGTGACCAGCGCCACGTCGGTGTGCGAACGCTGGTAGCCATCGCGGAAAGCCAGGTCGCCCAGGCCGCCGGAGCCGATCGCACCGCCCATCGCGGTGAAGCCGATCAGCGCGACGGTGGTGACCGTTGCACCGGCAATCAGGCCCGGACGTGCTTCCGGCAGCAACACGCGGGTGACCAGCTGCCAGGTCGTCGCACCCATCGCCTGGGTCGCCTCGATGACGCCGCGATCCACTTCACGCAGCGCCGTCTCGACAAGGCGCGCGTAGAACGGCGCCGCGCCGATGACCAGCGGCACGATCGCGCCGCGCACGCCCAGCGAGGTACCCATCAGGAACAGCGTGACCGGGATCAGCACGATCATCAGGATGATGAAAGGCACCGAGCGCAGCAGGTTCACCACCAGTGCCAGCACGCCATAGGCGAATGGCCGGCGCTTCATCTGCGGCGCACCGAACAGGTACAGCAGCACGCCGAGCGGCAGGCCGATGGCCAGGGTCAGCGGCAGCGAACCAAGCAGCATCAGCAGGGTATCGATGGTGGCCTGGCCGATGTCGGCCCATTTGCCCGCATCCAGATGGCGGAAGAATCCGCCGGCAGTGGCGACGATCATCGACGCAGCTCCTCAACATGCACGCCGGCAGCCACGAAGGCGGCCTGTGCGGCGGACTGGTCACCGCCCACCAGGGCGACCACCAGCTGGCCATACGGGGTGTCCTTGATCCGGTCGATACGACCGGACAGGATGTTGTAGTCGACCCCGGTCTGGCGCGCGACGCTGCCGAGCAGGGGTTCGTAGGTGTCGCCACCGAGGAAGGTCAGGCGCACGATGCGCCCGCCCACCACGTCGAAATCGCGGTGCAACGCCCCTTCGTCCACATGCTCCGATTCGCTGACGAAACGGCGCGTGGTCGGGTGCTGCGGATGCAGGAAGACCCGGGTAACCGGACCGGTCTCGACCATCTGACCGGCATCGAGCACGGCCACGCGGTCGCAGACACGGCGGATCACATCCATCTCGTGCGTGATCAGCACGATGGTCAGGCCCAGCTCGCGGTTGATCTTCGACAGCAGCGACAGCACCGAGGCCGTGGTCTGCGGATCGAGCGCACTGGTCGCCTCATCGCACAGCAGGATCTGCGGCCGGGTCGCCAGCGCGCGGGCGATGCCGACACGCTGCTTCTGGCCACCGGACAGCTGCGCCGGATACTTCTGCGCGTGCGCTTCCAGGCCCACGGTCTGCAGCAGCTCGGCTACGCGCGCGTCGATCTCCGCCTTCGGCGTGCCGGCCAACTCCAGCGGGAAGGCAACATTGCCTGCCACCGTGCGCGACGACAGCAGGTTGAAGTGCTGGAAGATCATGCCGATGCGCCGGCGCAGCGTGCGAAGGCCGTCCGCATCCAGTGCGGTGACATCCTCGCCACCGATCAGCAGCCGGCCGCCACTGGGTTCTTCCAGGCGGTTGATCATGCGGATCAGGGTCGACTTGCCCGCGCCGGAATGGCCGATGATCCCGAATACCTCACCGGCCTCGATGGTCAGGTCCAACGGTTGCAGCGCGCTGACTTCGCGGCCGGCAACGGCATAGGATTTGTGCAGGCGCTGGAACTCGATCACGGGCGTGGCTCACCGGCTGGGTGACGGAAGGGGGCGTGCAGCCTACCAGCGCAGGCGGTCGCGCGCCCGCGCCATGAGCCAGAATGTTATTCCTTTTGGTTCTAAGGCGCCCGCGCCGGCGCATTGGCTGGGGTCAGAGCCCCTGCGGGGATCCGACCCCATTCCCTGACCCAACCGGCTCAGGGATGATCCAGCGGCTTCGGCGGTTCCTGCCGGTTCACCCGCTCGCGATGCAGCAGATACAGGCCAGAGGCGACGATGATCGCAGCGCCCACCCAGGTATAGCCATCGGGCAACTGGCCCCAGAAGGCCAGGTCCCAGCCGATCACCCAGACCAGCCCGCTGTACTCCAGCGGCGCGATCATCGAGGCCTCACCCAGCTGGAAGGCCTTGGTCAGGGCAATCTGGCCCAGCGCCCCGGCCAGCCCCATGCCGGCGATCAGCGGCGCATGCGCCAGCTGCAGCGGCACCCAGCCCGGAATGGACAGCAGGCCGGCACCGATGGCCATGATCACCAGGAACCAGACCACCATCGACTGCGAGGTATCGGTCCGGGTCAGCAGGCTGACCGTGATCGCCGCCACGGCATAGGCAGTGGCGGCAGCCAGCACCATCAGGCCGGGTACCGAAATGAAACCGTCCACGCCCGGCCGCAGCACCACCAGCACGCCGACCAGGCCAATGCCGATGGCGACCCAGCGCCGTGGCCCGACCCGCTCGCCCAGCAGCGGCACCGACAGTGCGGCGATCAGCAGCGGGGCGACGAAGTAGATGGTGTAGGCGGTGGACAGCGGCAGGTCGCGCAGGGCGAACACGAAGCAGCCGATCATCGCCATGCCCAGCGCGCCGCGCAGCAGGTGCAGCCCCCAGCGACGCGGCACCAGCGATCGCGGCCCGGCGCTGGCCAGCACCCATACCAGCACGAACGGCAACGAGGCCGCGCCGCGCAGGAAGGTCACTTCCAGGGTGGGGTAGCTGGCCGACAGCTGCTTCATGCCAGCGTCCATCAGCGAGAAGCAGGCGACCGCAGCGACCATCCAGGCCACCGCGCGCGAGGGGGAGCGTTGCACGTTCATGGCCCATTATCGCCCGGTCGTCGCCTTCTGTAGAGGACGGGCATGTGGGCCCTCGCGATAGAATGGCCGCCACTGAATCCTGCGGAGCATCGCCCATGCCTTCCTTCGACGTCGTGTCCGAAGTCGACACCCACGAGCTGACCAACGCCATCGACCAGGCCAACCGCGAACTGAGCACCCGCTTCGACTTCAAGGGCGTGGACGCCAAGTTCGAGCGCGATGGCGATGTCATCAACCAGACGGCCCCGACCGAATTCCAGCTCAAGCAGATGAACGACATCCTGCGTGCACGCCTGGCCGCACGTGGCATCGATGTGCTCAGCCTGGAATTCGGCGACATCGAGACCAACCTGGCCCAGGCCCGGCAGAAGATCACCGTCAAGCAGGGGATCGAGCAGAAGATCGCCAAGAAGATCGCCGCGGCGCTGAAGGAGGCCAAGCTGAAGGTGGAAAGCCAGATCAACGGCGACAAGCTGCGCGTGCAGGGCAAGAAGCGCGACGACCTGCAGGACGCCATTGCCGTACTCAAGGCCGGCAAGTTCGAATTGCCGCTGCAGTTCAACAACTTCCGCGACTGAGGCATCCGCCGGGCATGGC
>DQIG01000032.1:9264-9420 GCA_003525885.1 Stenotrophomonas sp.
CGGCAGGTACGACGGCGCGTTGCCAGCGACGCGCCTACAATGGCGGCCCCGCCAGCCGACGTGCCCGCCATGACCGATTCCCACCTGCCCACCGATGACCCGATCGCCGCTACCCGCCTGTGGCTGGAGCGCATCGTCATCGGCCTGAACCTGTGC
>DQIG01000032.1:9572-10155 GCA_003525885.1 Stenotrophomonas sp.
TCATCGGCCTGAACCTGTGCCCCTTCGCCAAGGCGGTGTATGTAAAGGACCAGGTCCGCATCGTGCTCAGCGATGCGACCACACCGGAAGCGCTGGTTGAACAGTTGGCCGAGGAGCTGGTGCTGCTGCGCGATACGCCGGCCGAGCAGATCGACACCACGCTGATCGTGCATCCGCAGGTGCTGACCGATTTCCTCGATTACAACGATTTCCTCGACAACGCCGACGCGGCGATCGAGGCGCTGGACCTGCAGGGCATCCTGCAGGTGGCCAGCTTCCACCCCGACTACCAGTTCGACGGCGTGGCCGCCGACGACGCGAGCAATTACACCAATCGTGCGCCCTTCCCCACCCTACACCTGCTGCGCGAAGACAGCGTGGCGCGCGCAGTGGATGTCTATCCGGACCCGGACGTGATCGTCGAGCGCAACATCCAGACCCTGGACCGCATCGGCGTGGACGGTTGGCATCGTCGTCTGCGTGGCGAAGACCTGACGTGAGCACGGTGCCGCCGATTGCCGCATGGCCGGCCGCGCCGCTGTCGGGCAAGGTGGTGCTGGTCACCGGCGGCGCCAACGGCATC
>DQIG01000032.1:10302-10475 GCA_003525885.1 Stenotrophomonas sp.
CACCGGCGGCGCCAACGGCATCGGTCGCGGCATTGCCCAGGCCGTGCTCGGTGCCGGTGGACGCGTGCTGATCGGCGACCTGGACGTGGAGGCCGGCGAGGCGTGCCTGGCGGAATGGCAGCGCGGTGATGACGCCGCGTTCCAGCGCCTGGACATCACCGACGAAGCCAGCG
>DQIG01000032.1:10623-11289 GCA_003525885.1 Stenotrophomonas sp.
GACATCACCGACGAAGCCAGCGTGCGCGACTTCGTCGCCGTGGCCCTGCAGCGTTTCGGCCGCATCGACGGGCTGGTCAACAACGCGGGGATCGCCGGCCCGCACGGCACGCTGCTGCAGGACATGGACTGGGACGAGTGGCAGCGCCGGCTATCCTCGCTGCACGGCGCGTTCCTGTGCAGCAAGCACGCCTTGCCCGCGCTGACCGCCAGCGCCGCCGGTGCGATCATCAACATCGCCTCCACCCGCGCCTGGCAATCCGAAGCACACAGCGAAGCCTATGCCGCGGCCAAGGGCGGACTGGTGGCCTTCACCCATGCGCTGGCGATCAGCAGCGGCCCGGCGGTGCGGGTGAACAGCATCAGTCCCGGCTGGATCGGCACCACCGCCTGGCAGGCCCCTTCGCGGCGCCACGCACCGGAGTACTCGGCCATCGACCAGGCGCAGCACCCGGTCGGCCGGGTCGGCAGCCCCGAAGACATCGGTGCACTGGCCGTGTACCTGCTGTCATCGCTGTCCGGTTTCAGCACCGGCCAGGATTTCATCGTCGACGGCGGCATGACCCGGAAGATGATCTACGCCGAATAGAGCACCGCTCTTCGGTGGCCGCGGACCTTGGTCCGCACCATTGCCAGAAAGTGCCAACCAAGGTTGGCACCCACCACA
>DQIG01000032.1:11506-11671 GCA_003525885.1 Stenotrophomonas sp.
CGCGGCCGCGGAAGGCCTTGAAGTTCTCAGCCGCCGGGCGGCTACCTCCGCGCGACAGGATCTCGTCGCGGAAACGTGCGCCGGTTTCAGCCAGTGCCTGAGGTGCTTCCTCGAACGCGGCATAGGCGTCGGCGCTGAGTACCTCGGCCCACTTGTAGCTGTAGT
>DQIG01000130.1:0-1757 GCA_003525885.1 Stenotrophomonas sp.
CAAGCTGCCGCGCATCGCCATCCAGCGCCCGGCCGGCAACCGCGTGGTCGGCACCGACACCGTCAGCGCCATGCAGTCGGGCGTCTTCTGGGGCTACATCTCGCTGATCGAGGGCCTGGTGGCCCGGATCAAGGCCGAGCGGGCCGAACCCCTGACCGTGATCGCCACCGGCGGCGTCGCCTCGCTGTTCGAAGGCGCGACCGGCAGCATCGATCACTTCGATTCAGATCTGACCATCCGTGGTCTCCTCGAAATTCATCGCCGAAACACCCATCTAGAGACGTAATGACCAAATATACCGACAAGCCTTCCCCCAAGGACGAGCTCGTCTTCCTGCCCCTGGGCGGGTCGAACGAGATCGGCATGAACTTCAATCTGTACGGCTTCGGCCCGGCCGACGACCGCAAGTGGATCGTCGTGGACCTGGGCGTGACCTTCGGCGACCAGACGACGCCCGGCGTCGAGATCATCCTGCCCGACCCCGAGTTCATCGAGCCGTACGCCGACGACATCCTGGGCATCGTCCTGACCCACGCCCACGAAGACCACTTGGGCGCGGTGGCCTGGCTGTGGCCGCGCCTGAAGGCGCCCGTCTACGCCACGCCGTTCACCGCCTTCCTGCTGCGCGAGAAGCTGCGCGACGCCGACCTGCTGGACGAGGTGAAGATTACCGAGGTGCCGCTGAGCGGCAGCTTCGACCTGGGCCCGTTCCACCTGGAAATGGTCACCCTGACCCACTCGATCCCCGAGCCGAACGGCCTGGCGATCAAGACGCCGCTGGGCACGATCCTGCACACCGGTGACTGGAAGATCGATCCCGAGCCCCAGCTGGGCGCGCCCACCGACGTGACGGCGCTGCGCAAGCTGGGCGACGAGGGCGTGCTGGCCATGGTCTGCGACAGCACCAACGTGTTCGTCGACGGCGAGGCCGGCTCGGAAGCCGACGTCCGCATCGCGCTGAACAAGCTGATCGGCAGCCTGACGGGCAAGATCGCCGTGGCCTGCTTCGCCTCGAACGTGGCGCGCATGGACACCGTGATCCGCGCCGCCCAGGCCAACGGCCGCAAGGTTTGCCTGGCCGGCCGCTCGATGCACCGCATGGCCGCCGCCGCCAAGTCGGTGGGCCTCCTGGAAGGGTTGGAGCCGTTCGTCACCGACGACCAGGCCAAGTACCTGCCCGAGGATCAGGTGCTGTTCCTGTGCACCGGCAGCCAGGGCGAGCCGCGCGCGGCCCTGGCCCGGATCGCCGAGGGCAACCACCCGCACGTCAAGCTCTCGCAGGGCGATCACGTGATCTTCAGCTCGCGGGTGATCCCGGGCAACGAGATCCCGATCCGCAACCTGCAGAACAAGCTGGCCGACCGGGGCGTGCGCCTGCACACCGAGCGCGACACGCCCGGCATTCACGTCAGCGGCCACCCGTGCCGCGACGAGCTGAAGCAGATGTACCAGTGGGCCCGGCCGCAGATCGCCGTGCCGACCCATGGCGAGCGCCGTCACCTGATCGAGCACGCCGCCTTCGCCAAGGACCTGCAGGTGCCGCATGCGGTCAGCCCGCGCAATGGCGACATGGTGCTGCTGGCCCCCGGCCATCCGTCGATCATCGACGAGGTTCCGTCGGGCCGCCTCTATGTCGACGGCGGCGTGCTGACGCCCGAGAATGGCGAGGCCCTGCGCGAGCGTCGCCACGCCGCGTTCAACGGGGTGCTGGCCGTCTCGGTCGTGCTGGACGGCAAGAGCCGCATCGTCTCGGGCCC
>DQIG01000130.1:1919-16459 GCA_003525885.1 Stenotrophomonas sp.
TCGTCTCGGGCCCGCAGGTGCGGGGCCTTGGCCTGGCCGGCGACGCCGAATATCCGCTGGACGACGCGCTGGACGACCTGGCGGAGGAGGCCGAGAACGCCTTCAAGCGCCTGAACGGCGACGACCGCGAGATCGACGAGGCGATCGAGAGCGCCATCTCGCGCGCCGTGAAGAAGGCCGCCTTCCGCATCTGGGAACGCAAGCCCGTGGTCGAGACCACGGTCCTGCGCATCTGACCGCGTGAGCGAGCAGGATCCCGTTCCGGCCGAACCCGAGGCCCCGCGACGCGAGCCGGCGTGGGGCAGGGGCGTTTCCGTCCTGTGGGGCGAGGCGTGGCCGGTCGTGATCCTGACCGGGGCGCTATGGGTCGTATGCCTGTTCCAGAACCTGGGCGACCTGCTGGGCCACGAGGAGGCGATCCTGACCTTCGGGGCGCTGTGGAAGCCGGGGGTCTACCAGGGCCTGTGGTGGACGCCGCTGACCCACATGTTCCTGCACGCGCCCTGGTCCACCCAATGGGGCTGGTCGCACATCGTGATGAACAGCGGGGCCCTGATCGCCCTTGGGCCGGCCATCGCTCAACGGCTGGGCCGGGACGCGCTGGGCGGCCTGCTGTTCCTGCTGTTCTTCGTCGTCTGCGGACTGGCCGGCGCCGCCGGGTTCCTGGCCCTGGCCCCGGAGCAGGTTCCTGCCGTGGGCGCGTCCGGCGCCATCTTCGGCCTTTGGGGCGCGATGGCGCGTCTGAAAGGGGCGGGGGAAGCCGAATTGGCGCCGCTCTTCGCGCCTAGCGTGATGCGCCAGATGGGGGGCGCGCTGATTTCCAACCTGGTCGTTGTCGGTTTCGGCGCGGCCTACGGCCTGGCTTCGGGCGTGGGCGTGATCGGCGTGGCTTGGCAGGCGCACCTGGGCGGCTTCGTCGCCGGCCTGCTGCTGATCCAGATCATGCCCGTGCGCTTCTGGTGGATGCGCCAGGCTGCCGCCGCGGCAGCCTGAACCGGCCCTTCTCGGCCCTCGGCATCGGTGCTAGGCCATCGGCCAAACGAGAAGAAACCCGCAGGAACGCACCATGATCGGCAAGCTCAACCACGTCGGCGTCGCCACCCCCTCGATCGACGAGTCGCTGAAGATGTACCGCGACCTGCTGGGCGCGACCTCGCACACCGAGAAGTGGGCCATGCCCGAGCAGGGTGTGTGGGTCTGCTTCGTCAACCTGCCCAACAGCCAGATCGAGCTGATCGAACCCTATGGCGAGGCCTCGCCCATCCACGGCTTCCTGGCCAAGAATCCCAGGGGCGGCCAGCACCACATCTGCTTCGAGGTGGAGAACATCTACGAGGCCCGCGACGCCCTGGTGGCCAAGGGCGCGACGGTTCTGGGCGAGCCGCGCATCGGCGCCCATGGTACACTGATCATCTTCGTCCACCCCAAGGACATGGGCGGCATGCTCGTCGAGCTCATGGAAACCCCGAAGGAAGCGCATCACTGATGGGTCCCGTCACCTCCATCGCCGTCTATCTCACCATCTGGTGGACCACGCTGTTCGCGATCCTTCCGCTGGGCAACCGCACGTTCAAGGAGATGGGGATCGAGCCGCCGCCGGGAGCCGATCCGGGCGCGCCGGTCAATCCGAACCTCAAGCGCAAGTTCTTCACCACCACCTGGGTCTCGGCCCTGGTGATGGCGGCCCTGCTGCTGGTGATCCGCTTCCACCTGATCACCCTTCCGGACCTGCCGGCGAGCTATTGATCCGCCGCCGGCGCCCAACGCTTGGGCGGTGGACGGTGAACTTGCCCCTATTCGCCCAATCCATGGGCGAAAGTCGCGGGTAGGGCGCGTCGTCCGCAATCCGGCGCCCCCAACATCTGTTCGGGAGTTAGGGTGAGACTCACGAGACCGGGTCTTCTGGTCTTGCTCTGTGGCGTCTTCCCCGACGATGACTTGCAAGGCCGCGCGTGAACCGCGCGGCCTTCTTTTCGTTTCTCCAGGCTCGATCGTCATCTTTTTGCCGCGCGCGTTGCCAAGCTGACGGGCAAGCGGCTATCTCAACGCCTCGAATTTGCCGGAGACGACCGTTCCATGCGCCTGTCGCGCTATTTCCTGCCCGTCCTGAAAGAAGCTCCTTCCGACGCCCAGATCGTGTCGCACCAGCTGATGCTGCGCGCGGGCATGATCCGCAAGCTGGCATCGGGCCTGTACACCTGGTCGCCGCTGGGCCTGCGCGTGCTGCGCAAGGTCGAGCGCATCGTGCGCGAGGAAATGGACCGGGCCGGTGCCGTGGAATTCCAGATCCCGACCATCCAGCCGAAGGAACTGTGGGAGCAGACCGGCCGCTGGCAGAAGTTCGGCCCGCAGCTGCTGAAGATCAAGGACCGCAAGGACCAGGTGTTCTGCTACAGCCCGACCGCCGAAGAAGCTGCCTGCGACTTCGCGCGCAGCGAGCTGTCCAGCTACAAGCAGCTGCCGGTGAACTTCTACCAGGTGCAGACCAAGTTCCGCGACGAGATCCGCCCGCGCTTCGGCGTGATGCGCTCGCGCGAGTTCCTGATGAAGGACGCCTATTCGTTCCACCTGCACGATGAGTGCCTGGTGCGCGAATACGAGAACATGAAGTCGGCCTACAGCCGCATCTTCACCCGCCTCGGCCTGGACTTCCGCATGGTGCAGGCGGACTCCGGCGCGATCGGCGGCGATGCCTCGCAGGAATTCCACGTGATCGCCGATTCCGGCGAAGACGCACTGGTGTTCTCCACCGGTTCGGACTACGCGGCCAACATGGAAGCGGCGATCGCCGCCGATCCGGCACCGCGTGCGGCCGCCACCGAAACGATGCGCAAGGTGGATACCCCCACCCAGAAGACCTGCGAGGACGTCGCGGCGCTGCTCGGCATCGACCTGCAGCGCACGGTGAAGTCGGTGGCACTGGTCGCCGGCGAAGGCAAGGCACAGCAGTTCGTGCTGGTGCTGGTGCGTGGCGACCATGACGTCAACGAGATCAAGCTGGCCAAGGTCGCCGGCCTGGACGAGCAGCGCTTCGCCAGCGAGGCGGAAATCGCCGAGCACCTGGGCAGCGTGCCGGGCTTCCTCGGCCCGGTCGCCCCGGCCAAGGCCATCCGCGTGGTCGCCGATCGCGAAGTGGCGGCAATGGCCGACTTCGTCGTCGGCGCCAACGAAGCCGGTTTCCACCTGGCCGGCGTCAACTGGGGCCGCGACCTGCCGGAACCGGAAGTGGCCGACATCCGCAACGTGCGTGCCGGCGACCGCGCGCTGGACGGCGGCGAACTGAAGATCGCCCGCGGCATCGAAGTCGGCCATGTGTTCCAGCTCGGCCGCAAGTACGCCGAAGCGCTGGATGCCACCGTGCTGGACGAGAACGGCAAGGCGGCGGTAATGGCGATGGGCTGCTACGGCATCGGTATCTCGCGCGTGGTGGCTGCCGCGATCGAACAGAACCATGACGATGCCGGCATCATCTGGCCGGACGCGATGGCGCCGTGGCAGGTGGTGGTGTGCGTGATCAACCCGAAGGGTGATGCTGCCGTGGCCGATGCTGCTGCCAATCTGCTGCAGGAACTGCGCGACGCGGGCCTGGACGCCGCACTCGACGACCGCGGCCTGCGCCCGGGCGCGATGTTCGCCGACATGGAACTGATCGGTATCCCGCACCGCGTGGTAGTCAGCGAACGCGGCCTGGCCGCCGGCACCTACGAGTACCGCTCGCGCCGCGCCACCGACGCAGAGAGCCTGGACAAGGCGACCCTGCTGCAGCGACTGCAGGGCTGACATGAAAAGACCGGGGCCTGCCCCGGTCTTTTTTTGCCTGCGCCATCGTGGGCGGATATTGCAGCGGACATAATCCGGTCAAAATCACCGCAACGGCGCCGGCATCCCGCCATGGCATGTCCTGCATGCATTTGTGCTTCGATTAATTCATCTCTATTCTGTCCGCCGACGCCATGGACTGGCTTGTCCCGTCCACACATTAGTTTCCGGAGTAACCGTAAATGAGCATTGACCTGACCGGCCTGTCGGCGCGCGAGCTGGGCGCCCTGATCCGCACCGCGAAGAAGCAGCAGACCATCGTCGCCAAGCGCCGGCCGATCACCAAGGTTCGCGCCCAGCTGACCAAGCTGGCCAAAACCGAGGGTTACACCATCGAGGAACTGTTCGGCGACGCCCCGGCCCCGCGCGCGCGCAAGGTGGCTAAAGTCGCCAAGGCACCGTCGAAGACCGCTGGCCGCAAGCTGGGCAAGGTTGCCCCGAAGTACCGCAACCCGGCCAACCCCAAGGAAACCTGGACCGGCCGTGGCAAGCAGCCGCGCTGGATGGCTGAACTGACCGCCAAGGGCAACAAGAAGCCGGAAGATTTCCTGATCAAGAAGGCCTGAGGCCAGATCGGGATGCAATGAGAAACGCCGGCTAAAGCCGGCGTTTCTCATTGAAGGTGTGTGGACCAAGGTCCACACCCACAAGAAGCAGCCCCTCCCGGTGTTTGGACCAACGGTCCACACCTACAGGGTTTTGCGGGCGGGCATCAGCAGGTTGCCGAACAACAGGCCGGCCACCAGTGCCATCACCACGTTGAGCACGGTGAGAAACACGCTCTGGCCGGCGCCCACGTCCTGCTGCTGGACCAGGGTCAGCACCCCACGCAGGCTGGTGCTGCCCGGCACCATCATGATGATGCCCGGCAGGCGGATGATCGCACCCGGACGCCCGACCAGGCGGCCGAACAGGTTGCCACCGGCGGTCAGCAGCATCGCGGACAGGAAGATGCCCGCAGGCGCGCCCCAGGCATGTCCGCCGAACTTGGAGATCGCATAACCGGCCACCGAGGCCGCGATCACCCACGGGTAATCGCGGCGGTTGGCCTTGAACAGCATCGCGAAGGCGAACGCCGCGGTCAGCAGCGAGCCCCACTCCACCCACGGCCCCTGCGGCCGCGTGGCCCGGATCACCGGATCCAGGCCGAGCACGTCGGCCAGGGTCACCGCGATCATCGCGCCGACGCTGAGCTTCATGATGGTGGTCAGCGCGCCGGCAAAGCGCGCGGTACCCGATACCCAGTGCTGGCTGGCCAGCTCGTTGACCGCGTTGGTCAGCGACATGCCGGGCAGCAGCACCACCAGCGAGGCAATGATCACCGTATTGAGGTTGAGCGCGCCGATGAACGACGCCACCAGGGTGGCGACCATGCCGGCCAACAGCGCAGCCAGTGCCTCGGCCGCTTCGCGGGTGGCCGGGCGACGGTCGGTAACCATGCCGAGCAGGCCGATCATCAGGCCGATGACACCGGCGGTGGCGATGTCCAGCCACGGCAGCTTCCACATGCCGGCCACGCCAGCCGCGCCGAGGGTGAACGACAGGATGGTACGCAGCTTGCCGCGCCGGCCCGGATCCTTGTCCAGCTGGCGCAGTGCAGTATGGCCTTGGGCGATGCTCATCCGCCCGTTGGACACTTCTTCAGCGATGTGGTCGGCGACACTGAGCTTGTGCAGGTCGTTCTCACCGGGCGCCAGGCGGATCACACGGGTGATATCGCTGGAGCCGATTGCCTGCGCCGGATCGCTGAAGCTGAGGATGATACCGGTGGGATTCGACCACGGTTCACAATCCAGATCGAGCTGGCGGGCCAGTGCCACCACCGCCGTTTCCAGGCGCTGGGCCGTCGTGCCATAGCTGTGCAGGCGTCCGGCGATCTCGGAAACAAAGGCCACGCGCTGTGCGTAGGTGGCCTGGGGCGTGGGGATCGTGTGAGCGTCTGCGGACATGCGCCGTAGTATTACCTACTGCCGGGCCGTGCTGGATAAATTCATCCGAGTTCGACGCGAAGCCCGATACAGAACGGTTATGCTGCGACCCGAATGGCCCAAGTGACCCCGAACCACGCCCCCCAGCTCGAACAGGATGCCCACGACCCGGGCCTGATCCGCCTGTCCGGCACATGGACCTTGAAGACCGCGCTGGCCGCGGCCGAGGTCCTGCATGGCGTTCCCGAAAAGCTGACCGGCATCGATGCCACCGGAATCGAGCAGCTCGATTCCGCCGGTGTGCTGCAGGTACTGCGTGTGGCCCATCGCGCCGACCTCCACGAAGACGCATTGCAGTTCCGCCCGGACCACCAGGCGCTGGTATGCACCATCGAGGAAGTGGCCGACGACCGGCCCAAGCCCAAGCGCGACTTCGGTGTGCTGGCCGCGCTGGAACGGCTGGGCGTCAGCGTCCACACCACCGGCCACAACATCAAGGCGCTGTGCAGCTTCCTTGGCGAGAACCTGGTCAAGGCGGCCCGGCTGGTCAAGGAACCGCGCCGCTTCCGGCTCACTGCCACCGTCCACCAGATGGAGCAGGTCGGGCTGGACGCGGTACCGCTGGTAGCGCTGCTGTCCTACCTGGTAGGCGCGGTGATCGCGTTCCTCGGCTCGACCATCCTGCGTGACTTCGGCGCCGAGATCTACGTGGTCGAGCTGGTCAACATCGCCTTCCTGCGCGAGTTCGCGGTACTGCTGACCGCCATCGTGCTGGCCGGCCGTACCGCCAGTGCGTTTACCGCGCAGATCGGTGCAATGAAAGCGCGCGAGGAAATCGATGCGATGCGCACGCTGGGCCTGGACCCTGTCGACCTGCTGGTGCTGCCACGCTTGCTGGCGTTGCTGGTCACCCTGCCCCTGTTGACCTTCATCGCGATGGTCGCCGGCCTGGCCGGCGGCATCACCGTCGGCGCGTTCGATCTCGACATCCCGCCGCAGATGTACATCGCGCGCATGCACGAGACGATGGAAGTGCGTCACATGCTGGTCGGCCTGTCGAAGGCACCGGTGTTCGCGCTGGTGATCGGCCTGATCGGCTGCCTGGAAGGACTGAAGGTCGAGGGCACCGCGCAGTCGGTCGGCGAGCGCACCACCTCCAGCGTGGTGCAGACGATCTCGCTGGTGATCATCATCGACGCCTTCGCAGCGTTGTGGTTCATGCACATGGACTGGTGACATGAGCACATCCTCTCCCCCTGAAACCCTCGACATGCGCGACGACGACGGCCACCAGCTGGCCATCCGCGTGCGCGGGCTGGTCAACCGCTTCGGCAGCCAGACCGTGCACGAAGACCTGGACCTGGACGTGCGTCGCGGCGAGATCCTGGGCGTGGTCGGCGGCTCCGGTACCGGCAAGTCGGTGCTGATGCGCTCGATCCTCGGCCTGCGCACGCCCGACGAGGGCCAGATCGAAGTGCTGGGCCGCGACGCGCGTGCCGACGACGCCGAGAGCCGCCTCCACATCGAACGCAATACCGGCGTGCTGTTCCAGGACGGCGCCCTGTTCTCCTCGCTGACCGTGGGCGAGAACGTGCAGGTGCCGCTGAAGGAACACCACCGCGAACTGCCCGAGCGCTGGCACTACGAACTGGCGCTGCTGAAGGTGAAACTGGCCGGGCTGCCCGCCGACGCGATCAACAAGCTGCCCTCGCAGCTGTCCGGCG
The DNA here is from genome assembly GCA_003525885.1 of Stenotrophomonas sp. GTDB lineage: Bacteria > Pseudomonadota > Gammaproteobacteria > Xanthomonadales > Xanthomonadaceae > Stenotrophomonas. The sequence goes on from DQIG01000130.1 coordinate 9,391, forward strand.
GCATGCGCAAGCGCGCCGGCCTGGCCCGGGCGCTGGCGCTGGACCCGCCGCTGCTGTTCCTGGACGAACCGACCGCCGGCCTCGACCCGATCGGCGCGGCCGCCTTCGACCGCCTGATCAAGACCCTGCAGGAGGCACTGGGGCTGACCGTGTTCCTGATCACCCACGACCTGGACACCCTGTACGCCATCTGCGACCGCGTCGCCGTGCTGGCAGACCGCAAGGTGGTGGCCAACGCGCCCCTCCCGGAAATCGAGAAACTGGATCATCCGTGGATCCAGGAATACTTCCACGGACCCCGCGCGCGCGCCGCGCGTGGCGAACAGATCGAGAGTGCCTGAGCCATGGAAACCAAAGCCAACTACGTGCTGATCGGCGCGTTCACCCTGATCACCGGCCTGGCCCTGCTGGCCTTCGGCCTGTGGGCCGCCAAGTACTCCTCCGACCGCACCTGGCAGGAGTACCGCGTGGTATTCCGCGAAGCGGTGACCGGCCTGTCGGTGGGCAGCCCGGTGCAGTACAACGGCATCGCAGTCGGTTCGATCGTCGAGCTGAACCTGGTGCCGGATGACCCGCGCCAGGTAGTCGCACGCATCCGCCTGAACTCGACCACGCCGGTCAAGACCGATACCCGCGCCAAGCTGGCGATCACCAGCCTGACCGGCCCGTCGATCATCCAGCTCAGCGGCGGCACGCCGCAGTCGCCGGCGCTGACCACGGTCAACAAGGATCCGGCACCGATCATCCCGACCACGCCCTCGGCGCTGCAGAACATCACCGACGTCGCCAACCGCATCGTCGAGCGCATGGACCAGATCCTCAGCGACCGCAACGTGGCCTCGATCAACGCGACGCTGGCCAATCTGGAGACGATCAGCGGAGGCCTGGCCGACCGTGACCAGGGCACGCAGGCGCTGCTGCTCAGCGCGCGCGATGCCGCCCGCAGCCTGGACACCACGCTGAAGACCACCAACGGCACCATCGAGCGCCTGGACAAGAACCTGGTGCAGCAGCTGCCCGGCATCATCGACAAGCTCGACGGGACCCTGGCCAAGCTCGATTCGGCCGCCGGCAACGCCGATTCGATCCTTGGCGAGAACCGCGCCGCGATCAACAGCTTCGCCAACGATGGCCTCGGCCAGCTTGGCCCGACGCTGACCGAACTGCGCGGCCTGATCCGCGACCTGCGCCGGGTCAGTGACCGCCTCGAGAACAACCCCGCGCGCTACCTGCTGGGCCGCGACGCACCGAAGGAGTTCGAACCCAAATGAGCCCGACCACCCTTCCGCGCCTGCTGCTGGCCGCTTCGATGGTCTCCCTGCTGGGCGGCTGCTCCATCCTCGGCAGCAGCGAGAAAACCGCGGTGACGCTGTACTCGCCGTCCGTGCAGGTCAGGGCGGATCCGGCGTGGCCGCAGGCCAGCTGGCAGCTGGTACTGGCCAAGCCCAGCGCCGCGCGCATGGTCGACAGCCCGCGCATCAACGTGCGGCCGACACCGTCGCAGCTTGAGATCTACAAGGGCGCCAGCTGGGCGCAGCCGGCCACCGACATGATCGAGGACACCCTGCTGCGCGGCTTCGAGGATTCCGGCCGCATCCGCGGCGTGGCCCGCAGCACCGCCGGCATCCGCGCCGACTACAAGCTGTCCACCGACGTGCGCCGCTTCGAATCGGATTACCAGGGGCAGGCCACGCCGACCGTGGTGATCGAGGTCAACGCCAAGCTGATCCACGTCGCCGACCAGCGCGTGGTGGCCGACCGCACCTTCCGCCAGGCGCAGCCGGTCGGCAGCACCGACGTACCGGCGGTGACCGCGGCCTTCGAGCGTGGCCTGCAGCAGTTGGCTCAGGACATGGTGGGCTGGACACTGCAGAGCGGGCAGAACGACGCGGCGACGCCGAAGCGTTGAATCGCAGCCACTGAGCTCGCCGGGCATGGCCCGGCGGCACCCAAGCAAGGCCATGCGATAATCAGACGCCACGGCCCATTCCCCCGCTGATGCCCGCATCCGTTTCCATCGCTGTCTGCACGTACAACGGTGAGCGCTTCCTGCAGGAACAGCTCGACAGCCTGCTGGCACAGACGCGCCGCCCCGACCAGATCGTGATCCGCGACGATGTATCGTCCGACGGCACGCTGGCGCTGCTGCAGGCCTTCGTGCCGCGTGCCGAAGCCGCGGGCATCGCGGTAGACCTGCAGGTGAACCCCGAGAACGTCGGCTATCGACGGAACTTCGATGGCGCACTGCGTGCCTGCACCGGCGAGATCATCTTCCTGTGTGACCAGGACGATGTCTGGCATGCCAACAAGCTCGCGCGGTTCTGCACCGAGTTCGATGCGCGGCCTGGCTTGCGCGTCCTGCACTGCGACGCGCGCCTGATCGATGATGCAGGCCAGCCCATGCCGCAGACCCTGTTCAGCGCGCTGCACTACGGGGCTGCGCAACGGGCACGGATGCATGCCGGCGGCGGGTTCCGATTGATGCTCAAGCGCAAGCTGATGACCGGTGCTGCGATGGCATTGCACCGGTCGGTCCTGGCCGATGCACTTCCGCTGCCGGCATCGGACTGGGTGCACGACGCCTGGATCGGCACACTGGCTGCCATGCGCGGGGAGATCGACAGCCTTTCCGAGACACTCATTGATTACCGCTTGCACAGCAACAATCAGTTGGGCCTTGGTGGCAACGATGCCACGCCACGCGGGGTACGACGCAAGCGCCAGTTGGAAAGCGAGCGTGTGGAATGCAGCCAGCTGCTGGAGCGCGCGCAGGCGCGCGGCCTTCCTGCTGCCCAGCTGGCCTGGGTCGAACGCAAGCGACGTCATATCGCCGTGCGCGCCAGCCTGCCGAGTTCGCGCCTGCAGCGCATCCCGGCGGTAGTGGGCGAACTGCTGCGCGGCAACTATGGCCACTTCGGCCGTGGCATGCTGTCTGCCGGCATCGATCTGTTGCGCGCCTGACACGTCGGCCCAGGATCAGCCGGGCTGGATCCACCGGAACGTCAGGTTGATCCGCTCTCCCTGCACCCGCGCCATCTTCGGCAGCGCGTGCTGGTAGAAGCGCTGGGTCTGCCCGGCCATCAGCAGCAGGTCACCGTGGCCAAGCACGAATTCAGCCTTGCGCGCCGGGTCGTCGCGTCGCCGCAGCAGGAAACGGCGTGCGGCGCCCAGGCTCAGCGAAGCGATCACCGGGGCCGGCCCCAGCTCCGGCTCGTCATCGCTGTGCCAGCCCATGTAGTCACCACCACCGCGGTAGCGGTTCAGCAGCACGCTGTTGAAGCGGCCATGGCCTTCGGCCTGCAGGCGCCTGCGCACACCCTGCAGCACGGGCGGCCACGGGTGCGGCACGAACTCAGCACCGGAGTAGCGGTAGCGGGCCTGCGGGTCGCCGATCCAGCAGCTCAGCCGTGGCGAGTCCACCCAATTGCCGAACATGCGGATGCGGTGGACCTCCCACGGCACCTCGGCCCGCAACACGTCCACGAGCCGATCAGCGTCGGCCACGGCCAGCCAGCCCGGCAGGTGCAGTACATCGGCATCGGGCAGGTCGTGGGGGAACAGCATGGCGATCCCTCAGGAAACAGGGCGGCCCTGGGCCGCCCTCGAACCATCAGCCGCGCAGGAACGCGACGCCGGTCTTTTCCTTCAGCTCTTCATCGCTGACACCCGGCGCAGCTTCCACCAGCAGCAGGCCCTTGTCAGTCACGTCGAACACCGCCAGGTCGGTAATGATGCGGTCGACCACGCCCACGCCGGTCAACGGCAGCGTGCATTCGGCCAGGATCTTGTGCTCGCCGTTCTTGGCGGTGTGCTCCATCAGCACCACCACGCGCTGCACGCCAGCGACCAGGTCCATCGCACCGCCCATGCCCTTGACCATCTTGCCGGGCACCATCCAGTTGGCCAGGTCGCCCTTGTCGGTCACCTGCATGGCACCGAGGATGGCCAGGTTGACGTGTCCACCGCGGATCATCGCGAAGCTGTCGTGGCTGCCGAAGTAGCTGGCACCGGCACGCGCGGTGACGGTCTGCTTGCCGGCATTGATCAGGTCGGCATCGACTTCAGCGTCGGTCGGGAACGGGCCGATACCGAGCAGGCCGTTTTCCGACTGCAGCCACACGTCCACGCCTTCGGGAATGTGGTTGGCAACCAGCGTCGGCAGGCCGATGCCCAGGTTCACATAGGCGCCATCGGTCAGCTCGCGCGCCGCGCGTGCGGCCATCTCGTCACGGGTCCACGCCATGTCAGTTGCCCTCCGCGCGGATGGTGCGCTGTTCGATTCGCTTCTCGGGATGCGCGTTGTGCACGATGCGGTGCACGTAGATGCCCGGCAGGTGCACCTGGTCCGGGTCGATGGCGCCGACCGGCACCACCTCTTCCACTTCCACGATGCAGACCTTGCCAGCCATCGCGCAGGCCGGGTTGAAGTTGCGCGCAGTCTTGCGGAACACCAGGTTGCCAGCCTCGTCGGCCTTCCAGGCCTTGACCAGCGCCACGTCGGCGCGCAGCGCGGTCTCCATCACGTAGTGCTTGCCGTCGAATTCGCGGGTTTCCTTGCCCTCGGCCACCACCGTACCGTAGCCGGTGGCAGTGAAGAACGCCGGAATACCCGCGCCACCGGCACGCAGGCGCTCGGCCAGGGTGCCCTGCGGGTTGAACTCCAGTTCCAGCTCACCGGCCAGGAACTGCCGCTCGAATTCCTTGTTCTCGCCCACGTAGGACGAAATCATCTTCTTGATCTGCCGCGTTTCCAGCAGCTGGCCCAGGCCGAAGCCATCGACGCCGGCATTGTTGGAGATCACGGTCAGGCCCTTGGCGCCGCTGTCGCGCAAGGCAGCGATCAGCGCCTCGGGAATGCCACACAGGCCAAAGCCGCCCACGGCCAGGGTCTGGCCATCGGCGACCACCCCCTGCAGGGCCTCCGCCGCACTGGCGAAGCGCTTGCCGCGCTTGCCACCGGTCGTTGCCGGGTTGCTCATCTACGCCCTCACCTCGTTGATGTAATCCGCACATTCTAGGCCAGCGCGCCGGCCGGTCACGTGGCGTTGCGGCATGGAAACGATTCCCATACGGGGCTGGCGGTACAATCAACGGCTGTGCCCACAATGGACCCGATCGATGCCCCTGCCCGCCTTCAAGGCCTATGACATCCGCGGCCGCGTCCCGGAAGAACTGAACGAAGACCTCGCCCGCCGCATCGGCGTCGCCCTGGCCGCTCAGCTCGCCCCGGGCCCCGTGGTCCTGGGTCATGATGTCCGTTTGACCAGCCCGGCACTGCAGGACGCACTGGCCGCCGGCCTGCGTGGCGTGGGCCGCGAAGTGATCGACATCGGCCTGTGCGGCACCGAGGAGGTCTACTTCCAGACCGACCACCTGGGCGCCGCGGGCGGCGTGATGGTGACTGCCAGCCACAACCCCATGGACTACAACGGGATGAAGCTGGTCAAGGAAAACGCACGGCCAATCAGTTCCGATACCGGTCTGTTCGCGATCTCCGACGCCGTGGCCGCCGATACCGGCAGCGCACAGCCACCGGTTGCGGCGCAGACCGCGCGCCACGACAAGAGCGCCTACATTGATCACCTGCTGGGCTACGTGGACGCCAGCAAGCTCAAGCCGCTGAAGCTGGTGGTCAACGCCGGCAACGGCGGCGCCGGTGCCATCGTCGACCTGCTGGCGCCGCACCTGCCGCTGGAATTCATCCGTATCTGCCACGAACCCGATGGCAACTTCCCCAACGGCATTCCCAACCCGCTGCTGCCGGAAAACCGCGCCGCCACCGCCGAGGCCGTGCGCGAACACGGTGCCGACTTTGGCATCGCCTGGGACGGTGACTTCGACCGCTGTTTCTTCTTCGATCACACCGGCCGTTTCATCGAAGGCTATTACCTGGTCGGCCTGCTGGCAAAGGCCATTCTCGCCCGCCAGCCCGGTGGCAAGGTCGTACACGATCCGCGCCTGGTCTGGAACACGGTGGAAATGGTCGAAGCCGCCGGCGGCGTGCCGGTGCTGTGCAAGAGCGGCCACGCCTTCATCAAGGAGAAGATGCGCGCGGAAGATGCGGTGTATGGCGGCGAGATGAGCGCCCACCACTACTTCCGCGAGTTCGCCTATGCAGACTCCGGGATGATCCCCTGGCTGCTGATCGCCCAGCTGATTTCGGAAAGCGGACGTTCACTGGCCGACTGGGTCGAAGATCGCATGGCGGCCTATCCGTGCAGCGGAGAAATCAACTTCAAGGTGGCAGATGCCAAGGCCGCCGTGGCACGCGTGATGGAGCACTTCGCCGCGCAGGCGCCCGCGCTGGACTACACCGATGGCATCAGCGCCGATTTCGGCGACTGGCGCTTCAACCTGCGCAGTTCCAACACCGAACCACTGCTGCGCCTGAATGTCGAAGCCCGCGGTGATGCTGCGCTGATGCAGGCGCGCACCGACGAAATTTCCCACCTCCTTCAGCAATAACCAAGGAAGACCATGAGCATCATTCAGCCCGTCATTCTCTCCGGTGGCTCCGGCACCCGCTTGTGGCCGCTGTCACGTGAGTCCTATCCGAAGCAGTTCCTGCCACTGGCCGGCGAGCAGACCATGCTGCAGGCCACCTGGCAGCGAGTAGCCCCCATTGCCAGCCGGGGTCCGCTGGTGATCGCCAACGAGGAACACCGCTTCGTCGCCGCCGAGCAGCTGCACCAGGTCGGTGCCGAACCGGCTGCGATCATCCTCGAGCCAATGGGTCGCAACACGGCGCCGGCCATCGCGGTAGCGGCATTGGAAGCGACGCGCGACGGCGCCGATGCGCTCCTGCTGGTACTGCCGTCGGACCACGTGATCAGCGATGAAGCCACCTTCCGCAGCGTCGTCCAGGCAGCCACCAGCGCCGCCGAGGCGGGCAAGCTGGTGACCTTCGGCATCGTACCCACGGGCCCTGAAACCGGCTATGGCTACATCAAGGCCGCCGACGGCCAGGGCCTTCGCGCCGTCGAGCGCTTCGTCGAGAAGCCCGATCTGGACACCGCCACCGGGTACGTGGCCAGCGGCCAGTACTATTGGAACAGCGGCATGTTCCTGT
>DQIG01000130.1:16613-17243 GCA_003525885.1 Stenotrophomonas sp.
GCGGCATGTTCCTGTTCAAGGCATCGCGCTACCTGCAGGAGCTGGAACGCTTCCAGCCGGAGATGCTCGCCGGCAGCCGCAGCGCATGGCAGCAGGCCCGCCGCGACACCGACTTCACGCGCCTGGACAAGGCCGCCTTCGCCGCCGTTGCCTCTGATTCCATCGACTACGCGGTGATGGAGAAGACCGCCGATGCGGTGGTGATCCCGCTCGACGCGGGTTGGAACGATGTCGGTTCGTGGACCGCACTGCGCGATGTCTCGCAGCAGGATGGCGACGGCAATGCCCATCAGGGCGATGTGATCGCCATCGACTGCCGCAACACCTATGCCTATGGCCAGCGCCTGGTGGCGATGGTCGGCCTGGACGATGTGATCGTGGTGGAGACCGACGATGCCGTACTGGTCGGCAAAGCCGACCGCATGCAGGAGGTCAAGACGGTGGTGTCACAGCTGAAGACCGAAGGCCGCAGCGAAGCGACCTGGCACCGCAAGGTCTATCGTCCGTGGGGCGCCTACGATTCGATCGACAACGGTGCCCGCTTCCAGGTGAAGCGGATCACGGTCAAGCCCGGCGGCACGCTGAGCCTGCAGATGCACCACCATCGTGCCGAACACTGGATCGTGGTCA
>DQIG01000130.1:17399-17575 GCA_003525885.1 Stenotrophomonas sp.
GATCGTGGTCAGCGGCACCGCCGAGGTGACCCGTGGCGACGAAGTCATCCTGCTGAGCGAGAACCAGAGCACCTACATTCCGCTGGGCGTGACCCATCGCCTGCGCAACCCGGGCAAACTGCCGCTGGAACTGATCGAAGTGCAGTCCGGGAGTTACCTGGGCGAAGACGATATCG
>DQIG01000130.1:17718-18958 GCA_003525885.1 Stenotrophomonas sp.
TACCTGGGCGAAGACGATATCGTTCGCTTCGAGGACACCTACGGGCGTAGCTGACGGGTTCAACCCTCAGCGTCGCTGAGCTCCGGCGCCCTCCAGGGGCGCCGGTTCGGCACGCTCCACAGGAAGGATCCGGCGAAGGACCGGATCATCCAGATAGAACTTGAGGCGGTTCGTGTCGGGATATGGCAGCTCGAACTCGCCCGCCTGCGGCGCACGGAGGTCAGCGCCCGCAAGGTGACGCCGGACATTGTCCTGCTGCAGCCGCGCTGCTGCGCTGAAATGCTGGAGCTTGGCAACGTCCTTTCCGATCCGGCCCAGCAATGGATATGCAACGACAAGCGCGAACAGGAGCACCGCTGCACGCCTTGCCGTGCGCAGTCGCGGCCCCTTCGACGCCAGGCCCCACAATTGGATGGCAAACCACGCGTTGGCAAACAAGCCAGGCACAAACAGTTCCGTATAGCGGGACATCGGCGCCCTCATGTCATGCCCGCGGCCATAGGCGATGGCCAATGCCTGAAGCGCAGACCAGATGCAGAGTCCTGCCATCACCAGATCGGTCGGCGACGCTTGCCGGCGGATCACCATGCGCACAATCATCACAGTGGCAGGCAGCCAGATGATCAGCGCGAACCCACCTGACCGCATGGGCCACGCCAGAACCCGGGACGCGGCGTAGATGAACTCGCCTGCGCTCTGCGCACGCAAGACCGTATTGACCTCGATCACGGGAACCTGAGCGTAGGCGACCATCGCGACGGCCGCCAGCACTGCGGTTGCGCACAACGCCGGCACTCGTCGGCCGGGGAGGCAGATGCAGGCCAGGACACAGGTCGCAGCCGTTGCCACTGCGGTCAGCAGGCCCGACGCCATGGTGACACTGGCAAACACGCTCAGTGCGATCGCAACAGGCAAAGCCACAATATTCTGATGATGCCTGGCCACCAGCGCGATGGACAGGATGCTGGACAGGATCAGGAAGTAGAACTGCGACTGGAAGCCAACGAGGAAGTTCTCCCACGCGAACGGCAGGACTGACAGCAGAATCGCCAACAGCAGCAGCATCCAGCGACCCACAGCAGCGCCCGCGTCGCGAAGCGCGTGCCAGACCAGCAATGCGGGGATGAAGCAGAACACGACGGCCGCGACCCGTGCTTCGTAGACATTGTTCCACTGCCCGGTGACTGCATACGACAGCAGGGTGACCACGCGCGTGGGCAGGATGCGATGCTCATTGTGC
>DQIG01000130.1:19106-19539 GCA_003525885.1 Stenotrophomonas sp.
AGGATGCGATGCTCATTGTGCGGCGCGAACAACATCTGCCACTGCAATGTTCCTTCCAGCCATGGTTTGAGCGCAGAGGCCCACTCCCCGTCCCATTGATCCATGTAGGGCATCGGCGTAGCGAAGAACTGCACGTACAGCAGCCGTGCCAGCAGCGCCAGCACACCGACACCCAGCGCCAGCATGAGTGGAGACCGATCCCGCGATGCGCGGGCGTGCAAACCAGGCAGATTCATGGAGCTTCCTTTCAGGTGCGAGCGCAGCACCTTCGACGCACTGCGGGGGAGAACCCAGCTGCGCATGGTAGTTCAGCAGCACCGGATTCGCGCGTACTCACGCTCAACAGGGCCTGGTTCGAAACATTGCACAGCGCGAGAAAGCAGAAACCCGGCCAAGGCCGGGCTTCCGTCATCCGCCGCACCGCGCGGCCGGC
>DQIG01000130.1:19690-20283 GCA_003525885.1 Stenotrophomonas sp.
TCCGCCGCACCGCGCGGCCGGCGATCAGAACTGCGCGATCACCCGCTTCAGACCGTCCTGCCACTCCGGTAGCACGATGCCGAAATCCTGCTGCAGCTTGCGATTGTCCAGCACCGACCAGGCGGGGCGCTTGGCCGGGGTCGGATACTCGGAACTGGGAATCGCCTCGACCGTCGGCACCTTGGCCAACACGCCGGTGGCCAGCGCTTCGGCGAAGATCGCCTCGGCGAACCCGTGCCAACTGGTCTGGCCACTGGCGGTCAGGTGCCATGTACCGGACAGCTGGCCCGGATGCAGCAGTGCCTGCGCGGTGACATCGGCGATCAGCGCCGCCGGCGTCGGCGTGCCGATCTGGTCGGTGACCACCCGCAACGCATCGCGCTCGGCGCCCACGCGCAGCATGGTGCGCAGGAAGTTCGCGCCGTGCGAGGCATACACCCACGCCGTGCGGAAGATCAGGTGACGGCCCCCAGCCGCACGCACCGCTTCTTCACCATCGCGCTTGCTGGTGCCATACACGCCCAGCGGTGCGGTCGGCTCGTCCTCGCGGTAGGGCGCGCTGCCCTGGCCATCGAACACGTAGTCGGTGGAGT
>DQIG01000130.1:20433-21282 GCA_003525885.1 Stenotrophomonas sp.
CGAACACGTAGTCGGTGGAGTAATGCACGAACGGCACGCCATGTGCCGCACACCAGCGCGCGATCACGCCCGGCGCCTGCGCATTGGCAGCGAAGGCAGCTTCGACCTCCTGCTCGGCACGATCAACTGCGGTATAGGCGGCCGCATTGACCACCAGCGACGGCTGCACGCGGTCCAGCAATGCCGGCAGGCTGTCGGGCTGGCCGAAATCGGCCGTTTCGCAGGTACTTCCGTCGGGCAGGACGCCGCTGCGGGTGGTCGCGACCACCTTGCCCAGCGGTGCCAGCGCGCGCAGCAGCTCCTGGCCGACCTGGCCGTTGCCACCAAACACCAGCACGGTCATGGGATGTAGACCGGCAGGCGATCTTCGGCAATGTCCTTCAGGAACGGCGCGTTCTCGTCCTTGGCCGACAGGGTCGGTGCGCTGACCGGCCAGTCCACTGCGATGTCGGCATCGTTCCAGCGCACGCCGGCATCAAAGTCCTTGAGGTAGACCTCGGTGCACAGGTAGCTGAACACCGCACGCTCGGACAGCACGGCGAAACCGTGGGCGAAGCCCTCCGGAATCCAGAACTGCTTCTTGTTCTCCGCACTCAACACCACCGCTTCCCACTGCCCGAAGGTTGGCGAGCCACGACGGATGTCCACGGCCACGTCGTAGACCTCGCCTTCCAGCACGCTGACAAGCTTGCCCTGCGGGCGCGGCCACTGGTAATGCAGGCCGCGCAGCACGCCCTGCGCGGACGTCGACACGTTGCTCTGCACGAAACGATCCGGCAGGCCCAACGCGGCAAAGCGCTCGGCATTCCAGGCCTCGAAGAAATAGCCGCGGGCATCGCCGAACACGGC
>DQIG01000019.1 GCA_003525885.1 Stenotrophomonas sp.
ACCGCAGGTCCGGCGAGGGCGAAGAGGCGCGGGTGTCTGAGCGCAGCGAGTTCCGCGCCGTCCCTCGGCGGACCGAGGAGCGCAGGGCACCGACGTGCGCAGCACGTCGGCTCGTGGCCGGCGGAGCGTTTCTTTTGGTTACTTTTCTTTTCGCGAAAAGAAAAGTAACGCGCGACCCAACGTCAGTGGCACGCAACGTCAGCCGCAAGGCAGAAATCAACCCAGCATCTCCAGCCCACGCACTTCGGTGATGCCCAGCCCCGGCACGTCGCTGATGCTGATCTCCGATTCGTTGAAATGCACGCCGCCGCTGACCGGGTCGAACTGGCCCAGCGAGGGGCCGTCGAGGTCGACCTTGGTGATCACATCGCTCTTGGCTACGGCCAGGTGCACGGCGGCGGCGACGCTGATGCTGGATTCAATCATGCAGCCGATCATGCACGGCACGCCGTAGATGCCGGCGATGTCGGCGATGCGGATCGCGTTGGACAGGCCGCCGGTCTTCATCAGCTTGATGTTGATGATGTCGGCCGCGCGCTGCTGGATCAGGTCCATCACCTGGCTCGGGCTGAACACGCTTTCGTCGGCCATCACCGGCGTGTTGACGCGGTCGGTGACGTACTTCAGGCCGCTGATGTCGGCGGCCTTCACCGGCTGCTCCAGCAGCTCCAGTACCACGCCGGCTTCTTCCAGGGTGCGCATCGCATGCACCGCCTGCTTGGCGGTCCAGCCCTGGTTGGCGTCCAGGCGCAGCAGGGCGCGGCCCTCGACGGCGGCATGGATCGCTTTGACCCGTTCGATGTCCAGGCCGATGTCCTTGCCGACCTTGATCTTCAGCGACTCGAAGCCGCGTTCGATCGCCGACAGCGAGTCGGCCACCATCTTGTCGATGTAGTCCACGCTGATGGTGATGTCGGTGGTGATCACCGGGTCGCCACCACCAAGCATCTGGTAGAGCGGGGCGCCGTGCAGCTGCGCCCACAGGTCGTACAGCGCGATCTCCACCGCCGCCTTGGCGCTGGTGTTGCGCTCCATCGCGGTCTGCACCAGCGTGCATAGTTGGTTGAGGTTGACCACGTCCTGGCCGATCAGGCGCGGGGCAATGAAGTGGCGGATCGCTTCGATGATCGAGCCGTGCGTATCGCCGGTGATCACGGCGGTGGCCGGGGCTTCACCGTAGCCGGTGTTGCCGGTGTCGGTGCGGATCAGCACCACCACGTCTTCCACGGTTTCCACCGTGCGCAGCGCGGTCTTGAACGGTGTCTTCAACGGCACGCGCAGCATGCCCAGTTCGATGGCGGTGATCTTCATTCAGGAGTCTTGGCCCGCAGGCGCTGGATGTTGGTGATGCGGTCGATGTAGCGGACGGTATCGCTGGCCATCATCGGCTCCAGCGGCGTGACCGAAACACCATTGAGATGGGCCTGCACGCGCGTACCGTCGGCACCGAACCAGCTGCCGCCCGCCGTATCGTGGATCACCCAGGTGCGGCCGTCGACGTGGCCGATGGCCATCATCACGTGGCCGGGGATGTAGACCAGGTCGCCCACCTGCAGGTCGGTGACGGCGCGGTCGCGCACCGCTTTGCCGTCCTTGCCGGTGAACGGCAGGCGGTCCAGCGCAGGGCTGACTGCCTGCGCGCTGGTATTGCGTGGCAGCAGCACGCCGAAGCTGCGGTAGATCTCGGAGACGAAACCGCTGCAGTCGCGGGTGTCGTAGTCGTGGCCCCAGCCGTAGCGCTCGCCGAGGAACTTGAAGGCCTGCTGCAGCAGCAGGCGCGGGGTCAGCGGCAGGTAGTCGGCGGCGGTATCCTGCGAACGCGGAAGCAGGGCCGGCACCAGTTTCAGGCGACCATCGGCCTCGCGTACCGGCAGCTGCACCACCCACGATGCGTGCGCCTGCTGGCCGTTCACCGGTTCTGAAGCAGGCCAGTCGGCCAACACCGGCAGGCGCACGCCCATGTCCAGCTGCAGGCGCGAGGCACGCGGTTCTTCCGGGGTGTAGACGGTCTGCGCGGTGGCACCGGTGACGATCCGGTGCGGTCCCTTCGCACCGTAGCCGAGCACCGTGGCCTTGTCGCCGCTGGCAATAGCGTCGGTTTCGATCCATGCGCTGTAGCGCTCGCTGTGCACGAACAGCCAGCGGCCGTCGGCACTGCGATGGACCACGGCGACCTTGTCGCCAGGGAACAATGCTGACTCCTGGAAGCGGTCGATATCGGTGTCGCCTACGGTGCTGAAGACGCGCTCGCGGGTGGGGAAAGTGCGCAGCGCCGCGCGCTTCACCACCAGCCCGTAGGCCGGTGCCGTCTGGGCGGGAATCGCATCGAGGCCGAGGTTGGCTTCGATCGCGCTGCGCACTGCCGGTGCGATCGCCTGGCCCTTGTCGTTGTAGAGGGCGCGCTTGGGCCAGCTCGACAGCGCGGTGATCCTGGCGCGCACCGTCGCCGCATCAAGCTGGGCGGGCAGTGTGGCGATGTCCTGGATATGACTGTCCTGCGCCCGCATCCGCGCGTTCTGTGCCTCGATCTGCGCGCGGTCCAGGATAGGCGCATCGGCGTTGTCCAGACGCGCGGCCCAGTACTGAGGTGTGAGGTAGGCCTCGTGCAGGCCGATCACATAGGGCAGTGCTGCGCCGGGATCGGGTGCCGGGGCGGCCTGTGCGAAGGCCGGAGCGGCCAGCAGGCACAAGGCCAGGGACACGCGGCGCGGCCAATGCCGGTGCCGTTCGCGGGAAGCCAGGCTCATGCGGTGCACACCCTCCTCGAATGCCTTTTGGAATATTTATTCCTTTTGGCGTCGAAAGCAAGAATAAATTATTGACCGGCATCGCGGCCCGTGTTACACAGCCGTTACCACCCGCGCTGGGGAAGTGTCGCTGTGGATCCTGCCGTTCGCAAACCGCGTCTGCCTGCTGCTGCCGGCCTGTGTGCCGCGCTGCTGCTGTGGGCGTGGTCGGCAGGGGCAAAGGATCCCCGCAGTGCGCTTGATCTGGCGATCGATCGTGAGCGGGAATGGCAGCTGATCGACTGGGTCGACAGTGGCCAGTTCAAAAACGTGGTCATGGCGTTTGCCACGCAAGGCGTGTTTCCGCCAGCCGACTTCCAGTTCGAGCGCATGCGCCGCATCCGTCTGGATTTCAGCCTGGACCAGGCAGCCGCGAAGGCGGCCGTGCGCCGCTGGATTCCCGACCTGACCGACGAGGAATTCGCGCGCTGGGACCAGCTCGGCCTGATCGAGCATCTCGATATCGACGGCGAGCGTTGGTACTTCAAGCGCGCACCGTCGAACCTGTTCCTGCTCAGCGACGAAGCACGCGCACGCCGCCGCGCGGATGCGCCGATGCCACCTCCGGGCCCCAACGAAGTGCTCAATGCACACCACGTGCGCGTGGTTGCTGCGGCCGAACAGAGTGGCCGGGCGTCGGTGCTGCCGCAGCGCATTGAATTCACCCAATCGCTGACGGTGAAGGCCGATGCCGTGCCGGCCGGCGAGACCGTACGTGCCTGGATTCCGTACCCGCGCGAGATCCCGGGCCAGCAGGAGCAGGTGCAGTGGCTGGGCAGCAGCCCGGGCAAGGCGCGGGTGGCACCGGCCAGCACCTTGCAACGTACGGCCTATCTGGACGCCAAAGCGGTGGCCGGGCAGCCGACCCGCTTCGAGGTCCGCTACGCGGTCACGATCTTCGCCCGGCATACCGCGATCGATCCGGCCAGGGTGCAACCGACCCCGGCCGATCCGGCCTTGAAGCCCTATCTGGCCGAGCAGCTGCCACATGTGCGCTTCACCCCTGCGCTGAAGCTGTTCTCCGACCAGGTGCTGCAGGGCGAGACGCGCCCGTATGAAGTGGTGCGCAAGCTGTTTGCTGCGGTCGACCGCATTCCCTGGGCCGGTGCGCGCGAATACTCGACGATCAGCAACATCAGCGATTACGCGCTGCGAGCCGGGCATGCCGATTGCGGGCAGCAGACCCTGCTGCTGATCGCGCTGCTGCGCCTGAACGGCATTCCCGCGCGCTGGCAGTCGGGCATGGTGTTCTCCGACGATGGCAGTGGTTACAACAACCTGCATGACTGGGGGCAGGTCTACCTGGCGCCGTATGGCTGGCTGCCGATGGACGTGACTACCGGCGCGCTGGCCAGCGATGTGCCGACCCTTCGCGACTTCTACCTGGGTGGCCTCGATGGCTACCGCATCGCCTTCAACGATGATTTCGGCCAGCCCTTCGTGCCGGCCAAACAGCACTACCGCTCGGAAACGGTCGACTCGCAGCGTGGCGAGGCCGAGTGGGCAGGCGACAACCTGTACTTCGACCAATGGAACTACGACTTCCAGTGGCGGGTACTGCCAGCCGGGCAACGCTAGCGCGACACATCGCATTCCACACCATTCAATTCTTGCAGGAGAGAGCAGGGGATGAAGGCTTACAGCATCAAGCGGGCGGCGTTGTGCGTCGCCCTCGGGGCGTGCCTGGGCGTGATCGCGCCCAGCGCATTCGCGCAGGATGGTTCGGTGGTCGGTCGATTGGTCAGCGATGCTGGCCAGGTACCGGCCGGTGCCACGGTGACCGTACGCAATCCCGCAACGGGGTTCGTCCGCTCCGTGCAGGCTGAGGCCAACGGCAGCTACCGCATTCCATTGTTGCCGGTAGGCACCTACGAGATGGAGGTCGGCTTGCCCGGTGCTGGCGCCAGCCATGTTGGCCAGGTGACCGTCAGTCTCGGCAGCGCGACCACGGTGAACGTGCCGCTCGGCGCGGTCAGCACGCTGGGCACGGTTGAAGTGCGGGCACCGCAGGTGGTGTCGATGGTGGATGTGAAGTCCACCGAGTCGGCCACCAACATCACCCGCGAGGAACTCTCGCGCCTGCCGGTGGACCGGGACATCACCGCCGTGGCGCTGCTGGCGCCGGGCGCGGTGAAGGGCAAGGGCTCGCTGGGCGGCCAGGGCATTTCCTTCGGTGGTTCGTCGGTGGCCGAGAACACGGTCTACATCAATGGCCTGAACGTCACCGACTTCTACAACCGGGTCGGCTTCTCGTCGGTGCCGTTCTCGTTCTACCAGGAATTCCAGGTCAAGACGGGCGGTTACTCGGTGGAATTCGGGCGCAGCACCGGCGGTGTCATCAATGCGGTGACCCGCTCGGGCAGCAATGATTTCAAGGCAGGTGCCGAGCTGGTGTTCGAGCCGCGCGCATGGCAGTCGCAGGCACGTGACCGCTACGACGGCAATGGCAGCCGCTACATCACCGCCAGCCGCGACGACTACAGCCGCAGCGCGCTGAACGTGTTCGCCTCCGGTGCGCTGGTGCAGGATCGGTTGTTCTTCTTCGGCATGTATGAAGCCCGCGACTACCGCCCGACATCGACCAACGACGCCGGCACGCGCTTCAACCAGGGCAAGGCCGATGATCCGTTCTGGGGCGGCAAGATCGATTGGCGCATCACCGACAACCAGATGTTCTCGTTGTTCGGCTTCTCCGATCGCAACAAGACGCTCACCGACGTCTATGCCTACGATTACGACCTGGGCAGCAGCGTGGGCGAGCGTGCCAACCAGATCATGAACACCGTGGGTGGCCGCAACTGGTCGGGCACCTACAGCTGGCAGGTCAACAACGATCTGACCATGAAGCTGATGTACGGCGAGAACAAGCGCAACCGCGTGCAGAGCTCGCTGATGGACGAGAACTGCAACCGCGTCTTCGACAACCGTACGGCCGGCCAGGGCGTGCCGCCGTCGTTGCAGGGCGACCGCAGCTGCACCAGCAGCTCGCAGCTGGAGTCGGCGCTGGACACGCGCAAGGCGGCACGCGCGGACTTCGAATGGACGTTGGGCAACCATCTTCTGCGGTTCGGCCTGGACCGGGAAGAGAACACCTCCGATTACAGTCGCGCCTATCCTGGCCCGGGCGGCTTCCGCTATGACATCTACTACCGCACCCCCGGCAGCTCGCTGAATGGGGGCGTGGTGCCGGCCAGCGGCGTGGTCGTGCGCACCCGCCGATATGAAGTGGAAGGTGCGTTCGAGACCATCAACTCGGCCTACTACCTGGAAGACAACTGGCAGGTCACGCCGAACCTGCTGCTCAATCTCGGCCTGCGCATGGAGGCGTTCGACAACAAGGGCGGCGACGGCAACAGCTACATCAAGATCGACAACATGCTGGCCCCGCGCGCCGGCTTCTCCTGGGACGTGCGTGGCGATGGCACCACCAAGGTGTTCGGCAACCTCGGTCGCTACTTCCTGCCCGTGGCCAACGTCATCAACATCAAGCAGGCCGGTGGCTTCCTCGACGAGCGCACCTGGTATGAGTTCCTGGGCTACACCGGCGCAGCCAACAACATCCCGAACCTGGGTGCGCAGATCGGCCCGGTGGACAACTCGCAGGGCGACGGCAGCGTGCCGGACCTGCGTGCGGAAGTGAACCGGGACATGGACCCGGTCTACCAGGACGAAGCCATCCTGGGCTTCCAGCAGATGATCAACGAGGCCTGGTCGGTGGGTGCCAGCGTGACCTACCGGCGCCTGCACAACGCCATCGATGACATGAACATCACTGCGACCGGGCAGTGCGGTGCCATCGACAGCGTGTGGATCATGGGCAACCCGGGGCGCACCAACACCGTGTGGGGCGACACCGACTGCGATGGCCGCAACGATGGCTGGATCAGCATCGACACCTCGAAGGAAGGGTGGGCGCTGTATGACGACAACGGCAACTATGTCGGCCAGCGCGGCTGGGTGAAACCCAAGCGCGACTACAAGGCACTGGAGCTGCAGGTCGACCGCGCCTGGGACGGAAAGTGGGGCTTCAATGCGTCCTACACGCTGGCCTATGGCCGCGGTAACGCCGAAGGGCCGGTCAACTCCGATACCGACTTCGCCGATGCCGGTCGCACCGAGAACTTCGACAATCCGTGGGTGAACTACGGCGGCTATGGCTACCTGGCCAATGATCGCCGCCACCAGTTCAAGTTCCGTGGCAGTTACGCGCTGACCGAGAACCTGAGCGTAGCGGCAACCCTGGGCGTGCAGTCGGGCAGCCCGATCACGCGCTTCGGTGCAGGCAATCCGTTCGATGCGACCGATTTCCACAGCTACTACGTCTGCGTATCCAACTGCCAGGCAACGGTACCGTCCGAACGTGTCTTCGTGCATTCGCCGCGCGGTGGAGACGGACGCACGCCATGGACCTACGATCTCGATGTCAGCGTCTCCTACAAGGTGCCGATTCCCACCGATCTGCGCCTGAAGCTGGCGGTGTACAACGTGCTGAACCAGCAGCGTGTGGTGACCGTGGACCAGGACTACGAGCCGCAGAACGGCATTGGTTCGCCCAACCCGCTGTACCGCTACGGCACTGGCTTCCAGTCACCGCGCTATGCGCAGCTGACCGTCACATGGGCCTATTGAAGCCAGCCCTGCACGCTCGACGCTGCGTCTGCGTGGCGGCGCTGGCGGTGTTCCCGGTCGCGGCGGCGCAAACGACCTCGACCGCCTCGATCGATGCCGATGTCGCCGCCGTGGTCCAGCACGAGCATCTGCCCGCGCTGGCCATGGCGGTGGTCGAACAGGGGCAGGTGGTCTACCGATACGCCGAAGGCGCGCGCGGTGATGGCGGCCGCATCAACGAGGACACGCTGTTCAAGATCGCCTCCAACAGCAAGGCGATGACCGCCGCGCTGCTGGCGCGGCTGGTGCAGCAGGGCAAGCTGCGCTGGGAGGATCCGGTGCAGCGCTATCTGCCGGAGTTCCGCATGCATGATGCATGGGTGGGCCAGCAGATGCAGGTACGTGACCTGCTGATCCACAACAGCGGTCTCGGACTGGGCGCCGGCGACCTGATGCTGTGGCCGGAGCCGAACGCGTTCACCCGCGCCGATATCATCGCCGGCTTGGCGCATCTCAAGCCGGTCAGCAGCTTCCGCAGCCACTACGCCTACGACAACCTGATGTACGTGGTGGCCGGTGAAGTGGCCGCCGCAGCCGGTGGCAAGCCGTATGACCAGCTGATGCGCGAACAGGTGTTCGGGCCGCTGGGCCTGTCACGCTGCCAGGTGGGGGCCTGGTCGGTGAAGCGCGTGGGCAACGTGGCGCAGCCGCATGCCTGGCGCGGTGATCGCAATGAAGTGGTGAACGCCGATGGAGCGTTCAGCCCGGACCTGCCCTCGATGGCGGCCGGGGGCATCCGCTGCTCGTTGCGCGACATGACGCGCTGGATGCAAGTGCTGCTGGATCCTGCGTTGGTGCCGGAATGGCTGGGCGCTGAGCAGCGCCACACGCTGTGGACCCTGCACATGCCCATGCCGCTGGGTGAACGCCAGCGACGCTGGGACAACGCGCATTTTTACGGTTACGGCTATGGCTGGCGCGTGTCGGACATGGACGGGCAGTGGAAGGTGGCGCACACCGGCACGTTGTCGGGCATGTACTCGTCGCTGGCGCTGCTGCCCGACCGGAAGGTGGGCGTGGTGATGCTGATCAACGGTGAAGGCGAAGACGCGCGCACTGCGCTGATGCAGGCCATGCTGAAGCGCTTCACCGCACCCGACGATGCACGCCCGGCGATGGAATACCTGGCCGAACTGAAGGCTGACCAGGCCATGCGCGCGGCAACCGGCCACCAGCGGCTTGAAGCCACTCCGGCGCAGGCAGCCATGGGTGCTGATCTGACGCGCTGGCAGGGCCGCTACAGCGACCCTTGGCTGGGCCCGGCGTCGCTGTGCCCGGGCAAGGATGGCCTGCGTTTCAGCGTGGACAAGTCACCCAGGCTGCTGGGCACCGTGCAGCCGCTGCAGGGGCGCTGGCTGCTGCGCTGGGATACGCTGGGCGACGAAGCGCAGGCGTGGTTGCAGCCAGGCGAGGGCCCGGTACCGACGCTGGACCTGCGCGCCATCGATCCGGACATCGACTTCAGCTATGACTTCCAGGACCTGCATTTCACTCGTACTGGCGACTGCGCTGGCAGCGACCGCCAGCGCCGCTGAGCCACCGCGCGTCTCGCCGGCCACCGATGCGGCCAGCGCCGGATTGGTGGAGATTCGCACGTTGGCGCCAGGCATCGACATGGACATCCGCTATGCCGGTGCCAACAACTTCACCGGCGCACGCGTGACGGGCTACGAGGCGCCATCGTGCTATCTGCTGGCGCCAGTGGCCAAGGCGCTGGCACAGGTGGAACAGGACCTGCGCGCGCAGGGCTTCGGCCTGCGGCTCTACGACTGCTACCGCCCGGTGCGTTCGGTGCAGGCTTTCATGGCCTGGGTGAACGACCCGCGCGAGCTTTCGCGCAAGGCCCTGCAGTACCCGGACCTGGACAAACCGCGCCTGCTGGCCGACGGCTACATCGCCGAGCGCTCCGGCCACAGCCGCGGTGCCACCGTCGACCTTGGCCTGTTGGATTGCCGCAGCGGTGATTGCACGCCGTTGGACATGGGCACCGACTTCGATTTCTTCGGCCCGCGTGCGCATACACGGACGAGTGGGCTGACTGACAGGCAGCAGGCGAACCGCCAGCAGCTGCTGCAGGCAATGGCGCGGCGTGGTTTCGTGAACTACCCGCAGGAGTGGTGGCACTACACCCTGCAACCCGAGCCGGATCCCGGCACCGCGTACGACGTTCCCGTCCGGTAGGGGGGGCACGGTAGTGCCGGCCGCTGGCCGGCAACCGCTGTGGGCTCGGTAGTTCCGCCCCCAACGATTTCGCGCGCGGTCTCTCGTTGATGTTGCCGGCCAGCGGCCGGCACCACCGCAGGTGCAGAGCGCCCTCCTGCCGATACCCTTACACTGATCGTCATTCCACTGTTGCCCACCCGATGAACCTTCCCCTGCACTTCGGCCTGCTCGGCACCCTGGAAGCGGGCGCCATCGCCCTGCTGGTCGGCCTGCTGGTGTACTTCCTGTGGTCGCGGTTGTGCCGGCTGCTGTACTGGTCGATGGGCCATGCCATTGGCTGGGCGTGTGTCCTGTCGGTGGTGGCCTCCGCCGGCATCGATGCGTGGAAGCTGTTCTACATGGGCATCGTGCGGCTGGAGTCGCCGCTGTACGCGCGCCTGTTCCTGGCCACCATCCACGATCCGAACGAGCTCGGTAGCCGCGTGGTGCTGGAAATCGCCGGCGCGCTCGCCGGTGTCGCCTTGGGATGGGTGTTGTTCAGTTCGCGCTCATTGGAAAAAACCGTCGACTGACGCAGGTTTTTCGTTGCCTGCCGGTTAAATGCAACGGCGCTGAATGCGCATCTTATGAGCCACTCACTTCCCCCTAACCACCGCGCTAAAGCATGCGTGGTGGCGAGTGGTTAATCGTGTGTGTGCATGCCGGTCGCGGGGCAAAATCGATTCAGAAACGCGGTGGCAGGGTAGGTGCCGTGCGGAGACAACACGCCGCGCAACACCACCCAATTGGTAGGAGACACCCCTGATGACTATTCGCAACCGCAAGCCCCTGATCGCCCTGATCGTCGCCGCCGGCAGCGTGCTGGCCATCCCGGCGATGGCCCAGTCGGCCAAGCAGCAGGCCGCGCATGCGCAGAACGAAGCGGCGCATGCCCAGCAGGCTGCGGCCCAGGCGGGCCAGGCCGCTGACCAGGCGACGGATGCGGCCGCGGCGGCATCGGCGCAGGCCAACGGCGGTGGCCAGACCTGGGCCAGCATCGATACCGATGGCAACGGCACTATCAGCAAGACCGAGGCGCAGGTGAACGCGGGCCTGGCCCAGGTGTTCGACCAGGCCGATACCAACAAGGACGGCGAGCTGAGCGCCGATGAGTACAAGGCCTACGTGGCCGCCCAGCAGGCCGGCGCGGGTGCCGGCGCGGCGCAGGGCCGCTGATCCACGCCTGATTCGGGAAGACCGGTGCATGGGGACCCGGGCGGCTGCGGCCGCCCGGGTTTTTCTCGTCATCGCCACCCCTGTATCCTTGGCCGATGAACACTTCCACGCCTGCGCCGTCGCGCGCCATCGGCCTGGTCGGTTTTGACGGTGACGATACGCTGTGGAAGAGCGAGGACTACTACCGCAAGGCCGAGCAGGATTACCTTGACCTGCTGTCGCGCTACGTCGACGTGCATGACACCCAGACCGCGCGCCATCTGCTGGAAGTGCAGCAGCGCAACCTGGCCGTGTTCGGCTACGGCGTGAAGGGCATGGTCCTGTCGATGATCGAAGCAGCCATCGACATCACCGGCCAGCGCATCGACGCCAGGGACATCCAGCGCATGCTGGACATCGGCCATGACACCCTGCGCCACCCGGTCGATCTGATCGACGGCGTGCGCGAATCGGTGGCGGCCATCGCCGAGCACTACCCGGTGGTGCTGATCACCAAGGGCGACCTGTTCCACCAGGAAGCCAAGATCAACGTGGCCAACCTGCGCGAGCTGTTCCCGCGCATCGAGATCGTCTCCGAGAAGGACCCGGAGACCTACGCCCGCGTGCTGGCCGAATTCGACCTGCCGATGGAGCGCTTCGTGATGGTCGGCAACTCGCTGCGTTCGGACATCGAGCCGGTGGTCACCCTCGGTGGCTGGGGCGTGCACACCCCGTACGCGGTGACCTGGGCACACGAGACCCAGCACGGCGTGGCCGACGACGAACCGCGCATGGTCACCGCCGATACCGCCCACGACTGGCCGGCCGCACTGGCCGCGATCGAGGCCAAGGCCGCGGCGGCGGCCTGACAGGGCCCGGCGGCTGCGGCAGAATCGGGGCATGAATCTCCGACTGCGCGCGCTGTTGTTGTCCCTGCTGCTGGTGCCGGCCACCGTGCTGGCCCAGCAGACCGCCGAGCGCTCAAGCGCCTACGAAGTGGACACCGGCGACAGCTGGGTGGATGCCCAGCTGCAGGACATCAACCACTACGCCGAGCGCTACCCCGACGCTTTCCTGGATGAGGTGGCGCGCTACGCCGACGTGCCACGCGGGTATGTCAGCGCGCTGTTCACCACCCATGGCTGGCAGGCCGGGGACATCTATTTCGCCTGCTTTTGGGCCAAGGCCAGCGGCCAGACCTGCCGCGACAGCGTGCGCGCCTTCAGCCAGGACCCGGAGGGCGGCTGGGAAGCGGTGGTGAAGCGCATGCCGATCAAGCCGCAGAACCTGCACTACCGCGCCGTGCGCCATGCCATCGTGGCCAGCTACCAGCACTGGGACCGGCCGATCACCCTGGATGCCACCCTGAAACGCCAGCTCAAGCGGTAGTGCCGGCCGCTGGCCGGCAACTGCACCCTTCCAGGCATCCGGAGGTTGCCGGCCAGCGGCCGGCACTACCGAGTTCTTTCATGTTGCTCTGCATATCGCCGCCGCCGCGCGCTCCGGCGACAATACGGGTTCGAGCTGTTCCCCGTTCCCGTAATCGAGTGACTGATGAGCGCCTCTTTCGTTTCGCCTGATGTGATCCGCCGCCTGTTCGCGCAGGCCATGTCCCGCATGTACCGCACCGAAGTGCCGCTGTACGGCACGCTGGTGGAACTGGTGGAGCGGATCAACGCGCAGGTGCTTGCCCAGGACCCGGCGCTGGCCGCGCAGCTGCAGCGCAACGACGAGCGTGCACGCCTGGATGAAGAGCGCCACGGCGCGATCCGCGTCGGCACCGTGCAGGAGCTGGCCACGCTGCGCCGCCTGTTCACGGTGATGGGCATGTACCCGGTCGGCTACTACGACCTGTCGGTGGCCGGCGTGCCGGTGCACTCCACCGCGTTCCGCCCGCTGACCGGCGCCGCGCTGGCGCAGAATCCGTTCCGCGTATTCACCTCGCTGCTGCGCCTGGAGCTGATCGAAGACGAAGCGCTGCGTGCCGAATCGGCGAAGATCCTTGCGCGCCGCCGCATCTTCACCGACGGCGCGTTGGCACTGATCGACCAGGCCGAGCGCGACGGTGGTCTGTCGCAGGCCGATGCCGAACGCTTCGTCGACGAAGCACTGGAAACCTTCCGCTGGCATGGCGATGCCACGGTCGACCTGCCGACCTACCACGCGCTGCACAACGCGCATCGCCTGGTGGCCGACGTGGTCAGTTTCCGTGGCCCGCACATCAACCACCTGACGCCGCGCACGTTGGACATCGACGCTGCGCAGGCGGCAATGATCGAGCACGGCATGGCCGCCAAGGCGGTGATCGAAGGCCCGCCGCGCCGCGCCTGCCCGATCCTGCTGCGCCAGACCAGCTTCAAGGCACTGGAAGAAGCCGTGCATTTCCCGGACAGCGACGGGGGCGATGCCGGCACCCATACCGCGCGCTTCGGCGAGATCGAGCAGCGTGGCCTTGCGCTGACGCCGAAGGGCCGCGCGCTGTACGACCAGCTGCTGTCGCAGGCGCGTGATGCCGGGGGCGAAGGCAGCACCGGGGGCGACTACGGCCAGCGCCTGCAGGCGGTGTTCGCCAGCTTCCCGGATGACCATGACACCCTGCGCCAGGAAGGGCTGGGCTATTACCGCTACCAGCTGACCGACGCCGGCCGCGCCGCGCCGGAGCGCGTGGCCGATCTGCCGGCGGAAGTGCTGGTGGCCGCGGGCCTGGCCACGGCCGACCCGATCGTCTACGAGGATTTCCTGCCGGTCAGTGCCGCAGGCATCTTCCAGTCGAACCTGGGTGGCGAAGAACAGCGGGCCTATGCCGCACACGCCAACCGCGAGGCCTTCGAGCAGGCGCTGGGCGTGGTGGTGAATGACGAGTTCGAGATCTACGAGCGGCTGCAGGCTGAGTCGCTGGCGGCGCTGCGCGGCTGATCGGCACCGCTTTGGTTCGCGTGGTGGGTGCGGACCTTGGTCCGCACTGATGTATCCGGGCTCCAGAGCAAATGCAGTGCGGACCAAGGTCCGCACCCACCGGATGCAGCCGGTCCTCAATGCCCGCCGTCGAGCGCCTTCAGCTCGCTCACCAGCGATGCGGCCGCTTCGGCGCCGTCGCCGTACAGCATGCGGGTATTGTCAGCGTAGAACAGCGCATTCTCGATGCCGGCAAAGCCAGTGCCCTTGCCGCGCTTGATCACCACCACGTTGCGCGCGTTGACCACATCCAGCACCGGCATGCCGTAGATCGGGCTGGCCGGATCGGTGCGTGCGACCGGATTGACCACGTCGTTGGCACCGATCACCAGCACCACGTCGGTGTTGGCGAACTCCGGGTTGATGTCATCCATGTCGGCGATCAGGTCGTAGGGCACGCCGGCTTCGGCCAGCAGCACGTTCATGTGCCCCGGCATGCGCCCGGCGACCGGGTGGATCGCGAACTTCACCTTCACCCCGCGCTGGCCCAGCCGCTGCGCCAGCTCCCAGATCTTGTGCTGCGCCTGTGCCACGGCCATGCCGTAACCCGGCACGATCACCACGCGTTCGGCATAGGCCATCATCGCCGCGACATCCGACGCTTCGATCGGCTTCTGCGCGCCGGTGATCGCCTGTGCTTCGCCCCCGGCGCCGCCACCGAAGTTGGAGAACAGCACGTTGCGGATCGGCCGGTTCATCGCCTTGGCCATCAGCCGGGTCAGCAGGATGCCCGCCGCGCCGACCATCATGCCGGCGATGATCAGCGCCTCGTTGCCCAGCACGTAACCCTCGAACGACACCGCCAGGCCGGTGAACGCGTTGTACAGCGAGATCACCACCGGCATGTCGGCGCCACCGATCGGCAACGTCATCAGCACGCCCAGTGCCAGTGCCAGCACAAAGAAGGCGACGATCGCCCAGGTATTGAGCGTACTGGCCGCGATGATCGCCAGCACCACCACTGCCAGCGCCACCAGCAGGTTCATCACCTGCTGGCCGGGCCAGGTCACGCGCTTGTCCAGGCGACCATCCAGCTTGGCCCAGGCGATCACCGAACCGGACAGCGACACCGCACCGATCGCCGCGCCGACCACCGCCAGCAGCAGCACCATGCCCGACGGCTGGCGCGCGGCCAGGTCGGCCAGCGCCTGTTCGCTCCAGTGGCTGGTATCGCGGTTGGCAAGGAAGGCATAGCGCAGCAGTTCCACCGCACCGATCGCCGCCGCCGAGCCACCGCCCATGCCGTTGTACAGCGCAACCATCTGCGGCATGTCGGTGATGGCGACCTTCCCGGCCGACCACCACGCCAGGCCCGCGCCGAGCAGCAACGCCACCAGGATCAGCGGCACGTTGTGCAGTTCAGGCAGGAAGAAGGTCGCCACTGTGGCCAGCAGCATGCCCAGCCCGGCCCAGCGGATGCCGCTGCGCGCGGTCAACGGCGAGGCCATGCGCTGCAGGCCCAGCAGGAACAGCGTGGCGGCGACGAGGTAGCTGGCCTTGACCAGCCAATCGAGCAGTTCGACGGTGCTGATGTTCAAGCCTGCGGCTCCTTCGGCTCGTCCTTGCCGCCCTTGGGCGCGCTCGGCTTGAACATTTCCAGCATGCGCGCGGTGACCACGTAGCCACCGGCGGCGTTGCCGGCACCGAGCACCACGGCGAGGAAGCCCAAGGCTTTCTCCAGCGGCGTCTGCGCATGCCCCAGCACCACCATCGCACCGATCAGCACGATGCCGTGGATGAAGTTGGAGCCCGACATCAGCGGGGTATGCAGGATCACCGGCACCCGCGAAATGATCACGTGCCCGGCGATGGCCGCCAGCATGAAGATGTACAGCGCCACGAACCCGTCACTCACTGGCAACGCTCCCGCTCTGTCTTCGTCGCCCCATCATAACCACGGGCTGAACCCGCGCGCACCCGGCGTCAACCGCAGCGACGCTCACGCGTTGTCGATGGTGACCCCGAGCGAGGAACCGTACCCTGTGCTGGTGAGCAGCCCTGTCCCCCCGAGCGCCGAGACCGATGCCCTGCCGGCATCGCTGGAGGCGTTCCTGGCCACTGTCGGCCCGCGTGCGTTCCGCTTCGCCGAGGCCGGCCTGCGCCAGCGCGAAGATGCCATGGACGCCGTGCAGGATGCGCTGCTACGCATGCTGGACTACGCCGACAAACCGGCGGCCGAATGGGCGCCGCTGTTCTGGAGCATCCTGCGCCGCCGCGTGATCGACGTGCAGCGTCGGCGCCGCTTCCGCCTGCCGTTCTGGCGCGACAACCAGGACGCCGAGGGGGGCGAGATCGACTGGGCCGACCCCGGCCCGGACCCGGCGCAGGCGCATGAGCAGCGCCAGCAGTACCAGCAGCTGGTGGACGCGTTGCGCCGCCTGCCCGCCCGCCAGCGCGAAGCCTTCACCTTGCGCGTGCTGCAGGACCTGGACGGGGCGACCACCGCCCGCGCCATGGGCTGCAGCGAAGGCGCGGTAAAAACCCATCTGGCACGCGCCCGGCAGGCGCTGCAGGACTATCTGGAGACCCACCCGTGAACCGCTCCCTGCCTTCCGAAGACGCCCTGCGCAGCCTGCATGCGCAGTCGCTGCAGGCGCTGTCGCCGGCCACGCTGGCACGGCTGCGCCAGGCTCGACACGGCGCCACTGCCGCCCATCGCTGGCGCTGGCGCTGGTGGCTGGCCAGCACCTGTTCGCTGGTGGTGGCCCTGGGTATCGGCCTGCAGTTCACCGGCCATGGCACGCTTGCAGGCCCGGCGCCGGCACCCGTCCTGGCCTCGGTGGAAGACAACAGCGCGCTGTACGACGAAAATCCCGATCTGTACCTGTGGCTGGGCGATACCGACCTGGCGATGGAGTAAATCATGTTCCGACTGCCTACCCTGCCGCTGCTGTTGACCCTGTCGCTTCTACCGGCCGTCCCGGCGCTGGCGCAGAGCACCGCAACCGCCCCCGCCGCACGCCCCGCACCGGCCGCACCCTTGCCGGCGTGGGAACAGTTGAGTGAAGCGCAGCGCGATTCCCTGCTGGCGCCGCTGCGCGACCGCTGGAACGGCGCCGATGCCGGCCAGCGCCAGCGCATGCTGTCGCACGGCCAGCGCTGGCAATCGATGAGCCCGGAAGAGCGCGACAA